>CAIYPG010000054.1 GCA_903928055.1 uncultured beta proteobacterium | reverse complement strand
TGTGCCGCGGGCCGCATGTTCCCTCCACGGGCAAGCTCAAGGTGTTCAAGCTGATGAAGGTGGCAGGTGCCTACTGGCGCGGCGACTCGAAAAACGAAATGCTCCAGCGCATCTACGGCACGGCCTGGGCGAAGAAGGATGAGCAGGATGCCTACCTCCACATGCTGGAGGAGGCGGAAAAACGCGATCACCGCCGGCTGGCCACACAACTGGACCTGTTCCATTTCCAGGAGGAGGCGCCGGGCATGGTGTTCTGGCACCCCAAGGGCTGGGCAGTCTGGCAGGTCATCGAGCAATACCTGCGCAAGGTCTATATCGACAACGGCTATCAGGAAGTGCGCTGCCCGCAGATACTGGACCGCAGCCTTTGGGAGAAATCCGGCCACTGGGAGAACTACAAGGAGAACATGTTCACCACGTCCTCCGAGAATCGCGACTACGCCATCAAGCCGATGAACTGCCCGGGACACGTGCAGATCTTCAACAAAGGCCTGCGCAGCTACCGCGACCTGCCGCTCCGCTACGGTGAATTCGGCTCCTGCCACCGCAACGAGCCCTCGGGCTCATTGCACGGCATCATGCGCATCCGCGGCTTCACCCAGGACGATGGGCATATTTTCTGCACCGAAGAACAGATTCAGCCCGAAGTGGCGGATTTCATCGCGTTGCTGCAGCGGGTGTACACGGACTTCGAGTTCAAGGACATCATCTACAAGCTCTCGACCCGTCCGCCCAAGCGGGTGGGGTCGGACGCGAGCTGGGACAAGGCCGAGGCTGCCTTGAGCCATGCCCTGGATGCCGCCGGCGTCCCTTGGGAGGAATTGAAGGGCGAGGGGGCGTTTTACGGCCCGAAGATCGAGTTTTCGCTCAAGGACTCGATCGGCCGGGTGTGGCAGTGCGGCACGATCCAGGTGGATTTCTCCATGCCGGAGCGACTCGGGGCCGAATATGTGGCTGAGGACAATACTCGCAAGATTCCGGTGATGCTGCATCGGGCGATTGTGGGCTCAATGGAGCGTTTTATCGGGATTCTTCTGGAAAATCATGCAGGAGCGCTGCCGGCGTGGCTCGCGCCAGTACAGGTGATGGTGCTCAATATCTCGGAAGGGCAGGCTGAATATGCCGGTCAGGTGGTCGCCAGCCTGAGGGCGGCGGGGCTGCGCGTCGAGTCCGACTTGAGAAATGAGAAAATAACCTATAAAATTCGGGAACATAGCATGCAGAAGCTGCCTTATCTCCTGGTTGTAGGTGACAAGGAAAAGGCGGCCGACAAGGTGGCCGTGCGTGCCCGCGGCGGTGAAGATCTCGGTCAGATGACTCTGGCTGAGTTCATTGCTCGCTTCCAACAGGAAGTCAGGTCGGGCCGGACGGCTTAATTTTTTAATTATTAAGAGGTTACTGAACATCGCCACTGAGAGAGAGAAGCCGCAGCGTTTGAACGGGGAGATTACCGCGCCGGAAGTGCGGCTCGTCGGTCAGGAAGGAGAACAACTCGGGATAGTGCCCATTTTCCAGGCCATGAAAATGGCCGAGGAAGCCGAGGTGGATCTGGTGGAAATTGCGCCAACGGCGCAGCCGCCCGTGTGCAAGCTCATGGACTTCGGCAAGTTCAAGTACCGTGAAGCGAAGAAGGCGCACGAAGCCAAGCTCAAGCAGAAGCAGATCCAGGTCAAGGAAGTGAAGTTTCGGCCGGGTACCGATGAGGGCGACTACCAGATCAAGCTGCGCAATCTGATCAAGTTTCTCGAAGAAGGCGACAAGGCCAAGATCACGCTGCGTTACCGCGGACGTGAAATGGCGCACCAGGAATTCGGTTACCGGCTGATTGAGCGCGTCAAGAACGATCTCGAGTTGTACAGCACGGTGGAGCAGTTCCCGAAGATGGAAGGCCGGCAGCTTGTCATGGTGCTGGCGCCGAAAAAAGGCAAGGTGGCGACAAAGCCTGCCGAAAGCAGCAGTAGTACTACGACTACGGCGACGCCCGCGGCCAAAGCACCGGCCTGATGTATCGCCCGCGGCCGGCAACGGCCGCAAACAAGTTGTGCCGAGGTCTGGAAGCGCTCCCGCAGGGGGCCACCCGGCGCGATGACAAAACGGAGGCATTTCATGCCCAAGATGAAGACCAAGAAGAGCGCCGCCAAGCGCTTTACGGTGCAGGGGAGCGGCGGCATCAAGCGTTCGCACGCCTTTCTGCGCCACATCCTCACCAAGAAGACCACCAAGCGGAAGCGTCATCTGCGGGGCACCCAGCAGATCAATGCGACCAATATGCGCTCCGTGCGCGCCATGCTGCCGTACGCTTAAGGGGTAGATCATGCCAAGAGTGAAACGCGGCGTAACCGCACACGCAAGACACAAGAAGATCATCGACGCAGCCAAGGGATTCCGCGGCCGTCGTGGCAATGTATTCCGGATTGCCAAAGAAGCTGTTATGAAGGCCGGGCAGTATGCCTACCGTGACCGCCGGCAGCGCAAGCGCCAGTTCCGTGTGTTGTGGATTGCCCGCATCAACGCGGCAGCCCGCGAGTGCGGCCTGAGCTACAGCGTCTTTATGAACGGCCTGAAGAAAGCCGGCATTGAAGTGGACCGCAAGGTTCTGGCTGACATCGCCGTGATGGACAAGGCGGCGTTTGCAGCCATTGTGAATCAGGCCAAGGCCAAACTCGCAAGCTGAGTGATTTCCCACCGTCCTCTTCCTTGCGGAAGGGGACGGTGCCTTGCAGCATTGCCCGTCTGCAGCATCCGGTTTTATCCGACATTCATCCCATGCAAGATCTCGAAGCGCTTGTCGCAAAGGCCATCGCGGAATTCGGCAGCACTGCCGATGCCGCAGAGCTTGAGCGCATCAAGGCCGGCTATCTCGGCAAATCGGGATCACTGACCGAGGCCCTGAAGGGCCTGGGCAAGCTTCCCCCCGAAGAGCGGAAAGAGGCGGGCGGCCGCATCAATGGCGCCAAGAACCGCATCGAGGAAGCGCTTGTGGCACGCCGTGCCGCTCTGGCGAATGCTTCGCTGGAGGCGCGACTGGCCGAAGAGGCGATCGACGTCACACTGCCTGGCCGCGGGCGCAGCCGCGGCGGCATCCATCCGGTCATGCGCACCTGGCAGCGCATCGAGTCCATCTTTGCGTCCATCGGCTTTGACATTGCCGACGGTCCGGAGATCGAAACCGACTGGAACAACTTTACTGCGCTGAACAATCCGGAAAACCATCCGGCACGCTCCATGCAGGACACCTTCTATGTGGACATGAAGGACGCATCGGGCCTCAATCTGCTGCTGCGCACCCATACCAGTCCCATGCAGGTGCGCTATGCGCGCCAGCACAAGCCACCGATCAAGGTCATTGCGCCGGGGCGCACTTACCGCGTTGACTCCGATGCCACGCATTCGCCGATGTTCCATCAAGTCGAGGGCCTGTGGATCGACGAGGACATCAGCTTTGCCGATCTGAAGGGCGTGTACACCGATTTCCTCAAACGGTTCTTTGAGTCCGACGACCTGCAGGTGCGTTTCCGCCCGTCGTTCTTTCCGTTTACCGAACCCTCGGCGGAAATCGACATGATGTTTACTGCCGGTCCGAACAAGGGCCGGTGGCTGGAGATATCCGGGGCGGGGCAGGTGCATCCGGTGGTCATCCGCAATTACGGCCTCGATCCGGAGCGCCATGTCGGTTTTGCCTTCGGCTCAGGCCTCGAACGCCTCACGATGCTGCGCTATGGCATCGACGATCTTCGTTTGTTCTTTGACGGCGATCTGCGCTTCCTGAAGCAATTCGCCTGACCCTGACGCCGGGACCTGAAAGATGCAATTCTCTGAACACTGGCTGAGGCAAATGGCCAATCCGTCGCTGACGACGGAGGATTTGTCCCACCTCCTCACCATGTCCGGCCTTGAGGTCGAGGCCTGCGATCCGGTGGCGCCGCCGTTCAGCGGCGTGGTGGTGGCCAAGGTGCTGACGGTGGGCAAGCACCCCAATGCAGATCGGCTGAATGTCTGCAGCGTGGATGCCGGCACGGGTACGGTGCTCAACATTGTCTGCGGGGCCCCCAACGTCGCGGCAGGCATGAAGGTGCCCTGCGCGCTGATCGGTGCGAAGCTGCCGGGTGAATCACCGGACAAACCGTTCGAGATCAAGGCTGCGAAGATGCGCGGTGTGGACAGCAGCGGCATGCTGTGTTCTGCAAAGGAACTGGGCATCTCCTCGGAGCACGGCGGATTGCTCGTGCTGGCCGACGATGCGCCGGTGGGCCGCGATGTGCGTGAAGTGCTGGCGCTGGACGATCATGTTTTCACGATCAAATTGACTCCAAATCGTGCGGATTGCCTTTCGGTGCTGGGGGTTGCGCGTGAAGTTTCGGCACTAACCGGCACGAAGCTGGTTCCTCCGCCAGTGGACGCAGTGCCGGCAAGGAATGCAGACACGTTTCCGGTCAAGATATCGGATGCCAATGGATGCGGCCGTTTCACCGGGCGAGTCATCCGCAATGTGGACGCTTCCGCACCTACGCCATCCTGGATGAAAGAGTGCCTCGAGCGCGCGGGTCAACGGCCGATTTCGGCGCTGGTGGATGTCACGAACTACGTCATGCTCGAACTGGGGCGGCCGCTGCATGTCTACGACCTGGATAAGCTGAAGGGCGGCATCGATGTGCGCTTCGGCCGCAAGGGCGAGCAGTTGAAGCTGCTGAACGAGCAGACGGTCGCGGTGGACGAGGGCGTCCTGTGCATCACCGATGCTACGGGCCCGATCGGTCTGGCCGGCATCATGGGTGGGGACTCGACCAAGGCTGAGACCACATCGCGAAATATTTTTCTTGAGTCGGCATTCTTCTATCCGTCGTTCATCGCCGGCCGTTCACGCCGTTTCAACTTTTCCAGTGACGCCTCGCACCGCTTTGAGCGCGGTGTCGATTTTGATAACAATGTGTCTGGAATAGAGCGTGCTACGGCGCTTATTTTGCAAATCTGCGGTGGTGAGGCGGGGCCGGTCGATGACAGGGTTGCGCAACTGCCCGAGCGCAAGCCGGTGCGCATGCGCATTGCGCGCGCACAAAAAATCATCGGTGTGGCGATTGCTGCCGACGAGATGGCTTCGATATTTTTGCGCCTTGGTCTGCCGTTCGCGCGCGAGGGCTCCGAAGCCTTTGTGGTCGCGCCGCCGTCCTGGCGCTTTGACATCGAGATCGAGGAAGATCTCATCGAGGAAGTGGCGCGGGTCTACGGATTCGATCGCATTCCGGCATTGCCGCCCGTGGTGCCCGCGATCATGCGCAGTGCGCCAGAGCGCCAGCTTGCATCGCATGCGTTGCGAGACCGTCTGGTTGCAGCCGGTTACCAGGAAGTCATCAATTTCAGTTTTGTCGAAGAGGCCTGGGAAAGCGATTTCGCGGGCAACGACCAGCCCATCCGTTTGCTCAATCCCATTGCGAGCCAGCAGTCGGTCATGCGTTCGACACTCATTGGCAGCCTGCTCGGGACGCTGCGCTATAACCTGGCACGGAAGACGGAGCAGGTTCGCGTGTTCGAGCTGGGTCGCGTATTCATGCGTGATGCCGCGGTGAAGGATGGCGATCACGATGTGGCCGGTGTACGCCAGCCGATTCACATTGCCGGCATGGCCTGTGGTCCGGCCTGGGACGAGCAATGGGGCGTCGCCACGCGTCCCGTGGATTTCTTCGATGCCAAGGGTGATGTCGAGGCGCTGATTGCCCCGAGGCTGGCGCGCTTTGAGCGCGCCCCGCACCCTGCACTTCATCCTGGTCGTTCTGCGCTCATCCTGATCGATGGGGAGGAGGCCGGCTGGATCGGCGAACTACATCCGCGTTGGCAGCAGAAATACGAGCTCCCGGCGCCGCCGGTCGTGTTCGAAATCGACCTCCGGTTGCTGGGCGACCGCGGCATGCCGGTGTATCGGGAGGTGTCAAAATTCCCGCCAGTGGTACGGGATATTGCCGTTTTGGTGGCCGAGAGTATCGAAGTCCGGGCGTTGCTGGACGAAATGGATGCCCAGCGTGAGGCCGTTGTGCGAGACATTCGTTTGTTCGATGTTTATCGCGGAAAGGGCATCGCTCCTGGAGAAAAAAGCCTTGCGTTTCGCGTAGTTATGCAAGATACTGATAAAACATTGACCGATCAGGATGCTGATTTTGCGATGGCATGCCTGAGCAAGGCACTGGCAGACCGGTTCGGTGCAAAGTTGCGCAGTTAAGGGGAAAAAGATGCCGGTGCGGAGGGATGCCGGAATCCGACACGACACGGCAAGGCCCTGAATCCAAAGCAATTCGTATTAACAATGTCAAAAAAACAGCAGATTCTTCAGGGCTTCCCATGGGGGGAATGATGACGCTTACCAAAGCAGAACTCGCGGACATGCTGTTCGAGAAGGTTGGCCTCAATAAACGTGAGGCCAAGGACATGGTCGAAACCTTCTTTGAAGAGGTGCGACTGGCGCTGGAAAACGGCGATTCGGTCAAGCTGTCCGGTTTCGGCAATTTCCAGTTACGGGACAAGCCGCAGCGTCCGGGTCGCAATCCCAAGACTGGCGAAGAAATCCCAATCACGGCAAGACGGGTGGTGACTTTTCATGCCAGCCAGAAGCTGAAGGCGCTTGTTGAGCAGGCTCATGGAACCCCAGGCGACACGCAGCAAGGATAGCCTCGCGCCGATTCCGGCCAAGCGCTATTTCACCATTGGCGAGGTGAGCGAGCTGTGTGGTGTCAAGCCGCATGTGTTGCGCTATTGGGAGCAGGAATTCACCCAGTTGAAGCCGGTCAAGCGGCGCGGCAACCGCCGTTACTACCAGCACCACGAAGTTCTCCTCATTCGGCGCATTCGCGATCTGCTTTATGAGCAGGGGTTCACCATCAGCGGTGCCCGCAATCGTCTTGATGAAGGTGTCGGTACTCATGGCGGCCGTTCTGGCAAGGTCGAGGCATCGGTTGCGGCAACAGCGAGCGATCTCTCCGCATTCCGCTCGGAGATCAAATTAGTTCTCGACCTGCTGCGCGCCTAAATCGCGCCGGAGCAGGGGGTGCCCTCTGCTATAATTTGATCTGTCTCGGGGCGTAGCGCAGCCTGGTAGCGTACCTGCATGGGGTGCAGGTGGTCGGAGGTTCAAATCCTCTCGCCCCGACCAACTAAATCAAAGGGTTCCGATCAAGGAGCCCTTTGTTTTTTTGTGCGGCGCATACACTTGCAGCCGACCTCCCGACCTCAACTACTACACCCGTAGTGCATGCACAACGAGGTCCAGTGACTCCTAGGCGTTGCAACTTCTGCGAGACGTCATTCTGCCAATCGGGTTGAACGCATCAGTTCCCCCGCGTGTGCGGCAGCACAGATCCGTAGCGCGCAGTTGTACGAAGGGATGAGAACACTTCGCGCATGAATGGAGCTTCGCAGTTGATCAGGATCAACAGTTGGCGTTGCCGTCTGCTTAACCTAGGTACTGATCGCCTGTTGCCGATAACTCATGCCAAAAAAATTCCCGACTCATCCCGCCCATCCGGAGAGGAACTGCTGGGGGTGTGACCGCTATTGCGCGGCGGAATCAATGATGTGTGGAAACGGGGCTGAGCGCGCACAGCATCCGGTTGAATTGTTCGGCGACGACTGGACTGAATGGAAGGGAAATTTACCCGAAGGCAATCGGCCACCAATATCGTAGCGGACCATCAAGGAGGCAGGAATGAGCAATGCGGTGACGGTGCAGTTGAGCCCGGAGGTGGTGCTAGGGGAGTTGAAAAAGCAGAGGGTCACGCACATCGTCTGGTTGCCTGACAGTGAAACCAACTGGCTGTATCTGCTGATGAAAGCCGAGCCAGGTCTGAGTCTGGTGGCGGTGGCGCGCGAGGGCCTGGCCTGTTCCACTGCGGCGGGGCTTGCAGCCGGGGGAAAGACGCCGGTCATCCTGATCCAGAACACGGGTCTCATGGAATCGGGGGACTCTATCCGGGGCTGGCTGCTTGGTTTGAGCGTGCCCGTGGTGCTGATGGTGGGGCTGCGCGGCTGGACCCGGCATGGTGTCACACAGGACACGGCGGCCGTCTATACCGAGCCGTTTCTGAACGCCTTTGGTATCAAGTACTACATCGTCGAGAGCGACGCCGACGCATCGCGCATTGAAGTTGCATTTGAAGAGGCACGAAAGACCAGGCGCCCGGTGGCGGTTCTTGTGGCCGATGAATACCACGGGTTCAATCACTGAAGTCTTGACGTGCGGGGTCTGGGGCCAATAGCGCACAAATCCGAACGTTCTGGAGAAAAACGATGATGTATGTGTCAGACGTGTTGCAGGCATTCAACCAGTATCGTGGCGATTCGATTGTGATTCCCGGGCGCGCTGGGATCTTTTGGGTCGAAGTCAGTACGCGTGTAAATCTGGATTTGCCTTTGGGGGATCCCGCGATGGGCGGGTACGCGGCATTCGCGCTCGGTGTGGCGCTGGCGTTGCCAAAGCGCAAAGTGGTGTTGTTCGACTCCGAAGGTGAGGTTCAAATGGGCATGAACATTCTGCTGACCGTGGCCGAGCAGCGGCCCGCCAATTTTTTTCACATCATGCTTGATAACGAATGCTATGCGACCACGGGCGGGCAGCCTGTGCCCAATGCGAAGAACGTCGCCTATGATGTGATTGCCCGCGGAGCGGGTTACCCGCGCGCCTTTGCCTTCACTGAGCTTGACGAATTTGCCGCGGCACTACCGGGGATACTCGGCGAGCCCGGACCGGTGTTCGTGGCGCTGAAAGTGCACCCGAACATTCAGAACCAGCCGATGGGCAAACGTCCGCGCTGGATGAAACGCACACGCGAACAGGCGATTCAGGATATGCAGCGCGAACTGGGAATCTCGCGCTGACCAGCGCGCCGGAAAAACCATTCGCAGGTTTTTTTGCCTGCCCGCATTGACAGGCTCGACTTGTGCGCCGGGCGCGTTTGTCACTGATTGGTCATTGATTGCGGATGTTCTGGTCGCGAATCAGCTTTCCCCATACGGTCATTTCGCGTTTGACGGCGGCCATGAGTTGATCGGGGCCTTCGGCAATGACTTCAACGCCGGTATTGAACAGTTTTTCCCGAATCTCAGGGCGCTGCAGTGCGCGGGCTGCCTCCTCGTTGATGCGTGTGATGACAGCTTGCGGGGTCTTGGTTGGTGCGAACATGCCGTTGAGCACTTCGGCTTCATAACCGGGCAGTCCCGCAGATGCCACGGTGGGCAGGTCCGGGAACAGTTTTGATGGTTTGGCAGTGGTGATGGCGAGCGCGCGCATGCGGCCCGATTTCACGTGTTCGGCTGCGCCGCTGGCGTTGGGGAACATGACCTGCACCTGTCCGGCGATCAGATCGTTTGTGGCCGGGCCTATGCCCTTGTAGTTGACGCGAACGATGTTGACCTGCGCCATGGCATTGAACAGTTCGGCCGCCAGATGCGGTGTCGAGCCGGTGGAGCCCGAGGCATAGTTGAGTTCGCCGGGCTTTGATTTGGCAAGCGCGATCAGTTCTTTCACGTTCTTCGCCGCCACCGAAGGGTGCACGACGATCAGGTTGGGCGAGGTGGCGAGCAGTGAAACAGGGGCGAAGTCACGGATGGGATCCCATGGCACTGATTGCTCGAGGAAGGGCGCGAGCCAGAAGGAGCTGCCGGTAATCAGCAGTGTGTGACCGTCCGGTGCAGACTTTGCGACGGTTTCGCCGAGGATGATGCCGCTGGAGCGGTTCTCCACGACGATGGATTGGCCGAGCGCCTGTCCCATGGTTGGTCCTATCAGGCGCGAGGTGACATCGCCATTGCTGCCGATGCTGCCCGTTTCGAAACGGATCGGCCTGGTCGGATAGTTCTGTGCCTGCGCGGTGGCACAGATGCACATCAACAAGGCTGCTAAGCGGATTCCGGACATCATTGACTCCTTATCGCGAACTGGTTTGTGGTTCTTGCTGCATGCG
The DNA here is from genome assembly GCA_903928055.1 of uncultured beta proteobacterium. Taxonomy (GTDB): domain Bacteria; phylum Pseudomonadota; class Gammaproteobacteria; order Burkholderiales; family SG8-39; genus CAIYPG01. Next base: position 29,091 of record CAIYPG010000054.1, on the reverse strand, counting down.
GCCGACAGGCCATTCACTCCGGCCGGACTTCGAACACGATCTTGCCCTGCAACGTCCCGCTTTCCATCAGTTCATGGGCTGCGCGCACCTCGGACAGCTTCATGCGGGTAATGGGCGGGGGGCGGACGCCGCCGCCCACCAGCAATTCTGCGACGCGATCGAGATGTTTTCGATCACGCGTGACGAGCGGACGCAGTACTTCGATGTCGCTGCGTACGCCTTGTATATTGGCCACGCTGGCTGCAACACTGACGATGCGGCCGCCCGGCTTGATGACATCCAGTGAACGTCGCTGCACCTCACCTCCGATCATGTCGAATACCACGTCGCATGGCGGAACCAGCTTGGTGAAATCCTGGGTGTGATAGTCGATCGCAGCGTCCGCGCCCAGCCATTTGACATACTCATGATTGCGGGCACTGGCAGTGACATACACAGTCGCCCCAACGTGTTTGCAGTATTGCACCGAGAACGTGCCGATACCGCCGGAGCCGCCGTGAATCAGTATGGTTTCACCGGACTTCACTGCGGCGCTGTCTTCCACGGCATACAGTGCCGTGAGGCCGGTCAGCGCCATGGAGACGGTATCGACATGACTCTTTGCAGCCGGCTTGCGTGTCGCCAGTTCTGCAGGCACACAGACGCGTTCGGCGTAGGTGCCTTCCTTGCCCAACGCAAGCACCCCGAAGACTGCATCTCCCGTTCTGAACCCGGTGACGCCCGGGCCGATGCTGCGAACGATTCCTGAGAAATCGCGGCCCATGGTGTGGGGAAAACCATCCTTGAGAAACTCGGGACGAAGTCCCTTGCGCACCTTGATGTCACCGGGATTGACGCTGACGGCGTGGATGTCGACAAGAATCTCGCCGGCTGCAGCCTGCGGCTCGGCGACATCGCGATAATGCAGTTCTTCAGGTCCGCCATAGCGGTCGATCTGTACGGCTTTCAATTTTGTCCTTTTGCGTGTCTGTCGATGTACATGGCAATTGTTCTGAGGCACACAGGGTAAGGATGGTGCACCTCTGCCTGATTCACCGGTTGGTCCGAGGCCGCTGGCGACGGAGATTCTGGTGATTCTGATTAAGGTGAAAACTGTTGACAGTTTTGATTATGAGTTGATTTTCTTGCCATCAGCTTCGAAGCATTTAAGCATATTCCAGATGCGTGAGGCAAGCGAGGGGCACGGTGACGAGCGGTATCTTTTATTGAAGTGTTGACACATATAGTCCGGCAAATTAATGCCCTTCTTTTGGGGCAGGTGGTTGACGGTTCAATTTCTGACGCCTCAATTCAATACAAAAGGCCGCGCGGACGCGGCCTTCATATTTGTAATAGTTGTCATTGCACTTTCGCAGGGTTGTATCTCTGCGAACGCCTATTTGCCTTTGCGGCAACCCAGGCTACCGCCGCTTTCATAGTATGCAAGGCCCGGCCCGCATTCGATTTTCTTGGTGGGCAAGACCGGTGTGCAACTGAATGCGCCGGTCTTACGGTCTACCGAGCGTGCCTGCACCTGCCAGCCGTCGGGGCAGTATGACGAAAGTGGGGCGGCGGATTTCACTGCTACTGCCGATGGTTTTCCGCCGGGTGCAAGGATGGTCACCATGGTGGACGCGTCCCCTCTGCAGCCGAAGAGGGCCTTGACCCGCTGTCCCTTGACCTGAACCGAAAATCCGCCTGGCTTGGTAAAGGTATGTTCCATGACACGGGGAAGCAGGCCTTCAGACTTGCTGAGCACGCGTGTGTCGGGGCTGTCACCGTCGCCGTAGTCAACCCAGTAGCCGCAGTTGTCAGCGTCGTCCGAGACGCCGGTAATCGTGAACTTGATCGCGGCCTTGCCATCCACCAGGGTGGCAGTCGGCGCACTGGGCTCGATTTTTTCGATGCCGGCCGCCAACACAGCCGTCGTTAGGCAGCCGGTTAGCAGTAGTGAGATTATGGCGGGGCGCAGATGATTCATTGTTCCTCCTGTTTTTTAGTAAAGATCGGACCGGCCGAACCTGCGGTTCATGATGCCCGGATTCCTGTCGAACAGCTTACCGGCGCACCCGCCATCCAGGTATGGCAATACTTCCTGTTTCTGCTGCTATAGGAAAAGCAGATATTGAACGAGCTTTTTTAACATTTCTCAATTTGTACGGCTGATGCTATTTTGTCGCGCCAGATTCCGGTAATTCTGCGCATCGATGTGTGGCATGGCTGCATTCGCGGGTGCGCAGTTCCAAAAAAGCAAGAGGAGGAGAACATGAGAAAAGAAAAGGGCAATGACATCCTGAAAGGGGTGGCGGTTCTGCTGGCCTGTGCTCCCGCCTTCGTCGGCGCCCAGGCACTGCCGGACAACTACCCCAGGAAGATGCCGGTTCACATCATTGCCGGTGTTGCCGCAGGCGGCGGGACGGACGTCATTGCACGCGAGGTTGCCAATCAACTGGTTGGCCGCATGGGCGGGGCCTTTGTCGTCGAGAACAAGACCGGTGCCAGCGGCGCAATTGCCATGCAATATGTTGCCAAGGCTCCGCCGGACGGCTACACGTTGTATGTGGCGTCCAACAGTGCGATTGCCATTGCACCCATGCTGAAGGTCGTGGATTTCGACACACGCAAGGCGTTTGCTCCGGTGATCCACATGGATACCCAGGCGTACATCCTGACGGTGGCGCCACAGTTGCCGATCTACAACCTCAGGGAGCTGATTGCCTATGCCAAGGCCAATCCGGGCAAGCTGAACTTCGGATCATCCGGGTACACCTCGCCGTCCTATACGGGCATGGTGGATTTCCGCAACCTGACCGGTACCAAGATCGAGAACGTGCCTTACAAGGGCGCTGCAACAGCCGCGCTGGATGCCATTGCCGGGCGCCTGCAACTGCTGTTCGGCAGTTCGGTGACGGTCGGCATCCACGTCAAGGCCGGCAAGCTCAGGGCCATCGTTACGACCGCAATACGCCGCAGCAAGGCCTTTCCTGATGTTCCGACGGCAACGGAGGCCGGTCTGCCAGACCTTGATGCCGTCATCACGCATTCTCTTTTTGCCACGGGCGGAACGCCGCGGCCCATCATCCTTGCGCTGAATAAGGAAGTGAACGGCATACTGCAGAATCCGTCGATAATCGAAAAGATGGCAGCAGACGGTTCCGATGCAGAGAGCTACAACACGCCCGACGATCTGGAGAAGCGCCTCGATCGGGAAATCGTCAAGTGGACAAAGTTCTACAAGGAAAATCCCGATGCATTGCAGCTCGGGATCTGATGTCGTGATTTCACGCGAGGGCTGACACGTTCCGCGTCTGATTAAATGACTGCGAGGTCCTGATGGCAATAAAACTGGAAGTGTTCAATCCCGCAGGAGCGACCGGCGTCAGCCTGCCGTTCGCTCCGCGTCTGAATGACCTGGGCGGCAGGACGATCGGTCTGCTGTCCAATCAGATCTGGCAGGCGCATCGTGCCCTGCCGCTGCTGCAGGCTACGCTCCAGCAGCGGTATCCGGACGCAAAATTCGTCATGGTCGACGGCAGCAATGGCAGGATTCAGGACGACAAGACGATCGACCTCCTGGTCGAGAAGGGGTGTGACGCGGTCATCGTCGGCAATGCCGCCTGAGGGCGGTGCGCCACTGACGGCGGCCGTGCTGCTGCCAAGATCGAGCAGAGGGGTTTGCCAGCCGTGGTTCTGGCACGTGAGGATTTTGTCGGGGTCGTGCGCAACGCAGTAGCCGGGATCGGCTTTGCACCGGACATCGCCATGGTGACTTTTCCGATCGCCACCTTCCTGGTGGAAAGCGATCTTTCACCAGTCGTATCCGGATTGGAAGAATTTGTCGCTGGCCTGACGCAATGGAAAGCACCGGTGCCACGCAAGTATTCAGCGCGGCTGCCGCTGATTGCTGTCGATGGGGCAGACTATCCTGCTGCGCAGGACAATTTCAACCGACTGTTTCTGAGGCGGCGCTGGGGTGATGGTCTGCCGCTGGTCCCGCCGACCAGGGAGCGCGTTACCTGGATTTTGCGAGGCACCGACCTTGCGAGTGACGCCGAGATCGGGCGCTTCATGCCGCGTGGTGGCATCGCCACCGTGGAAACACTGGCAGTTGCTCTTGCCATGGCGGGAGGTCGTCCGGAATACCTCCCCGTGCTGATTGCGACGGTCCAGGCGATATTCGATCCCGAGCTCAAACACGAAGGCTGGCAGGCCACGTCCTCGAGTACGTTTCCGGTTGTGATCGTCAACGGCCCTGTGGCGTCACAGATCGCTCTCAATTCGGGTTTCGGCCTGCTCGGCCCCGATCCCCGTCATCCCGCCGGTGCGGCGACAGGCAGGGCATTGCGGCTGTTGCAGCAGAATGTCGGCGGAGCGCTGCCGGGCATCGGCACCATGGCCATGTTCGGTGCCATGCGATACACGAATGCGGTGTTTGCCGAGGACGAGGCTGGACTTCCGTTAGGGTGGGCGCCATTCAATTCCAGCCATATGGGGCGTCCGGCGGGTAGCAATAGCGTGAGTGTCGTAGTGGCCTCGGGCGCGACAAACATCTTGCGCCGGAGCATACGCATTCCCACCCTGGAAGAGGAGGCAGTCAACAGCCTGCATCGCATCGCCTCCCATATTAGGGCGAACAATGCCAACGGCTTTGCGTGCTATTACGAGGGAACTCCGGGTGTGCTGCTGATCTCCCGGGCGGTAGCGCGGCAGTTGGCGGACCTGGGTTGGACCCGGCAATCGATCCAGCAATTCCTCTGGGAGCATTCCAGTCTTTCCATGGATGAACTGAAGCGTACCGGACTGCTGGAGTATGTGGAGCGTGACGGGCTGACCGCAACGTTACGAGATCCCTGGCCGATTACCGCAAAGCCGGAGAACATCGCCATCGTTGTGGCCGGTGGAGGCCATCCGACACATGCGTTCTGGATGCAGGCGGCGCAATCGCCAAAACTGGCCGGCGCGCCAATCAGCCTGCCGGCAGGCTGGAGCGATCTGATGGACGAAGCGGAAAGGGATCTTGGCGGAGGCGAAGTCGATTGACTGTGCATCGGGGTCGCCGCCGCGAGGGCATGATTTGCCCTCGCAGCGGCGACAAGACTGCGCGGTTTAGATCTGCGAATACCCTGTACCCGGCGTGGTCACGCCGCGGCCCTTGGCCTCCGTGATCCAGCCGAATTCCTTCAGGATCTGCTGACTGTAGGTGACGCGTCCGGTGACCTTGTCCACGGGCTGGCTGGCGAGCAGCAGTGCTGCCTTCGCCATCATGATCGGCGGTTCCGAATTCGGATCATCCAGGCCGGGGACCAGCTTGTGGTGCACCGTTCCGGGCGTAGGAACGACCTGCGACGGTGATACCGCCGCCACCGAGATGTTGTAGCTCTCGACTTCCTGGGCCAAACCCTGGGTGAAGCGCTCCAGCGCAGCCTTGGCCGCTCCATACAATGTTCCGCCGTGGCGATTGCCCTTGGTGCCGTAGGGGCCGCGTCCCGGGCCGATCGCGGCGCCGGAGGAGATGTTGACGATGGCACCGCGGCGCAATTCCATCATGCCGGGCAGTACGTACTTGGACATCATGAATGGGCCATGTACGTCCACGGCAAATGCCTTCATCCACTTCTTCACGTCATAATCAACGACGGGAATGTACCAGTTGAGTGCGGCATTGTTGATCAATATGTCGACTGGTCCGAAGGCGTCCTTTGCAGCCTGAACGAGCTTGATGCAGTCCGCTTCACTGGAAACGTCGGTTGCAACCGCGATGGCCTGCCCGCCGGCTTCCCTGACCTTGCGAACCGTCGTGCTGATGGAGCCCTCCAGCATGCGGTGATCACCGTCATTCACCGTGCGGGCTGCGCAGACCACTTTGGCGCCTTCCGTCGCAAACAACAGTGCGATCTGCTCCCCGATTCCACGACTCGCGCCGGTGACAATGGCCACCCGGCCGTCAAGCTTTCCCATGTCCTCTCCTTTGTATGAAATTTATGGCGGTGCAATCCGGATCGGCGGCAAAGTGAAGCAGAGGCCGCAAAGCACCGATGCGCTGTGGCGATATTAATTGAACATGCTGAAGCGGTTCAATTATTCTTATATGTAAATGATGGTGATTTCCAAGGGGCGACGATGCAAGACCGTGATTTTTCCTTTGCAGGTCATGACGCAAAGGATGCAACGAATGAGCAGGTTTTGCCATGTGGCTGGTGCTGGAAAGCGACCTTGTTTTTCGATGATAAACTGCATATGTGACCGCTCCCGGGCGGCTTGCAATCCACTCCACGCAGTACTGATCGAGTTCCAATGCCATCCTCAGCGCCCACACCGGAAGCCAGCCCCGCGCAAGCGTGGCAGGCATTGACCCGGAATTTCCTTGAAGCCATGACTGCCGGTGCGGACCCCCAGTTGAAATCCGCATTGCAGACGGCGGGGACGCATACTCCGGAAGTTGCCGGCCGGCTTGCCGAACTGCAACTCCGATTCTCGGAGCAGCACCTTCGGCTCTGGGCAGCTCTCGCGGCGGCAGGGCCCGGCCACCCCTCAGCGGCGGTGGAGTCGCCAGCACCGGGTGATCGCCGTTTTTCGGGTGCGGAATGGCGATCGGCGCCGTTTTACGATTATCTGCGCCAGAGCTACCTCATCAATGCGCGCTATATCAACGAGGCGATCGACGCCTTTGACCTGGACGCACGGTCCAGAGAGCAATTGCATTTCGCCGCGCGCCAGATGATTGATGCCTTCAGTCCGGCCAACTTTGCCGCCACCAACCCCGAGGCGCTCAAGCTCGCGCTCGAGACACAGGGGGCCAGCCTGACGCAGGGCATGCAGAATCTGATGGAGGATGCGCAAAAGGGGCGCATCTCGATCACCGATGAGTCGGCATTCGAGGTTGGCCGTAATGTGGGCACTTCCGAAGGCGCCGTGGTCTTCCGCAATGAACTCATCGAGCTTATCCAGTACAAGCCGTTGACGGAGAATGTGCACCAGCGACCGCTGCTGATCGTGCCGCCGTGCATTAACAAGTACTACATCCTCGACCTGCAGCCGGATAACTCCCTGGTGCGCTACGCGGTGGAGCAGGGACACACGGTGTTCATGGTGTCCTGGAGAAACATTCTGGCAGAACAGGACAAGCTAACCTGGGATGACTACCTGCAGGACGGCGTCCTTCGTGCCATTGCGACCGTGCGTGAAATCAGCGGCGTGGACAAGATCAATGCCGTTGGTTTCTGTGTCGGTGGCACGCTGCTTGGATCGGCGTTAGCGGTACAGGCTGCGCGCGGCGAGGACTGGGTGGAAAGCCTGACCCTGCTCGCAGCCATGCTGGATTTTTCGGAAACCGGCGAAATCGGCCTGTTCGTGGATGAGGCCAATGTCGAAGCCCGAGAGGCGGCGATGGGGCAGGGCGGCATCATGCCGGGGCGGGATCTGGCCTTCGTGTTTTCGGCGCTGCGCGCCAACGACCTGGTCTGGTCTTACGTGGTCAACAACTATCTCAAGGGCAAGCGGCCCGAGGCGTTCGACCTGCTGTACTGGAACGGGGATTCCACGAATCTGCCCGGTCCGATGTATTGCTGGTACCTGCGCAACACCTATCTGGAAAACAACCTGCGCATTCCCGGCAAGCTCACCATGCTCGGCCAGCCAGTCGACCTCGGACGGCTGCGCATGCCCGCCTACCTGCTGGCGACGCGCGAAGACCATATCGTCCCCTGGCACAGTGCCTATCGTTCCGCGGGGCTGCTCAAGGGGGATCTGCGCTTTGTGCTGGGCGCAAGCGGGCACATTGCCGGGGTGGTCAATCCCGCGGGCAAAAACCGCCGCAGCTACTGGACGGGCACGAAACTGCCTTCGGATCCAGAGGCCTGGATGCAGGGTGCTACGGAGCATCCGGGAAGTTGGTGGCGCGACTGGAGTGCCTGGCTTGCAGGCCACGCCGGCAAGACGATCAAGGCAAAGAAGCGCCTGGGCGGGCGCGGGCACAAGGCTATTGAAGCGGCTCCCGGGCGCTATGTCCGGGAGCGCGTAGTATGAATGAAAGAGAACGCTGCCCGGGATGATGCGGGTGGAAATGAATCCGCCAGCGATCCGCAGCGGAACCCATTGAACAGGAGAAGGACATGACAGACGTCGTAATCGTCGCAGCAGGACGCACCGCCATCGGCAAGTTTGGCGGTGCACTGTCGAAAATCCCCGCTTCGGAACTCGGCGCGCATGTGATTCGCACCTTGCTGGCGAGGTCCGGCATCAAGCCGGAGCAGGTTTCCGAAGTCATTCTGGGACAGGTGCTGACGGCGGGCATCGGCCAGAACGGCGCCCGCCAGGCCTCGCTCAAGGCGGGGGTGCCCGACATGGTTCCGGCCATGACCGTCAACAAGGTGTGCGGCTCCGGCCTGAAGGCAACACATCTTGCCGCACAGGCCATCAAGGCCGGCGATGCCGACATCATCATCGCCGGCGGGCAGGAGAACATGAGCCTGGCCCCGCACCTCATGCAGGGATCGCGTGACGGCTTTCGCATGGGTGACGCAAAGCTCGTTGACTCGATGATCGTGGATGGCCTCTGGGACGTCTATAACAACTATCACATGGGCGTGACGGCGGAGAATGTGGCCAGGCAGTTCGGCATTTCGCGCGCGGAGCAGGATGCTTTTGCTGCCGCAAGCCAGCAGAAGACCGAAGCTGCACAGAAGGCCGGACGTTTCAAGGACGAGATCATTCCCATCGAGATCCCCCAGCGCAAGGGTCCGGCTTTGTCCTTCGACGCAGATGAGTATCCCAAGCATGGCACCACGGCTGAAGCGCTGGCGGCCTTGCGTCCCGCGTTTGACAAGACTGGCTCGGTAACTGCCGGAAATGCCTCCGGCATCAATGACGGCGCTGCTGCGGTCATCATGATGTCAGCGAAAAAAGCGCAGGAACTGGGTCTCAATCCGCTGGCGAAAATCCGCGCCTATTCATCGGCGGGTGTTGATCCGAAGATCATGGGCATGGGGCCCGTGCCGGCCTCGCAGTTGTGCCTCGCCAAAGCCGGCTGGGAGCATTCGGACCTGGACCTGATGGAAATCAACGAGGCATTCGCTGCACAGGCGATGGCGGTCAACAAGCAGATGGGCTGGGATACCTCGAAGATCAATGTGAATGGCGGGGCGATTGCCCTGGGGCATCCGATTGGCGCGTCCGGATGCCGCATTCTGGTCACGCTGCTGCATGAAATGATCCGCCGTGATGCCAAGCGCGGTCTCGCATCCCTGTGCATCGGGGGTGGCATGGGTGTTGCATTGGCCGTGGAACGCTAGCCATAAAAGCAGCGCTTCGAATGGTTTGAGTTAAAAGGGGGAATCATGGGAACCAGAGTTGCAGTAGTGACCGGCGGCATGGGCGGTCTGGGCGAGACCATCAGCTCCAAAATGGCCGATGCAGGCTATCAGGTCGTGGTGACGTATTCACCGTCGAACAAGACGGCAGAGAAATGGCTGGCAGACCAGAAGGCCAGGGGCTACAGCTTCCGCGCCTACGGTGTCGATGTCGGCGACTACGACTCGTGCGTGAAGTGTGTCGAGCAGATCGTGAAGGACGTTGGTCCGGTCGACATCCTGGTCAACAACGCCGGGATCACGCGCGACATGACCTTCAAGAAAATGACCAAAGCGGACTGGGACATTGTCCTGCGCACCAATCTGGACTCGGTGTTCAACATGACGAAGCAGGTTTGCGACGGCATGGTGGATCGGGGCTGGGGACGCATCATCAACGTGTCGTCGGTCAATGGCTCCAAAGGTGCTTTCGGGCAGACGAACTACTCAGCAGCCAAGTCCGGCATGCACGGATTCACGAAGTCCCTGTCGCTGGAAGTGGCGCGCAAGGGCGTGACGGTCAATACCATTTCGCCGGGCTATATCGGCACCAAAATGGTGACGGCGATCCCCAAGGAGATCCTGGATACGAAAATCATTCCCCAGATTCCCGGGGGAAGGCTGGGCAAGCCTGAAGAGGTTGCCGGCCTGATCATTTATCTGTGTTCCGAGGAGGCCGCGTTCGTCAATGGTGCGAACATCGCCATCAATGGCGGTCAGCACATGCAGTAGTGGCCGTATGTTGCGACCCGCCGGGGCTCCCCGGCGGCCAAACTCGCCATGCTCGTCGGATTGGTGTATGGTGCAATGCAATACCCGAGGAGGGGCGTGTTCAGCGGGCGGCGGTCAATGGCTCCGCGGGGCACCTCAGTTTTGATCAAACTTATTAGAGACGGCCTACCATGTCCGACACTGTCCGCCTGATCAAGAAGTATCCCAATCGTCGCCTCTACGACACCAAGACCAGTACCTATATCACGCTGGCCGACGTCAAGGAGCTCGTGCTCAAGCAGGAAAGCTTCCACGTGGTGGATGCCAAGAGCGGTGATGACCTGACGCGCAGCATCCTGCTGCAGATCATCCTTGAAGAAGAAGCAGGGGGGGCGCCGATGTTTTCATCGGACGTGCTCACGCAGTTCATCCGCTTCTATGGCAGTGCCATGCAGGGCATGGTCGGATCCTACATGGAGAGCAACATCCAGTTGTTCAATGACCTGCAAAAAAGGCTGCAGGACCAGTCGGCATCCATGTATGGCAACAACCCTGCGGCAAATCAGGACATGTGGCGCCAGTTCCTGTCCTTCCAGGGGCCGGCCATGCAGAACCTGGTTTCGACCTATATGGATCAGAGCCGCAACATGTTCTCCCAGATGAATGAACAGTTGCAAAACCAGACACGGAACATGTTTACCGGATTCCCCTTCCCGGGATTCACGCCGCCGGCCGGTGGTGCAGACAGCGCTGCCGCCACGACCGAAGACAAGAAGGACGGCGAAAAGAAGTAGGCGTCCACCCGGCCTGCAGGTTGCATCCGGGTCTTTTTCCGAAGCATTTTCCCCATGCCCATTGCCACCCCCAAAGTCGGGTTCGTTTCACTCGGCTGTCCGAAAGCGTTGGTCGATTCCGAGCGAATCCTCACGCAGCTGCGCACCGAGGGCTATGCCATATCGCCCAGCTATGAAGGCGCGGACCTGGTTGTGGTCAACACCTGCGGCTTCATCGATTCGGCTGTCGAGGAGTCGCTGGACGCCATCGGCGAGGCGCTGGCCAAGAACGGCAAGGTCATCGTGACCGGCTGTCTCGGTGCCAAGGGGGATGTGGTACGCAAGACGCATCCCCGCGTACTGGCAGTGACCGGCCCGCATGCGGTGGGTGAGGTAATGACCGCAGTGCACGAGCACCTGCCCCAGCCACTGGAGGAAACCGCCAATCCCTTCACCAGCCTCGTGCCGCCGCAGGGCATCAAGCTGACGCCTCGCCATTACGCCTACCTGAAGATTTCCGAGGGCTGCAACCATCGCTGCACGTTCTGCATCATTCCGTCCATGCGTGGCGATCTGGTTTCGAGACCCATTGGCGAGGTGATGCTGGAAGCGGAGAATCTGGCCAAGGCAGGCGTGAAGGAGCTGTTGGTCATCTCCCAAGACACCAGTGCCTATGGCGTGGATACGCGCTACCGCACCGGCTTCTGGGGCGGCAAGCCGGTCAAGACGCGCATGACCGACCTGGCGCGCGCGCTCGGGGAGCTTGGTGTCTGGGTGCGCCTGCATTATGTTTATCCCTATCCCAGTGTCGATGAGGTCATTCCGCTCATGGCCGAGGGCAGGGTGCTGCCTTACCTCGATGTGCCGTTCCAGCACGCCAGCCGACGCATTCTCAAGCTGATGAAGCGTCCGGCGCACGCCGAGGTGAACCTTGAGCGCATCCGCGCCTGGCGCGCGATCTGTCCGGATCTGACCATACGCAGCACTTTCATTGCCGGCTTTCCGGGCGAGACCGAAGCCGAATTCCAGGAATTGCTCGATTTCCTGTCCGAGGCAGAACTGGATCGCGTGGGTTGCTTCGCTTATTCCCCTGTTGAGGGCGCGAAGGCGAACGACCTGCCCGACATCGTTCCTGATGAGGTGCGCGAAGAGCGCAGAGCGCGGCTCATGCAGCTTCAGGAAAAGATCAGCGCCCGCCGTTTGAGGGCGAAAGTAGGCAAGATCCTCAAGGTTCTGGTCGATGAGGTGCAGGCGGACGGCACGGCTGTCGCGCGCTCCAGTGCGGATGCTCCGGAGATTGACGGGCTGGTGTATGTTGAAAATGCCGGAAAGCTGAAGTCCGGCGAATTCGCCGAGGTCAGGGTCACCAAAGCGGGTGCGCATGACCTTTATGCCAAAACGGTAACCAGGGCCTCGAAGAAGGCCTGAGCGCTTCCACTGCGACACAGGGGCTTTGCCCTGCAACAGCCGGCTGACAAGGAGAGAACATGACACAACGCGAAGTGGTGGTCCTGAGTGGCGTGCGTACCGCGATTGGTGATTACGGCGGATCGCTCAAGGAGGTTCCACCGACGGCGCTGGGCGCTGCCGTGATCCGCGAGGTGGTATCGCGGGCGAAGGTTGATCCTGCACGGGTGGGGCACGTCGTGCTGGGCAGCGTGATTCATGGTGAGGCACGTGACATGTACATCTCGCGCGTTGCCGCGGTGGACGGCGGATTGCCGTTCGATACGCCATGCCTCACAGTCAATCGCCTGTGTGGTTCCGGCCTGCAAGCGATTGTTTCCGCAGCCCAGCATATTCTTCTGGGTGATACCGACTGTGTCATTGGCGCGGGCGCCGAGAGCATGAGCCGTGCTGCCTACTTCCTACCCTCTGGCCGCTGGGGGCAGCGCATGGGTGATGCCGCCGTCGTTGATGCCATGACCGCAGCGCTGCATGATCCGTTCGGTCACGGCCACATGGGCATCACCGCCGAGAATATTGCAGCAAAGTACGGCATTACACGCGAGCAGCAGGATGCCTTTGCGCTGGAGAGCCATCGCCGGGCAGTCGAAGCGATCGAGCAGGGCCGGTTCGCGAGCCAGATCGTCCCGGTGGAAATCAAATCGCGCAAGGGCGTAGTGCAGTTCACAACCGACGAGCATGTGCGCAAGGGACTCACGATCGAGGATCTGCAGAAACTGCGGCCGGCTTTCAAGAAAGACGGCACGGTGACTGCAGGAAATGCGTCGGGACTCAATGATGCGGCCGCAGCCATCGTCATGATGGAGGCCGGTGCGGCGGCGAAGCAGGGTTTGAAGCCGCTGGCAAGGCTGGTGGCCTATGCACACGCCGGGGTGGATCCGGAGTTGATGGGGCTGGGACCCATCCCTGCGGTGAAGCGTTTGTTCGAGAAGTCCGGCCTGAAACCGGCTGACATGGACGTGATTGAATCCAATGAGGCATTTGCCGTACAGGCCATGGCCGTCACGCGTGACCTGGGCCTTGATCCGGCGCGAGTGAATGCCAATGGCGGTGCCGTGGCGCTGGGCCATCCGATTGGTGCGACAGGTGCACTCCTGACGGTGAAGGCTCTCTACGAACTGCAGCGCCTGCAGAAGCGCTATGCGTTGGTGACGATGTGCATTGGCGGTGGGCAGGGCATCGCGGCAATTTTCGAGCGCCTGTAAGGCGCCCTTGCCAGTAGAGAGTGAGCCTTCAGCCGTTCGATTGCAGTTGTCCGTTGACGACGCGCACCTTGTCGCCGGTGCGCCAGGCAGGCGCGGTTTCCTGGGGAATGGTCTGTGTGGTGCCATCCTCGAAGCGCACCATGATTTCGTAGGTCTTGGCCTTCTTCACATTCTTCTCCACCTGGTTGCCGGCGACCGCACCGCCCACGGCACCCACCACGGCCATGACGTCTCGGCCGCGGCCATTGCCGACCTGATGTCCGAGCAGTCCTCCCAGCAATCCACCGGCAACTGCGCCTGCGCCGCTGGCCTGGCCGGGCTTTTCAATTTCCCGGATTGATTCGATCGTGCCGCATTCGTAGCACGGGGCTTTGACGGGCTCGACAGCGGCCACCGTGGCCGGCGCGGCAGGATCAATGGTGTGTTCAACGCGGTTCGGCGCATGTTCCGGCGCGGCGGCAACCTTGGCCACCGGCGGCTTGTGCGGGACGGGTTTGACGGCAGCCTTGGGCGTTTCCACAGGCCTGGCTTCGACCGCCTTGATGGGATCGTTGACCGGCGTCTGGGTTTGGGCGGCAGGCGATGCCGGAAACTGCGTACTGATGTCAGGTGCGGTGGTTCCCGTCGAAGTCGGAATCCAGCCCATGACGGCGCCGATGCCGACCAGGGAGAATACGGTCACCGCAATCGCGGCAATGATGACCATGGGGTGGGTGCTGCGGGGTGTGCCTGTGGCGCTGCTTTCCATGTTTTTCTCCCGAGTGGCGTACTGCCTGAGTAACGCACTCATTATCGCGCCGCTGACAGCACTGTCTGTAACGGATTGTGACAATCCGTTCCCACCGTAACAATAGGCGGGGAGGATCGTGAAAAAATGCCTGCAGATCCCCGGGTCAGGGCCCGGTCAGGCGGATTCCGGCCGCAGGTGCGGGAACAGCAGCACGTCGCGGATGCTGGGGCTGTCGGTGAGCAGCATGACAAGGCGGTCAATGCCGATGCCTTCCCCGGCAGTGGGCGGAAGGCCGTGTTCAAGTGCGCGGATGTAGTCGGCGTCGTAGTACATGGCTTCCTCGTCGCCGGCATCCTTGGCCTTCGCCTGTTCCAGGAAGCGGGCGGCCTGGTCTTCCGGGTCGTTCAACTCTGAGAAGCCGTTCGCCATCTCGCGACCGGTGATGAACAACTCGAAGCGGTCGGTGATGTCGGGGTTCGTGTCGTTGCGGCGGGCGAGGGGGGAGAGTTCGGCAGGATAGTCAACGATGAAGGTTGGTTGAATGAGTTTGGATTCCGCGGTTTCCTCAAATAGCATCAACTGCAAGGCGCCGATTCCGGGAACGCCCTTCACCTGGGCACCGAATTTCTTCAGTTCGGCGATCAGGAAATCGCGGTTGTTCAGGTCTGCATCCTTGTATTCCGGGCAGTGTGCGTGGATGGCTTGCATCGGCGAGAGGCGGGAAAACGGCTTGCCCAGGTCGATGACATGCTCGCCGTACTTCACCTGGGTCGTGCCGAGTACGTTCTGCGCCACGGTGCGCAGCATCTCCTCGGTGAAGTCCATGAGGTAGCGGTAGTCGCGATACGCCTCATAGAATTCGATCATCGTGAATTCCGGGTTGTGGCGTGTCGATATGCCCTCGTTGCGGAAGTTTCGGTTGATCTCGAACACCTTCTCGAAGCCGCCGACCACGAGGCGCTTCAAATAGAGCTCCGGCGCGATGCGCAGGAAGAATTCCATGTCGAGTGCGTTGTGGTGGGTCACGAACGGCTTTGCGCTGGCGCCGCCGGGGATGGGCTGCATCATCGGCGTTTCCACTTCCAGGTAGCCCCTGGCCGTCATGAACTGGCGGATCTCCTGCACGATCTGGCTGCGCCGCTTGAAAACCAGCCGCGATTCTTCGCTGGTGATCAGGTCCACATAGCGCTGGCGGTATTTCGCTTCCTGGTCGGTGAGGCCGTGGAATTTCTCCGGCAACGGGCGAAGTGCCTTGGCCAACAGCCGCACCGACTTCGCCTGGATCGTGAGCTCGCCGGTACGCGTCTTGAACAGCGTGCCTTCCACTCCCAGGATGTCGCCGATGTCCCAGTGCTTGAATGCGGCATGCACATCCAGGCCGACGTGGTCATTTGTGACGTAGATCTGCATGCGTCCGCTCATGTCCTGCAGCGTGGCGAAACTGGCTTTGCCCATGACTCGCTTCAGCAGCATGCGCCCGGCGAGCTTTACGCTGACCGGCGAGCCTTCCAGCGCTTCCTTTTCCTTAGTTCCATATGCGGCATGCAGGTCCGCGGCCAGATCGGCACGTTCGAAGTCGTTGGGGAAGGGATTCCCTGCCTTGCGCAGTTCACCCAGCTTCGCGCGGCGCTCGGCGATGATCTGGTTTTCGTCCTGCGGCTGTTGTGGTTGGGCGGGGCTGCTGTTCTCTGGGTTCTGTGTCATGGGAGGTTCCGGTTGCGGCTGAGTATTTGCTATACGCCCTGCTTCAGGCTGGCGCTGATGAAAACATCCAGGTCGCCATCCAGTACGGACTGGGTGTTGCCGATTTCGACATTCGTGCGCAGGTCCTTGATGCGCGACTGGTCGAGCACGTAGGAGCGGATCTGGTGGCCCCAGCCGATGTCGGTCTTCGAGTCTTCCATCGCCTGCTTGGTCTCGTTCCGCTTGCGAAGCTCGAGTTCGTACAAGCGCGATTTCAGCATCGCCATGGCCTCAGCGCGGTTGCGGTGCTGCGACCGGTCGTTCTGGCACTGCACCACGATGTTTGTCGGCAGGTGGGTGATGCGCACTGCGGAGTCGGTCTTGTTGATGTGCTGGCCGCCGGCCCCGGATGCGCGATAGGTGTCGACGCGCAAATCGGCCGGATTGATTTCGATCTCGATGTTGTCGTCCACCTCGGGGTAGGCGAACACGCTGGAAAACGACGTGTGGCGCCGCGCGTTCGAGTCGAAGGGCGATTTGCGCACCAGGCGGTGTACGCCCGACTCGGTGCGCAGGTGGCCGTAGGCATAGGGTCCGGAAACCTTCAGCGTGGCGCTTTTCAGTCCGGCGATTTCACCTTCGGACTCCTCGAGGATATCGATCTTGAAGCCCTTGCGTTCGCAGTAACGGAGGTACATGCGCTCCAACATGCGCGTCCAGTCCTGCGCTTCGGTGCCGCCCGATCCTGACTGGATGTCGAGGAAGCAGTTGTTGGGGTCCTGCGGGTGCGAAAACATGCGCTGGAACTCGAGTCCGGCAACGGTTTTTTCGGCGACGGCGGTGTCGCTTTCAATGGCGAGCAGTGTGGCGTCGTCGCCTTCCTCGCGTGCCAGGGCGAACAGCTCGGACAGGTCGCGCAACTGGGTGTCCAGGGAGATGAGGACGCCGACGGTGGCGTCGAGCTGCTTCTTTTCGCGTCCGAGATCCTGTGCGCGCTTGGCGTTTTCCCAGATCTTCGGGTCTTCGAGTTCAGCGCTGACCTCGATCAGGCGCCGCTGCTTCTGGTCGAAGTCAAAGATACCTCCGCAGCTCGGCTGTCCGGGTATCCAGATCAGAGAGCGCGTTGGCAAGGGTGTTGAGGCGTTCGGCTTCCATGACTGCCTTGGAAAAAGGGGCAAATTATACATCGGCCCCCCTCTCGGCCGGCCGCTTCCGAGGGGCGGGGACGGGCGATTGCGGCTCCGCCCGCCCTCGGATACCCTAGATACACGCAAATTTCCCGATTTTTCAGGTTGAACTGTCCGTGGCCAAAACACCATCACGCGTTCCTGCCGGCATCTTTACCGCCATTTTCCTCTTGTGCCTGAGCCTGCTCGGCTATGGTCTGTATGTGCAGCATGTGCTCAATCTTGATCCCTGCCCGTGGTGTATCGTGCAGCGGCTGTTCTACATTGTCATCGCGTTGCTGGCCCTTGCCGCCGGGCTTCACCGGCCGGACAAGGGCGGGACGATCGCCTATGCCGGCTTTGGCGTGCTGTTTGCCGCAGGCGGAGCCGCGGCTGCGGGCTATCACCTGTACATCCAGAGCGACCACGAACGGGCGCTCGAATGCATGGGCGGGTGGCTCGAGCGCGCGCTGGATGCGTCCAAAGTCGGCAAGATCATCCCGCCGCTGCTCCAATATGACGGCAGCTGCGTCCTGAAGCCCTGGGACTTCCTGGGGCTGTCCATTCCCGCATGGTCGCTGATCTGGTTCTCGGTTCTGCTGGTCACCTTTGTCGGCATCATCGTTGCGGCAAGAAAGTAAAAACAAAAACCGTTTGAACCCTCAAGAGGAGAATGTCATGAAGGCAAGTCCGGTGTTCAGTCCGATGCTGCGCAAATCCCTCTTCGTCGCCAGCCTGGCCGTGACGGCTCTGTCACTGGCAAACGGTGTCATGGCCCAGACGCCGGACTTCAAGCCCTCAGTCGGCCAGGCCGGCAAGGATGTGGTCTGGGTGCCGACCTCCGATGTGCTCGTGGGCAAGATGCTGGACATGGCCAAGGTGACGCCGGCCGATTACCTGATGGACCTGGGGTCGGGGGATGGTCGCACCGTCATTGCCGCAGCCCGGCGGGGCGTGACGGCGCAGGGGATCGAATACAACCCGGACATGGTGAAACTGTCGCAGGAAAACGCTGCCAAGGCCGGAGTCAGCGACAAGGCCACTTTCATGAAAGCGGATATTTTCCAGACTGATTTTTCCAAGGCCACGGTGATTACCTTGTTCCTGTTGCCTGATCTGAATCTCAGGCTGCGTCCCACCATTCTCAACATGAAGCCCGGTACTCGCGTCGTCTCCAACTCGTTCACCATGGGCGACTGGGAGGATGACGACACTGCCACGGCAGGCGAGGGCGGTGACTGCAGCTACTGGTGCATCGCCCACATGTGGATCGTGCCGGCCAAGGTTGAAGGCACCTGGCAGTTCAACGGCGGCAAACTGACGCTGAAGCAGAAATACCAGATGGTCAGCGGTTCGCTTGAAACGGGCGGGCAGCCGGCCAGTGTCGGCGGCAAGCTGCGTGGCGACCAGATCACGTTCAAGGCGGGCAATGCCGAATACAGTGGCAAGGTCAACGGCAACGCCATTGAAGGCACGGTGAAGACCGGCGCGCAGACCAGCAAGTGGGTTGCGACACGGGCGAATTGAATTCTCGCAGCCTTCCCCCCGTTCGCCGGGGATGAGAGATATCTGAGGCCGCCATTTTTCTGGGTAATGGCCGCATCTCCGGCATGCCTTCGTTTCCGGCAAGTGCGTGCCGGCCTTCTTTCATCAATGTTTGTGGAGAGCAGAAATCATGGCGTTTCCCTTGACCGCGGAGCTGGGTCGTTTTGTCGAACGCATTCGCAACGAGGACATTCCGGCGGAAGTGGCGGACAAGGTCTGCGCGGCCTTTGTTGACACCGTTGGTGTGATGATTGCCGGCCGCCAGGAGCCGGCGCCGCAGATCGTGCAGGCCATGCTGGCCCCGGCCGGCACGGAGGCCATGCTGGTCACGGGGACGGGCCGTGCTTCGGCACTGGATGCCGCATGGATCAACGGGACGGCGGCGCATGCGCTGGACTATGACGATGTGGCGCAGCAGGGCGGGCATCCCAGTGCCGTGCTGGTGCCGGCGATCCTGGCCGAGGCCGAGGCCATCGGCGCATCCGGCGCGGATGTCATCCGGGCCTATGCGGTGGGCTATGAGGTATTCGCCGAACTTTCCCGGCGCGACTCGGACCAGCATCATGAAAAGGGCTGGCATCCCACGGGTATCTTCGGCCCCATCGGCGCGGCGGCGGCCTGTGCGGCACTGCGGCGGCTGGATGCCGAAAAGGCATCCATGGCGATTGCGCTTTCGGCTTCACAGAGCAGCGGATTGACGGCAAATTTCGGCACCATGACCAAGCCGTTTCACGCCGGACGCGGGGCGCATTCCGGATTGGCGTCGGCCCGCCTGGCTGCGCTTGGCTTCACCGCCGGCCCGGACGCCCTTGAGCATCGGCCCGGATTCCTGACGGCCGTCTCGCCAAAAGGCCGCGTTGACATCGACAGCCCGCCTGCATTCAAGGCTGACGGTTGGGCGATCCTCGACAGGAACCGCCTGGCTGTCAAGAAATATCCCATGTGCTACTGCGCGCATCGCGCACTGGATGGCGCGCTCGACCTGAAGCGCGAAAAGGCCATCGACGCCGTAAAGATCGACTGGGTCAAGGTTTCGCTGAGCCCCCGCAATGCGCAGATCCTGTTGAATCATGCGCCCAGGACCGGCCTGGAGGCGAAGTTCAGCATCGAATTTGCGATGGCCTCCACCCTGGGCAGTGGACGCGCGGGCCTCGGTGAATTGCAGGATGAATTTGTGCTGCGACCCGATGTGCAGGCACTGATGAAACTCGTGAGTGTCGAGGAAGACCCGAGGGACGATCCGCGGCGGCCCGGCTACGCCGTCCACGACCGCGTGCAGGTGGGCATGAAGGATGGCACGGTGCATGACAGCGGCGCCATTGCCCAGGTGCGTGGCGATCCCGAATTGCCGCTCAAGGTGGAAGATCTGAAGATCAAGTTCACCGATTGCGTGGAAGCCGGAAAGGCGGGGATCAATGCCGATCGACTGTATGCGGCGCTGATTTCGCTGCGCCAGTCGGCTGACCTTAAGTCCCTCGTTGCCTGCATGCAGCCGGGCTGACCCGGCAGCGGACTCAGGAACGGGATCGCTTCCCATCCGGTATTGGTTCCCAATGCTCAATCACCAGTTGCAGCGACTGGATGCCGTTGAATTCGTTGGCGGTGACACGGTAGGCGGCGCGCACATTCGCGGGCAGCGGCTCCAGTGAATTGAAGTGCATGGCTTCGACCATCCGGTCATTGCGCTTCAGTTTCAGTTTCAGGTGTTTTTCGCCGACGATGCGCTGGTTCGTCACCGTGAACTCGTCCCAGAACAGCGGTTGCGGAAAGCCCTGGCCCCAGATCTGCTCTTCCAGCAGGCGCGCGGTGTTCAGGCTGAGATAGTCCGGCGGGAGCGATCCGTCAGTGTCGATGCGATGGGCCAGTGCCTCCGGGGTGAGCATGTGCCGCACCGCTGCGTCGAAGGCGGCGGCGAAGCGCGTGAAATTCTCTTCCTTCACAGTCAGTCCTGCTGCAGCGGCATGTCCGCCGAAACGCAGGATCAGGTCGGGTTCGCGCTTGGCCACGAGGTCGAGCGCGTCGCGCAGATGGAGTCCGGGGATCGAACGCCCAGAGCCCTTGATCTCGTCGCTGTTTTCGGAGGAGCGCGCAAAGGCGATCACCGGCCGGTGCAAGCGTTCCTTGACGCGGCCGGCAAGGATGCCCACCACGCCCTGGTGCCAGGAAGGATCGAACAATGCCAGCGACGTGGTGTCGCCCACGTCCAGCGTGGCCAGCATGCGTTCAGCCTGCTCGCGCATGTCGCCCTCGATGACGCGTCGCTCGCGGTTCAGGTCATCGAGGCTGCGGGCGATGTCCAGCGAGCGGCCATAGTCGTTGCTGATCAGGCATTCGATGCCCAATGTCATGTCGGTCAGCCGTCCCGCGGCATTGATGCGCGGGCCGAGCAGGAAGCCAAGATCAAAGCCAGCGGCGCGGCGCGGGTCGCGTCCGGCCACCG
The DNA here is from genome assembly GCA_903928055.1 of uncultured beta proteobacterium. GTDB lineage: Bacteria > Pseudomonadota > Gammaproteobacteria > Burkholderiales > SG8-39 > CAIYPG01. Next base: position 8,045 of record CAIYPG010000054.1, on the reverse strand, counting down.
CAAACAGCGCCTGCAGGCCGGGCTGCAGTTTTCCGGCGCGCATGCGTTTCAGGCCCTGGCTTACCAGCGCGCGGTTGTTGCGATCCAGAGGCACCACATCGGCGATCGTGCCCAGGGCGACGAGATCGAGCAGCTCGGCCAGGTTGGGGCCGGTGCCTTCCTTGAATGCGCCGCGCCTTCTCAATTCGGCGCGCAGCGCCAGCATCACGTAGAACATCACGCCCACGCCGGCCAGCGCCTTGCTCGGGAACGTGCAGCCAGGCTGGTTCGGATTCACGATTGCAGCGGCAGCGGGCAGCGTGTCGCCGGGCAGGTGATGATCAGTGACGACAACCTCGATGCCCAGCGCATTGGCTGCCGTCACACCCTCCACGCTGGCGATGCCGTTGTCCACGGTGATGATGATGTCGGGCTTGAGTTCCGCGGCGAGGGCGACGATCTCCGGAGTCAGGCCATAGCCGAAACGAAAGCGGTCGGGGACGATGAACTGCAGTTCACCGTCCACACCACCCGTGCCGCGCATGGCCCGCAGCGCACGCATGCCCACGGCGCAGGCGGTGGCGCCATCGCAGTCGTAATCGGCAACGATGACAATGCGCTCGTGCTTTTCGATGGCATCGGCGAGGCGGTTTGCAGCCGTGTCCATGCCCTTCAGCGCCGCAGGCGGCAGCAGCTTGTCGAGCGCGTCGTCCAGTTCCCCGCGGTCGCTGATGCCGCGCGCGGCGGCCAGCCGCGCCAGGACCGGGTGCAGCCCTTCGCGGATCAACTGGTCCTCTGCGCGCAGCGGCACCTGGCGAACAGCAATGGTGGGCGAATTGATGTTCAAGGTCATTTCGGCGTGTCTGTGTAATGCGCCAGCGGCTTGCGCCGGCGCCAGAAACGGTTCAGGTCGGTTCGCACGGTTTCCGAAGTGATGCCATTCGATGAGTCGCAGAGCGTAAGCATGCCGATCCTGCCCGCGCACAACGCGGCAAGCAGGGGTGCAAACCAGTCGCGTTCAAGCTGAAGCGCGGCCTCCCCGGCAACATCGGTTTCAGCGTAGGAAGTCGGTGCGCGCAGAGCGTCCAGCGCCACCAGCGTATTGCCCGATTCAGGCGCCCCGGCAAGCCATGCGGCCGCGTTGGCGGGCAGCGGGGCGACGCTCGCACCTGAAGTCATGCCCAGGCCGCGGGCAAGAGGGTCATCTGAAAGCACGCGGTCGAACGGACGTGAGTCGACAGCGGTTGTTTTTCCCGCGCCCCACAGCCAGATGCTGTTCACCGGCAACTCGCCGCGCGCCTCGCGGGCCTCGTTCACCGGGTGTTCGTGCAGCAGCATCTGCGCCTCGTTCATGATCGACTGCCAGTGCATGGCATCAGAGCCCTGGGGCAGGAAGGGCGGAATGGCCTGGCCGCGTCCTGCAGTGACCGGATGGTGGCGCGACAGGGAAGGGGATTTCAACCGCGCATACCAGCGCTCCGGATGGAGTGCATGGATCTCCAGGTCCGGGGCGAAGTGCGTGTTGAGGCTGGCGGTGAGCGAATCGGCCTCCGATTGCGAAATCGGAAAGACCGAGCTGTCGGCAAGCACCAGCGTATCGCGATCAATGCGCAGATGAACGGGATCGGCGCGCAGCCACCAACCTTCGCCGGCAATCGATGAGGCACCGCCATCGCCCAGCAGGCTGAATGCCGCCGCCGCGGCACCTTCTTCCAGGCCGTAGCTTGTGGCCAGCCAATCCTCGGTCGATGCAGCAGTGTTGCGGATGCGCCGGCCCCTGGCCAACAGCGTTTCCGCCGCGTCCAGGCGTAATTCCGCTGCGGCGGCGATCAGGTCGGGGACGAGCAGGTGGACATGCATGACTGCCGAGTCTAACAGGTGTGCAGTGTGGCAAAGGGCTGTGGGAGCCCCTTGTTAGAATGGCCGAATACAAAGGGAACCAAAGGGGAAAACATGAAAAAAGACGCCGTGGCCACATTGCCCACTGATCCGGAGTTGCTCGAGATTGTCGATTACGTTGCATCGGATGCGCCGCGCAGTGCCGCGGCGCTGGAGGCGGCGCGACTTAATCTGCTCGACAGCCTCGCCTGCGCGCTGGAGTCGCTGGAGCATCCGGCCTGCGTGAATCTGCTCGGCCCGGTGGTGCCCGGCACCGTGCTGCCGCCGGGCACAGGTGCGCGCGTGCCCGGCACCGCCTTCCTGCTCGATCCGGTCAAGGCCGCCTTCGACATCGCCAGCATGGTGCGCTGGCTGGACCTGAGTGACACCTGGATCACCACCCAGACCACGCACCCTTCCGATGATGTCGGTGCCATCCTTGCGGTAGCCGATCACCTGAGCCGGAGCAGGGCGGCCGCGGGTCAGGCACCGCTGACGATGTCCGCAGTGCTCGATGCCATGGTACGCGCGCACGGCATCCAGGGTGCAATGGGCACGAATGTCGCCTATTCGGCCCACGGCATCGACAATGTCTTCCTGACCAAGGTGGCCTGTGCTGCGGTCGTGGCAAAACTGCTGGGCGGCACGCGCGAACAGATTGCCGCAGCGACCTCGCTGGCCTTCTTCGAGCCCAGCCTGAGTGTGCATCGCTTCGGCTCGAACACCGGACCGCGCAAGGGCTGGGCCGGCGCCGACTGCACCAGCCAGGCCGTGCGCTTTGCCATGATGGCGGTGAAGGACGAGCCGGGCTACCCGCAGGTTGTCTCGCATCCGCTGTGGGGATTCTCCAAGGCGTTTTTCGGCGGGCAGCCATTGCGCATGGGGACTCTCGGCAGCGACGGGCCGACCGGCGACAAGGTCATTCAGGGCGTGCTGTACAAATTCCACCCGGTGGTGATCCATGTGCAATCGGCCATCGAATGCGCGCTGAAACTGCATCCGGTGGTTGCCGCGCGTCTGGACGATGTCGCCGAAATCCGCGTCCGCTCCCACAAGCAGGTGCTGCTCAAGGTGAACAAGACCGGTCCGCTGCGCAATGCCGCGGACCGCGACCATTGCCTGCAATACGCAGTTGCGGTGACGCTGCTGAAAGGCCGGCTGCTTGCGCATGACTATGAGGATGACGCAGCGTCTGATCCGCGTATCGACCGCCTGCGTGCGCTGATGAGTGTGACCGAGGACGAGCGCTACAGCGCGCTGTACCTCGACCCGGCCAACCAGGCCAATCCGAATTCCATTGAAGTCGTATTCAAGGATGGAACTACGAGCGGCGTGGTGGAGGTGCTGCATCCACCGGGCCATCCCGCGCGGCGCAGTGAAGCACTGCCCATGCTCGCGGAGAAATTCAGGCATGCCATCGAGGCCCGGTTTCCGGGGGCGCAGGCGCAGCGCATTCTCGCGCTGTGCGGCGATGCCGCGAAGCTGGCGGATACGCCGGTGCATGTATTCACCGATTTGTTTGCCACGGAATAGTCAGGCGCAAACAGGCCGGGTCCGTTCATGGTTCGAGGGGCTCACCACGAACGGAATCAGCCTTTTGGTGTTCGATCAGGCACCGTTCGTCCTGAGCCTGTCGAAGGACGAACCTGGTATGGCTTGGGTACTCAACCCGGCATCAACGCGCGTCCGACGCGCGTCAGCATCAGGTAGTAGCCGGCGGTAACGGCGATGTCCACCACGCCGCCGTCGCCAAATCGCGAGCGGGCTGCATTGAATACCGCATTAGTGACGGGAATGCCGGCGGCGACGGCATGCGCCAGCCGCGCAACGTCGGCCAGTTCCGCGGGCAGGGCGTCATGGTCGGCGCGGCCCAGTGCGGCAATGTCCTCTGCCGCCACGCCGCTTTGTGCGGCCAGTGGTTCGTGGACGCGGATCTCCAGTTCAAAGCCGGTGGCATAGGTCGCAGCGAGAATGGCAGCCTCGCGCAGCGCCGGTGGCAGTGCCGTATGAAAGCGGCAATGCGCGCCCACCTTGCCGACATGGCGCGCGGCCTCCGGCGAGGCCAGCAGCATGGCGAACAGCGCGCCGATCTGCGAGCCGCTCAGCCCGCGATCGCGCTGGATGTCGCGCAGCGCATCCAGTTGCGTGGGTGAGGCGGTATCGATGCTGATGGATGGAAGTCTGTTGCCCATGCGGTTCTCCTCGATCTCGGTGTATGGGGCGGGGCTGGAGGTGTTGCAGTCTACCGCTGCTGTTATGCTTGGCCAATGCAGAGGGCTGCAGCGTCAACAATATAATCAAATATTATTATCGCTTTTGATTTTAAGACATCATTTCAAGAGATTTTATGGAATATTTATTATCATGAATAAAGGCATGATCGCAGACATCGGGCTGCGCATCGGGCAGGAGGGCCGCGTGCGGGTGCTGACGCTGGACCGGCCGCAAGCGAAGAATGCCATGGACGGCGCGATGATGGATGTCATGCTGGAATCGCTCAGGCTTGCCGGCGAGGACGACAACATCGGCGCCGTGCTCATCACGGCCACCGGCGATGTCTTCTGTCCCGGCGCGGACATCAAGGAGCTGGCACGCATTGCCGCCGCCGGCGAAGCGCAGTTGCGCGCGGCCGCAGACCAGCGCCTTGCACTGTTTCGCGCGGTGCGGCAGTGCCCGCGGCCCGTGGTGGCGGCGATCAACGGCACGGCGATCGGCGGCGGTTGCGGACTGGCGTTGTCCTGCGACATCGTGCTCGCCAGCGATACTGCGAAATTCAGCTACCCGGAAGTGAGGCTCGGAGTCGTGCCCGGCACCATCATGGTCGGGCTGATGCGCGCGGCGGGCCACAAGGCGGCACTTGACCTGGTCCTCACCGGGCGCAGCATCACGGCGGCAGAAGCGCTGCAGTACGGCCTCGTGAGCCGCGTCGTGCCGCGCGTGCAATTGATGGGGGAGGCGATGGCCTGTGCACAGGGGCTGGCCGGTTCCGATGCGGCGGCGCTGCGCCACACCAAGGCGCTGTTCCACGAGATCGCCGAACTCGATTATGAGCGGGCGCTGGAACGGGCGCGTGATGTCAATCTGGCCACGCGTCGCAAGCGCAGTGGCTGAGGGCAGATTGCATGTCTCCGTGAATGCAGTACAGGCATGCCGTGCCTGTGGCACACTGGGGCCCGGCTGGAACTCCGCGCCGTCATTGAAGTCGAACTGAACACAATGCCTCTTCCGAATTTCCTTGCCGGCTCATATGAACTTCTGGTGGGCCTGCGCTACACGCGCTCGCGCAAGCGTTCCGGCAGCGGCAACCGCTTCATTTCCTTCATTTCCATGACCTCCATGCTGGGCATTGCCCTGGGCGTGGCGGCGCTGATCGTGGTCTTGTCGGTGATGAACGGCTTCCAGAAGGAACTGCGCTCGCGCATCCTTGGAGTCGCCTCACATGTGCAGATCTCTGGACCGGACAACCGGCTGGCGGACTGGCAGGCGGTGGCGGAGGGCGCAGCCAAAAATCCCGAGGTGCTCGCAGCAGCGCCCTACGTGAATGCCCAGGGCATGCTGTCCATGAGCGGCGGCGTGCGCGGCACCATTGTGCGCGGCATCCTTCCGGAGGCGGAGGCGAAGGTGGCCGAGATCGGCGAGCACATGAAGGGCGGCAGCCTGGATGCGCTGAAGGAAGGCGAGTTCGGCATCGTGCTCGGCTCGGAACTGGCGCGCGCGGTCGGCGCGCATCTTGGCGAGCGCGTGACGCTGATCGCGCCGCAGGGCCTGGTGACGCCGGCCGGCGTGCTGCCGCGCCTGAAGCAGTTCCGCGTGGTCGGCATCTTCGAGGTTGGCATGTTCGAGTTCGACTCGGGCCTCGCGCTCATTCATCTGGCCGATGCGCAGAAGCTCTACAGCCTTGGCGAGGATGTATCAGGCGTGCGGCTGAAACTCAAGGACCTGTTCCAGTCGCAGGCGGTGGCACGCGACCTGTACACCCAGTTGAAAGGCGACCTCTACATCAGCGACTGGACGCGCAGCCACGCGAATTTCTTCCGCGCCGTGCAGATCGAAAAGAACGTCATGTTCATCATCCTGATGCTGATCGTTGCGGTGGCTGCATTCAATATCGTCTCCACGCTGGTGATGGCGGTCACGGACAAGCGCGCCGACATCGCCATCCTGCGCACGCTGGGCGCGAGCCCCGGCGGAATCATGCGCATCTTCATCGTGCAGGGTCTGCTGATCGGCGTCATCGGCACGCTGATCGGCGTAGTGGGCGGCGTCCTGCTCGCGCTCAACATCGACGTCGTGGTGCCCTTCCTCGAGCGCATCTTCGGCATCCAGTTCCTCGCCAAGGACGTGTACTACATCAGCGAGCTGCCCTCCGACCTGCAGCAAGGCGATGTGGTGTCGATCATGCTGCTGTCGCTGGTGCTGAGCTTCATTGCCACACTGTATCCGAGCTGGCGCGCCTCGCGCATCAATCCGGCGGAGGCGCTTCGGTATGAGTGATGCGGCCATGAGTGAATCAGTGATCCTCGAATGCCAGTCGCTGGTCAAGACCTACCACCAGGGCAGGGTGGCGGTGCCGGTGCTGGCCGGTGTGAACCTCTCGATTGCGCGCAGCGAAATCGTCGCCATTGTTGGCAGCTCGGGTTCGGGCAAGAGCACGCTGCTTCATCTGCTTGGCGGTCTGGATGACCCGACCTCCGGCGAAGTGCATGTGCTTGGCAGGCGCATGGATGCGCTCTCGGAAAAGGAGCGTGGCGAACTGCGCAATCGTTCGCTGGGCTTCGTCTACCAGTTCCATCACCTGCTGCCCGAATTCAGCGCGCTGGAGAATGTCGCCATGCCGCTCTTGATCCGGCGCATGCCGGTGAAGGATGCTCACGCCGCAGCCGCGGCCGTACTGAAGGAAGTCGGGCTGGGGGCGCGGCTGGAACATGCACCAGGCGAACTCTCCGGCGGCGAGCGTCAGCGCGCGGCGCTGGCACGGGCGCTCGTGACCGAACCGGCCTGCGTTCTGGCTGATGAGCCGACTGGCAACCTCGACCGGCACACTGCGGCACAGGTCTATGAACTCATGCTCGACCTGAATCGCCGCCGTGGCACCAGCTTCGTGATCGTCACCCACGAACCCGGCCTTGCGGCGCGTGCCAATCGGGTGCTGCAGCTTACGGACGGGGTGTTGTCGGCAGCGTGAGCCGCGCTGTCAGTCCCGCTCGCTACTCGCGGATACCGAGGCGGGTGACCAGGCCGTCGTAGAGCTCGAACTGTTCCCGCACGAAGCGCTCGGTGTCCGCTGCCGAGCGTATGCCGGGAATTCCGCCCAGTTTTTCGTTGCCTGCCAGCCATTCCGGATCACGCGAGAGTTTGCCCAGCACGTCGGCCCAGCGCGATGTCACCTCGCCAGGCAGTCCGGGCGGCCCGACCAGTGCGGACCATGCGGCAAGCTTTTCGAACTCCGCCCAGCCCAGCGTGCGCGCCGTGGGCACACCCGGCAATTCGGACAGCGGATTGCGCGTGGCGGTCAGCAGCCCGCGCAGGGCTCCCGACTGTATCTGCGGCAGCAGTGTCCCGAGGTTGTTGCACACGAACTGCACCTGCCCGGCAAGCAGGGAGGTCACCAGTTCCGGCGAACCCTTGTAATGGATGCCGACCGCGGCATCCTTGGGCAGGCCGGCCAGCGCGAAGAGATATTGCGGACCGAGGTTCTGCAGCGTGCCAGCGCCGGCCGTCGAGAAATTCAGCTTGCCTGGATTTTTGCGGATGTCCGCTACAAGGTCGGTCATGGTCTTGTTCGGGCTGTCGCTTTTCGCGGCGCAGACATAGGGATTGAATTCAAGCACCGACAGGAATGTGAAGTCGTTCCATTTGTACGGTGTCCTGGTGTCGATGGCGGGGAGAATGGCGTGCGTGGCAATGCGTGCTGCCAGCAGGGTGTAACCATCGGCTGGTGCGGTGCGCACGGACATTGTGCCAATCGCCCCCGAGGCGCCCGGCCGGTTTGAGACCACCACCGGCTGGTTCAGGTATTTCTGGGCGTTCTGCCCGAGATTGCGTGCTGACAGATCTGCGTCGTTTGCAAAACGCTGATGCTCTGGCCGCACTTGCGGCGGGCCCGCATCCATTGAGAGGCATGCGCACTCCGGAGCGGGGCAGATGCGGTGCAGCAAGCAGACGGCTGAATATTAGCCAACGCCGGT
>CAIYPG010000053.1 GCA_903928055.1 uncultured beta proteobacterium | reverse complement strand
TTCTTGTGCCATTCGGCGGCGATCGTCGGCGAGGCGAGGAACTCCATGAACCGTGCGACGCCGGTGTATTCACCCGCAGTCTTGCCGGCCATCACCCACAGCGCGCCACCGCCGATCAGGGTGTTGTAGGGCGCGTGATTGAAGTCGTCGTAATACGGCAACGGTGCCACGCCCAGCTTGAAGGGCGCGACGCGTGCGATGCTGGACATTGCCGCGGAAGATCCGGTGAGCACGGCACATTCACCGGTGGCAAAGCGGATCTCGCCTTCGTTCGTGCGGCCCGGGTAGATGAACAGGTCCGATTTTCTCCAGGCCGACATCAGCGAAATGTGGCGGATCATGAGATGGCTGTTGAAGGTGAGTTCCTGCCGTCCGTTGCCAAAGCCGTTGTTCGGTTCGGCGAACGGGTGGTTGTGCCAGGCGCTGACGTTCTCCACGAACACCCACGACTGCCAGCTCGTGGTGTAGGGGCACTCGCTGCCGGAGGCCTGCAGCTTGATCAGCGCGGGCTGCAGTTCATACCAGGTGGCCGGCGGCTTGTCCGGGTCGAGGCCCGCCTTGATGAAGGCGTCGCGGTTGTAGTACATCACCGGCGTCGAACTGTTGAACGGCAGGGCCATCAGGCGCCCGGCAGGGTCGGAATAGAACGCCGCCGCCGGCGGAAAATAACTCTCCTTGTCCACGGGAATGCGGGTTTCCGCGGTCAGTTGGTGCAGCGGCTTGTAGGCGTTGCGTTCCGCCATCATGTCTGCGGTGCCGACTTCGTACACCTGCAGCATGTGCGGAGCCTTGCCGGTGTGCGCTGCCGCAAGGCCGGCAGCAAATGTTTCCTGATAGTTGCCCTTGTAGACCGGCACGACGCGCCAGGTCTGCTGCGAGGCATTGAAGCGACTGGCGAGGTCCATGAGCGCTTCGGCGGGCGCGCCTTCCATCGCATGCCACAGTTGCAGGTCGGTGGCGGCCGCTGCGGCCGTGGAGGCAAGCACGGCCAATGTACATGCAATGACAATCAGGGCACGATGAATCAAGCAGGGGCTCTTTCGGGATGCGCCTATCTTCTTGCGGAGTTGCGCGATACGGCCATTATAGTCGCGCTGATTGCGGGGCCGATTCACCGGGTTTGTCAGGTTCGTCGGCGGGCACGGGAAAAAAAGAAACGGGGGAAGGGAGGGGTTCCCCCGTTGGACCGCCGCTTGCTGGACCGGCGGGAAAATCGATGAACCGAGCGATCAACTGCGCGATGAACTTCGAGAGGAATCTCTGTTTCAACAGCCTATGACATAAGCATATCGGTGATGGCGAAGGCGTGCAACTGGGCATGAGAGGGGGACGTGACATTCCGCACATTTCACGGATGTGCCGGATTCCGGGCAATTGAAAAGTGTCGCTGCCAGACGACGAAATTGCGACGAACACGCGATGAAGATGCGACGAAATCAATGCCATGACGCGATGTCATCAGTTGCTTCTGGAGTTGACTTGTCCTTCGGAAAAACTATCATCCACCCTGCCGGCGGATTGCATTGCAGCTGAATCGAGGGGTTGCCGCCGGTGCCCTGTGTTTGCCACCCAGCCGGCGGGCATTCCACGAACGCCCGCAGCCAGCCTGCAGCCAGCCTTGCGCTTGGGTATTGATCAACCTGACTGTCCAAGGTGCAACCGTGAACAAAACATTCCGCCCCATGCTGTGTGCTGCCGCTTTGTGTTTCACCGCTTTTGCCATTCCTGCCCATGCAACCGGCCTCGCGACCTGTGACTCCGGTTCGCAGCAGGGCTGGCAGCCACAGCTCAAGCTCGAGAACGACCTGAAGGCCAGGGGCTGGCAGGTACGCCGCATCAAGGTCGATGGCGGCTGCTACGAGGTCTATGCCATCAATGACAAGGGTGAGCGTGTCGAGGCCTATTTCCATCCGGTGACACTCGCCCCGGTTCCGACCAAACGCTGATCACGGCGCATGGCTGAGAACAACGAAGTGCCCGGCCCTGCAAGCCAGCGGGTCTGGGATCCGCTGGTGCGCGTGCTGCACTGGTCGCTGGTTGTGTCGGTGCTGCTGGCCTGGGTGACGCGGGAGGGCGGCGGGCACTGGCATGAGTGGGCCGGTTATGCGGCGCTGGGTGTCGTCGCGCTGCGTTTCGTCTGGGGATGGATTGGTTCTGCGCGGGCGCGCTTTGCCGGATTCGTGCGCGGACCGTCTGTCACCTTCTCCTATGCACGGCAGGTCCTCGCGCATCGCGAGGCGCGCCACCTCGGACACAACCCTCTGGGCGGATGGATGGTCGTTGCCCTGCTCGCCGATGTGGCCCTGACCGGATTGAGCGGATGGCTGTACACCACCGATGCGTACTGGGGCGTGAAGTGGGTCGAGGAAATGCACGGGGCCTTTGCCAATGCACTCCTGCCGCTGGTGGCGCTGCATGTGGCCGGCGTCATTGTCACTTCACAGCGCCATCGCGAGAACCTGGTGACGGCCATGATCCATGGCCGCAAGCGTCCGCCGTCCGGCAGAGATGTGATATGATTATGATCAGATTGAAATAATTGTCCGCTTTTAAAGAGACATTACATTGATATTGTAATAACCATTCGTGGAACGATGCTCAGGGTTCGGCCCACATGCGCAGCAGGTTGTGGTACACGCCGAGCAGGGACATGATTGTCGGATCACCGGGATGGTCGCGTGTCAGGCGCACGATGGACATGTCCAGATCAAACAGCATGCTGCGATGCGCATCGCTCTTCACCAGACTTTGTATCCAGAAGAATGACGAGATGCGGGCGCCGCGCGTCACCGGCTCGACGCGATGCAGGCTGGTCGACGGATAAATGATCATGTCGCCGGCAGCGAGCTTGATGCGGTGCGTGCCGTAGGTGTCCTCGATCAGCAGTTCTCCACCGTCGTAGTCCTCCGGCCTTGTGAGGAACAGCGTGGCCGAGATGTCGCTGCGCACGCGCTGCCGCGTTGCTGCGTTCGTGACGATCGCGCCGTCAACGTGATTGCCGAAGGTCATTCCTTCCCTGTAGCGGTTGAACAGCGGAGGAAGGATCTGTTTTGGCAGTGCGGCGGAGAAGAACAGTTGGTTGCCGTTCAGGGCGTCGAGGATGGCGTCGCCGATCTGGCGCAATTCAGGGGCCTGTTCCGACATCTGTTCGTTGTACTTGACGTGAGCCGATTGATGGCCGGACAGGGTCTTGCCGTCCACCCACTGTGCGGCATCGATGCGTGCCCGCCAGGCGGCGGCCTGTTCGGGCGTGATGACTGAAGGTATCTGTAGAAGCATTTGGCTGCCTGTCTGGAAGCCCGGCGGAGTTTCCGCCAGGTCCTTTGAGTGGCTGTGGGAAAGCTTAGTCGAAGCTGTAGCGCAACGTTACTGCAAACGCCCTGGGCTGCCCCGGCAGGACACGGTTGGCGGCATTATTGTAGCCGCCGGTGTAGTAGGTCTTGTCGGCAAGGTTGTAGGCATTCAGCCTGATTTCGTACTTTTTCTGCACGTATGCAAAGGTCGCATCTGCAACGGCATACGAGGGTGCGGCACCATTGTTCGCGTCGGTCAGCCAGAAGCCGCTGGATGCCGTCACGCCGCCGCCGGCCTCCCAGCCGCCGCCCAGCCTGTACACGCTCCAGATGCTGGCGGAAGAGTCCGCCACACCCAGCGGCGAGTTGCCCTCGTTGGTCGTGGCTTTGACGATCCGGCCATTCTGGAATGCCGCGCCTGCGTACACATCCCAGTTCGGCGTGATCGAGCCGGTGATCTGGAACTCGACACCCTGCACGCGGCGCTTGCCCGCCAGTTCGGTGATCCCGGTGATCGAGTTGTTGATGCGCTGGTTGATCTTCTCGGTGCGGAACAGTGCGGAGCGCAACTGGATGCCGCCCTTGAAGTCCCAGATGGCGCCCGCTTCATAGTTGCGGTTCTCCTCCGGATCCAGGGTCTGGTTGACCACGGTCAGGTTCGTGCCGGTGGCTGAATACACGCCGAGTTCGCCGGAGGGATTGTAGGAATTGGCAATCGAGGTGTAGTAGGACTGTGTTTCGGTTGGCTGGAAGATGAGGCCGGCGCGGCCGGAGACCATCTTGTCGGTGCGCGAGAACGGGCCGCTGGCGACGATGCCGGTGGAGTAGTCCTCGGTCCTTGCATCGGAGTGATAGCGTTCCCAGCGCAATCCCGCCACCGTCTTCCAGTATTTGTTCAGCTCGATCTGGTCCTGTGCGTAGAAGGCCACTGTGTCCGCCTGGGACACCGCGCGCTGATTTGGCGTCTTGGAATACGACAGCAGCGTGTTCGGGTCCGGATTGAGCAGCGATGTGGGCGAGGTTACGAGCTGCACGCCGGCCGTGGCCGGATCGGCGTCCATGTTGTAGTTCCAGCGGTTGAGTCTTTCGCGTGACAGTTCCATGCCGCTGACCAGGGTGTGCTTCCAGCCGATGGCATCGAACTTCCAGGTTACATCGGTCTGGTTGATCAGGGCATTGTCGTCATTGTCCCGCGTGCGTCCGCCATCGTGGTTGCGTGTCACCATGAGCAGCGACAGCGGCGTGGACGGCGTCACCGGATTGCCGTTGGCGTCGGTGGCGCGCAGCGTGGCAATCGTCGCTTCGACCTGGCGCTTGTAATTGGCGGCGCGCAGTGTGTTCCTGATGCTCACGTCCTTGTTGAACTCGTGCTCCAGCTTGAACGTGAAAATGTTCGTCTGATGATCGGTGTGGTCGTAGTTGGCGAAGCCGTAGTACTTGTCCGCCGATACCGGCGGCATGGCAAATTGCCCGGTGCCGGTGGCGGCTGCCGTCAGCGTGGGCTGGCCGTAGTCGGTGACGTCGCGGGTCTTTAGGTAGTACCAGGAGACGGTGGCTTCGGTGCTGTTGCCAAGGCGCATCCAGAAGCTGGGCGCGAAACCGGTCTTTTCCACGCCCTGCGGGAAACGGAAGGAGCCTGAGTCCTCTTTCATGGCAATGAGGCGCAGCGCGCTGTCATCACTCACCCGCATATTGACGTCGCCGGTCAGGCGTTTCTGCTGGAAGGAGCCCCATTTCAGCTCGACTTCCCTGCGGGACAGCAGGTCTGCGGACTTGCTGTTCTGGTTGACGACGCCCCCGCTTCCGCCGCGCCCGAACAGCAGGGCCGAGGGGCCTTTGAGGACTTCCACCGATTCGGTGGCGAACAGGTCACGGTTGTATTCACCCACATCGCGCACGCCGTCGATGTAGATGTCGCCATTCACCGGAAAGCCGCGCAGGTACAGGACCTGGTTGTTCTGCGTGCCGGTCTCGGCGGCGGCGTAGCTGATGCCGGGGACGTTGCGCAGCGCATCGCTGAGGTTCGTGGCGCCCTGCGAGCGGATCAATTGCTGGGGTACCTCGTTGATGAACTGCGGGATGTCGCGCAGCGGCGTTTCGGTGCGCGTGGCACTGGGTGTGGAATCGGTGCGAAAGCCGGTGTCCGGCGCCGCCTCGACCTTGATTTCGCGCAGCGTCTGTTCAGGCTGTTGCGCCATGGCCGTTGCGGGGACAAACCCGATGCAGGCCATTACGGATGCCGCACAGGTCGGAAGGAAGGTGTCAGAGTCAAACAGGCTGGCGATGGATCTTGCCAGCGGTTGCTGCGCGGATTTCCGGTTGGTCGTGCAAGTCACGTGAGTCTCCCAGGAGTCGTTGGAACGGCTTGCTGGCGACCTGGCGAAGGCTGGGTGGCTTGCTGCAGATGGTGTTGCGGTGAATCAGTGGTGCGAAAGTGCCTCTTTGTCTGCGGTGTTCGATGTGGCGTGCATTTGCATCAGATTCGGATCAGGCGCCGAACCAGAGCGCGATGCGGTAGGTCAGGAATGACGCCACATAGGCAAGCGTGAACAGGTAGCCTGCGGCAACCAGCGGCATGCGCCAGCCGCCGGTCTCGCGCTTGATCGAGGCGAGCGTGGCAAGGCACATTGGCGCGAAGATGTACCAGACCAGCAGCGACAGCGCGGTGGCCAGGCTCCACGATTTTGCGATCAGCGGCATGAGCGCCTGCGCGGTTGCATCGCCCGTGGCCGACAGTGCATAGACGGTGCCCAGGGCGCTGACGGCGACTTCGCGCGCGGCGAGTCCCGGCACCAGCGCGATGCTGATCTGCCAGTTGAAGCCGATCGGCGCGAACACCACCGACAGGGCGTGGCCGAACATGCCGGCGAGGCTGTACTCGATGGCGGGGCCGGTCGCGCCTTCGGGGGCACCGGGGAAGCTGGCGAGGAACCACAGCAGGACGGTCAGCGTCAGGATGATGCCGCCGACGCGGTGCATGAAGACCAGCACGCGCTGCCACAGCCCGATGGCAATGTTGCGCACGCGCGGCCAGTGATAGCCGGGCAGTTCCATCATCAGGGTGCGCACCTGGCCGCGCGCGGTGAAGCGCTTCAGCACCCAGGCCACCGCCATGGCGCTGACGATGCCGGCGATGTACAGGCCGAACAGCACCAGCCCCTGCAGCTCGAGGCCGCCGAACACCTGGCGTTGCGGAATGAAGGCGCCGATCATCAGGGCATAGACCGGCAGGCGCGCCGAGCAGGTCATCAGCGGCGCGATCATGATGGTCACCAGCCGGTCGCGCGGATTGGCGATGGTGCGCGCGGCCATGATGCCGGGTATCGCGCAGGCAAAGCTCGATAGCAGCGGGATGAACGAGCGGCCGGACAGTCCGACTGAGCCCATCAGCCGGTCGAGCAGGAAGGCGGCACGGGGCAGGTAGCCGCTTTCCTCCATGACGAGGATGAAGAAAAACAGGATGATGATCTGCGGCAGGAAAACGACCACGCCGCCCGCGCCGGCGATGATGCCATCGACCACCAGGCTGCGAATCCATCCGTCCGGCAGCAGGCCGCTGGCAGTCTGGCCCAGCCAGCTGGTCGCGGCTTCGATCCAGCTCATGGGGGCCTCCGCCCACGCAAACACCGCCTGGAAGACCATGAAGAGCACTACGGTGAGCAGCAGCGGGCCCGCCACCGGGTGCAGCACCACCTTGTCGATTTCATCGCTGGCGGTATTCGGCACGGCCGCGTCCAGTCCGAGGCGCTGCAGGATGCCGCGCACCGCTTCATGGTCGCCGCGCGGATCGGATTCGGGCTCGGTGGTGCCGGCTGCTGCGCCGGGGCCGTGATGCCACAGCACCGGATCGTCAAGCATGGCGAGCAGGTTGTCCGCGCCCTCTCCGTCGATTGCGACGGTGCGCACCACGGGTATGCCGAGTTCGCGGGACAGGGCTTCGGCATCCACCTTCACGCCGGCCTGTTCGGCCATGTCAGCCATGTTCAGGGCCAGCACGCAGTTCAGCCCGAGCCGTTTGACGGCAAGCACCAGGCGCAGATGGCGGCGCAGGTTGGTTGCATCGACAACGCAGACCACGAGGTCAGGGCGCTTCTCGCCGGCCGCGCGGCCCTGCAACACGTTCACCGTCACCGCCTCGTCCGGCGAGCGGGGGTGCAGGCTGTAGGCGCCGGGCAGGTCGAGCAGGCGCAGTGATTTTCCGGAGGGCGTGACCAGCTTGCCTTCCTTGCGCTCGACGGTGACGCCAGCGTAATTGGCCACCTTCTGGTGGCTGCCGGTCAGCCGGTTGAACAGCGCGGTCTTGCCGCAATTGGGATTGCCCACCAGCGCGACCAGCGGCCCCGTCGCATAGAAATGGATGACCGAGTCGTTCATGACTTTGCACCCGCATCGAGGGCCACCTGCACGCAGGCGGCCTCTGCGCGGCGCAGGGCGAAGGTCGAGTCGCCGATGCGCACGACGAGGGGATCTCCGCCGGGACGGGCGCGTGCCATCAGCGTCACCCGCTCCCCGGGGATGAAGCCGATCTCTGCCAGCCACAGTTCCCATTCGGGGGCGCCGGCCGGGGCCTTCACCCGGACCACATACGCATGCTGATGGAGTGGCAGCGCGTCGAGCGAGCTTTCCATCGGCAGCATCGTGTGCGTGATTGCGTTCAAGGCGTTTTCAGTTCTGGCCAGGTTCGGTGACAAAGCCGATGCGCACGAGGCCGTGATGCGCCGCATCGGACATGACCTGTGCAACCGTGCGATAGGCCACGCTGCCATCGGCACGCACATGGATCTCGGGCTGGGGATTCTGCTGTGCAGCAGCCTGCATGCGCGCGCGCCAGACCGGCTGGTCCACCGGTGTGCCGTTCCAGTACACGCGTCCGCTGGCGTCGATCGCAACCTGCACGTTTTCGGGGCGGGTGATGTTGGGCGATGAACTGGCCCTGGGCAGTTCCACCTTGACGGCATCGGTCAGCAGCGGCGCGGTGATGATGAAAATCACCAGCAGCACCAGCATGACGTCGATCAGCGGCACCATGTTGATCTCGGCCATGGGCGCGCCACCGCCATTGTTCTGGTTGAATCCGCCGAAGGCCATGTCAGATGCCCTCGCCCGCAGCGGTGGCGAGTTTCATCGGCGCCTGCCCGGCCGCGTCGCCGGAGGCGGCATTGGTTGCGGTGACATGCGAGCCAGTAGTGAGCAGCGAATACAGGTCATGTGCGAAGGCATCAAGCCTGGCGAGCACCAGGCGGTTGGAACGCACGAAGGCGTTATAGGCAAGCACCGCAGGGATGGCGACTGCCAGCCCGAGCGCCGTCATGATCAATGCCTCGCCCACCGGGCCCGCGACCTTGTCGAGGGTGCCCTGGCCCGACAGGCCGATGGCAATGAGCGCGTGATAGACGCCCCAAACCGTTCCGAACAGGCCGATGAAGGGCGCGGTTGATCCCACCGAAGCGAGCACGGTGAGTCCCGATTCCAGGCGCGTGGTGTCCTCGTCGATCACGCGGCGCATGGCGCGAGTGAGGAAATCGCCGGTCGAGCCGGCCTCGTTCAGCTTGTTCGTGCCGTGCTGCTGGTGGTGGCGTGACGCGGTGATGGCGTGCCAGGCAAGGTGCGAGAACGGATCTTCCGGATGATGTTCCTCGAGATGCGCCTGCACCGCCGTGATCGAGGGCGCGTTCCAGAAAACTTCCAGGAAGCGCGCAATGCGGCGCTTCTCCAGTGCGACCGAGATGGCCTTGGTGACGATCAGGTACCAGGTCGCAATCGACATCAGTACCAGGATGAGGAGCAGGGTCTTGCCGATGGCGTCACTTTGCGCAAGAAAGCTCGCGAACCCGGCTGTCTGTTGTGCCACCTGCACGGCTTGTACGGGATCCATGGACGGCTACCTCTTCAGATTGAACGACACCGGAACCAGGACCCAGTCCGACACCGCTTCCGTGCCGCGCCGGGCCGGCACGAAGCGCCAGCGCTGCACCGTCTCGCGCGCCGCATCGTCGAGGCGCGACGATCCGCTCGAGGTGCGGATCTGCACTTCATCCGCGCGTCCTGCGGAACTCACCAGCACACGCAGCACCACGCGGCCCTGCTCCCGGAGGCGCAGCGACTGCGCCGGATAAACCGCCGCCGGATTGCCCAGGTAATTGGCATCGAATACCGCTTGCGTGACGGGCTGTGTCGCCGTTTGTGTCGCGGCCTGCGCCGGTGCTGCGGCCTGCGGTGGAGCAGGTGAGGGCACCACGGGCGACGGTGTTTGCGCCGGTGCGGCAACGGTGATTGGCGAAGGTGCCTCGACCGGTGCGGCCATCAGTGGCGGCTTGATGGTTCTTGTCGGCTGCGCGCGCGCGACCGGCGCAGGCTTCGGTGCTTCGGATCTTGCGCGGGGCTGCTCGGGCGAGATCAGGCTCACCATGATGGGCGGCATCTCGAGCAGGGCGCGCCGTGCCGGTTCGTGGGTCAGGAGCAGTGCAATCACCGCCGCGTGCGCAACCACGGCGACAACGGCCCCGACGCGCTGCGGGGCGCGTGGCGGGGGAGGGGCAAAGCGTGCATCCCAGACGGCGGACATGTTGGATGTTCTGTATTTGCTGGAGGATGGATTCAGGCGGTCAGGATCAGTTTGTCGTTTTGCGTGAGACGCAGCCGGTATTCGCGGCCCTGATGG
>CAIYPG010000052.1 GCA_903928055.1 uncultured beta proteobacterium | reverse complement strand
AGGAGTAACAGGATATGCAAGGAACGGAAAACGGCGCAAAACCCGGTGCAGTGAAACGTCTGTGGTCGTTTCTGAAGCGACCCAGCGCCAAGTACTCCCTCCTTGCATTGCTGTCGGTCGGGTTTGTCTCGGGGATCATTTTCTGGGGCGGATTCAATACCGCCATGGAAGCGACCAATACCCTGGAGTTCTGTACCGGTTGCCACGAAATGCGCGACACGGTGTTCCAGGAGTACAAGGAAACCATCCACTACTCGAATCGCACCGGGGTGCGCGCGATCTGCTCGGATTGCCATGTGCCCAAGGACTGGACCCACAAGCTGATCCGCAAGGCCAAGGCCAGTTTCGAGATCTGGGGCAAGCTGACGGGCAGCATCGACACCAAGGAAAAATTCGAGGCCAGGCGGATTGTGCTGGCGACCCATGAATGGGAACGCATGAAGGATCGCGGATCGATTGAATGCCGTAACTGCCACAATTTCGATGCCATGAGCCCGGAGCTGCAGAAACAGACGCCTTACAAGAAGCACATGAAGGCCAAGGCTGAGGGCAAGACCTGCATCGACTGCCACAAGGGCATTGCCCACCACCTGCCCAACGAGTATGTCGAGCCGGATGACGATTGATGCAGCATGGGCCGGTGCGGTTGCACAGGCCCATTGCGCGGAAATTTGAGCCGGATCAAACACTGCCGGCAGCGATGCGCAGATAATGAATCACATGCGACGCGTTAAAAAACAATGAACAGGAGTTTCAGATGAAAACCAAACGATTGGTCAGGCTTTCAGCGGTGGCCGCAGCCCTGCTGGGTCTTGTTTCAGTGCAGGCCATGGCCCTGGATGCCGATGCCGCGCGCAAGCTGGCGCAGCAGAACAACTGCCTCAAGTGCCATGCTATCGACAAGGACAAGGATGGCCCGGCGTACCATAAGGTGGCCGAGAAATACAAGGGCAAGGCCAATGCCGAAGCCCGCCTCATCGAGCACATCACCTCCGGCGAGAAGGCCAAGTTCCCGGATGGTCATGAGGAAGAGCACAAGATCGTCAAGACCTCGCCCGCGAAAGACATGGCGCAGATCAAGAATCTGGTGGAGTGGATTCTGGCCCAGTAGTCCGGGCCTGATGCCGGCCTGCGTCTGCGGGCCGGCTCAATACTCCGGCAGGCTGCGTTACTGCGTGCCGGCCGGAGGGCATCCTCGGCGTCTGTATGATCCATGCCGGGTTGTCAGTTCGCACAACGGCGAGATCGTCCGGGGTTTGCAATCTTTTCAATCGCAGGCTCTCCGGGGCCCGTTGGCCACACAGCCCGCGTGCGGGCAGTCCGTTCGACTCACGGTAGTAGAATGCCCGCCATCCGGTCTCAGGGGCATCTCCCATGGTCAACGTGTATTCCTTCAACGGCCTCGTGCCGGTGGTGCATCCGGATGCCTATGTGCATCCCAGCGCGGTGCTGATCGGTGATGTGCACGTCGGGCCGCGCTGCTACATCGGGCCCTGTGCCTCGTTGCGCGGCGATTTCGGCCGTATCGTGGTCAAGGCCGGCTCCAACGTCCAGGATGGGTGCGTGGTGCATGGCGGCTCGAAGCAGGACGCCATCATCGAGGAGAACGGCCATATCGGGCATTGCGCCGTCATCCACGGCTGCCACATCGCCACGGGCGTCCTGATCGGCATGAATTCGGTGATCATGGACCTCGCCTACATCGGTGCTTCTTCCATTGTTGCGGCCAACACCTTCGTCAAGATCGCGATGCAGGTGCCGCCGCGCGTCATGGTGGCGGGCAATCCGGCGAAGGTGGTGCGCGATCTGACCGAAAAGGAGGTCACGAACCGCATTGCCGCCAATCTCAATTACCAGAGGCTGGCGGCACGCTCACTGGCCGTCATGCAGGAGGCGACAGCACTGCCAGCAGCCGAGCCCGGGCGCCGCCGCATGCAGATGGATGGCACGGCGATCACGGATGAGAAGTTCAACGAAATCACCCGGGCTTCGCGCGCCGCGCGAGGCCTTCCTGTCTGAGCCGTCTGAGGAATACACATGGCATACCAGTTCATCCTGACTGAAACCCGCGGCAGCGTCGGCCTGGTCACGCTCAACCGCCCCAACGTGCTCAATGCGCTGAATGACGACTTGGTGAACGAACTGGGTGATGCGCTGGAGGCTTTTGATGCCGATGAAAACATCGGTGCCATCATTGTCACCGGCAGCGAGAAGGCCTTTGCTGCGGGGGCCGACATCGGCGCGATGAAGGACATGTCCTACATGGACATGTACAAGGGCGCTTATCTGTCGCGCTGGGATCGCCTGAAGGGCATCCGCAAGCCGGTGATTGCCGCGGTGGCGGGATTCGCCCTGGGGGGCGGATGCGAGCTCGCCATGACCTGCGACTTCATCATTGCCGCAGACAGCGCGAAATTCGGCCAGCCGGAAATCAAGATCGGCATCCTGCCCGGCGCGGGCGGCACGCAGCGGCTGCCACGCGCCGTGGGCAAGGCCAAGGCCATGGACCTGGTGTTGACCGGGCGCATGATGGATGCAGCCGAAGCCGAGCGTGCAGGGCTGGTGTCGCGCGTGGTGCTCGCCGACAGGCTGCTCGACGAGGCGCTGGCGGCTGCGCTGCAGATCTGCCAGTACTCGCTGCCTTCGGTGATGATGGCCAAGGAGGCGGTGAACCGTGCTTTCGAGTCGCCGCTCTCCGAGGGGCTGCTGTTCGAGCGGCGCCTGTTCCATTCGCTGTTTGCCACCGAGGACCAGAAGGAAGGCATGAATGCCTTCGTGCAAAAGCGCAAGCCGGTGTTCAAACAGCGCTGATTGCAGCGTTGATCGCCTGGAGCGCATTCATCGATAGCCGCGGCCAGCCGGCAGCATCCGGGGTGATGTGATCAGGGATCTTTCTCCGACGGGACGTGTTGTCCTGATGTGCTCGGCGCATGCGCTGTCGATGCTGGGTTTTGCGACATGGCCCACGCTGCTGCCGCAGTTGCAGGCGCTGTGGGGGCTGAGCAGCACCGAGGCGGGGCTGGTGAGCGGCGTGTTCTTTGCCGGCTACATGGTCTTCTCGCCCTTTCTTTCCGGCCTGACCGATCGCGTGGATGCCCGCCGGGTGTATTTTGCGGCCAGCCTGATGGCGGCCGCCGGAGCGGCCGGGTTTGCGCTGTTTGCCGCAGGCACGCTGACAGCCATGGCGTTCCAGTTCCTGATCGGTGCGGGCATTGCCGGCACCTACATGCCCGGCCTCAAACTGCTGGCCGATCACGCACCCGGCCCGACGCAGAGCCGCAGCGTGTCGTTCTATACCTCGACGTATGGCGTGGGGACCGGCCTGTCGATCCTGCTGGCGGGTGCCATCGCCACGCATTTCGGCTGGCAGGGCGCTTTCATGCTGTCTGCCGCCGGACCCGTGCTCGCGGGGTTGCTGGTGTGGGCGCTGATGCCGCCGGGTCATGTGCATGAAAGCACTGAAAGCCGCGCCGAGCGCCTGCGCGCGGTGTTCACGCAGCGCGATGCGGTGCGTTACATCTTCGGTTACGCGGTGCATTGCTGGGAGTTGTTCGGATCGCGCTCCTGGCTGGTGGCCTTCCTCACCTTCGCCGCTGCGGGAACGGCGGTCACAGCATCCGCGGCGGGGCAGCCGGCTCCCACACCGGTAATGGTGGCTGCCATGGCAAACCTGCTGGTGTCGCCGCTGGCCAGCATTGCCGGCAATGAACTTTCGCTGCGCCATGGTCGCGAACGGGTCATCTGGAACACGATGCTGGTCTCGGCGCTGCTCACATCGCTGCTGGGCTTCCTGTGTGGCCTCCCATGGCCGTTGCTTGCGGCCATGGCCCTGTTGCACATGTTCGCGATCATGGGTGATTCGGCTTCGCTCACGTCCGGAATGGTGGGCGCATCGGCGCCCCATCTGCGCGGTGCCAGCATCGCAGTGCATGCAACGCTGGGCTTTGGCGCAGGTTTCGCAGGTCCGCTGGTATTCGGGATTGTGCTTGATGCGTTCGGCGGCAACGCCAGGCCGGATGCCTGGGGGTGGGCTTTCGTCAGTCTCGCCATTCCGGCATTCCTGGGTTCATTTGCGCTGCGACTGCGGGTTACATCACCGGGCGCCTGATCGAGGGCCGGCTTTCACATACCTGACAGGGGCGGATTTTCAGGGAATAATGGGTTGAGCCGAGAAAAACGAGGAGAGATGGCCATGGAAAAAATCTGGCTGAAGAGTTATCCCCCCGGCGTTCCTGCAGAAATCGACTGGAAGCAGCATCGCTCGGTGGGTGAACTGTTCCAGAAGAATTGCGCCCTGTTCGGCGATCGTCCCGCGTACCACAACATGGGTGCAACGATCAGTTTTCGCGAACTGGAGCAGCAGTCGGCGGCCTTTGGTGCCTGGTTGCAAGGCATGGGGCTGGCGCGCGGGGCGCGGGTGGCCCTGATGATGCCCAATTGCCTGCAGTTCCCGATCTGCATTTTCGGCACGTTGCGCGCCGGTTGCACCGTGGTCAATGTCAATCCGCTGTACACGCCGCGCGAGCTGGAATACCAGTTGAAGGATTCCGGCGCTGAAGTGATCGTGATTCTGGAGAACTTCGCGCATGTCCTGCAGCAGGTCAAGGCGGCCACGCAGGTGAAGCATGTGGTGGTGGCCTCATTGGGCGACCGGCTGGGTTTCATGGGGGTCATTGTCAATTTCGTGGTCCGCCATCTGCAGCGCCTGGTGCCGGCATGGAACATCCCCGGGGCCCTGCGTTTCAATGCGCTGATGGAAGAGGGCGCTGGCAGGTCGCTGAAGCCGGTTGAGGTGGGCCCGGATGATGTCGCATTCCTTCAGTACACCGGTGGTACCACCGGCGTATCCAAGGGGGCGACGCTGCTGCACCGGAACATCCTCGCCAATCTCGAGCAGGCGGCTGCCTGGGTGCATCCATTTGTCCTGGAGCGGGAGGATCAGGTCATCATCACCGCGCTGCCGCTTTACCATATATTCTCACTTACAGCTAATTGCCTATTGATGCTGAAGCTTGGCGGGTTGAATGTACTCATCACCAATCCGCGCGACATGGCCGGGTTCGTGAAGGAATTGCGCAAGCACCGCTTCACCATGTTTACCGGCGTGAACACCCTGTTCAATGGGCTGCTGAACCAGCCGGGCTTTTCCCGCGTGGATTTTTCCGCCCTGCGCGTGACGCTGGGCGGCGGCATGGCGGTGCAGAAAGTGGTGGCCGACCGCTGGAAGGAGGCCACCGGCTGCACGCTGGTCGAAGCCTATGGCCTGTCGGAAACGTCGCCCGCGGCGACCATCAATCCGCTCGACATGAAGGAGTACAACGGCGCCATCGGACTGCCGGTGCCATCGACTGATATTTCGATACGCGACGACGAGGGGCGCGAAGTGGCGCAGGGCGAGGCCGGCGAGATCTGCATCCGCGGACCGCAGGTGATGGCCGGCTACTGGAACCAGCCCGAGAGCACGGCGACGGCGATGACCGCCGACGGCTATTTCAAGAGCGGTGATCTGGGGATCATGGACGACAAGGGCTACATACGCCTGGTCGATCGCAAGAAGGACATGCTCAAGGTGTCCGGCTTCAATGTCTATCCGAATGAGATCGAGGCGGTGGTCGCCGCCCATCCGGGCGTGCTGGAATGCGCGGCGATCGGCATCCCCGATGAACACTCGGGAGAGGCGGTGAAGCTCTTCGTGGTGAAAAAGGATCCGGGGTTGACGGAGGAAGCACTGCGCAAGTACTGCCACGACAACTTCACCGGCTACAAGCGGCCCAAGGTGATCGAATTCCGCACCGAACTGCCCAAGACGAATGTCGGCAAGATACTGCGCCGGGCATTGCGTGACGAGACTGTCGGCTCGCCGAAGTGAATGCGCCGGGCGGCGCCTGAAACGCTGCTGCGCCTCAGGGCGTTGCCGGTTTGCTGGCGACGCTGCGCGCGAGACGTGAAAAAATCTCGTTGATGAGGTCGTCGCGCTGCACCGGCTTGTTCAGGAAGGCGTCGGCCCCCAGCGCTCTGGCCTGGATGTATTTGTCCTCGGTATCCGTGCCGGTGATCACGATGACCGGCAGATGGCGGGAGGCCTCATCGCCCTTGATGGCCCGCAGGACTTCCATGCCGTCAAGGTCGGGCAGGCCCAGGTCGAGCATGATCAGGTCGGGCGGGCTGTCGATGATGCTGCGCAGCGCCACGGCTGCGTTCTCGGCGACTTCCACGGATATGCCGCGCCCCGACAGGTGCAACTGCAGCAGATCGAGAAGCATTACATCGTCGTCAATGATCAGGAGTCGGGCCAAGTCAGTGCCTCTTTTGTACCTTCGGACGCACGCAGCGGGTTTTTCTGCCCTGCAGATCTAGGCCCCCGCCGGGTCGACGCTACTGTAGCACTTTGCGGTGATGGCATGTCGCAGTGCACAATAGGCGGTGGTCTGGTATAAGTTTCACTGGCTTCAGTCAGGAGATCTTGTTGCTTTACAACCTGCACGAAATGCAGCACGCCTTCATCCAGCCTTGGAATCATATGGCGAGAAGCAGCCTGCAGCTTTTCACCAGTCCGTTCAGCATTTTCTCCTATTTGCCGGAAAGCCGGCGAATGGCGGCAGCCACCGAGGTCTTTTTCCGCCTGACGCAGCGCTACGATAAGCCGGCCTTCGGCCTGCACGAGTGTGTCATTGATGGCAAGACGGTGCCGGTTCGCGAAACGGTTGCGGTGGACAAGCCGTTCTGCAAGCTGTTGCGCTTCGAGCGCGATTTGCCGGCGCGTCACAAGGGCAGGGCCGATCCCAAGGTGCTGCTGGTGGCGCCGCTGTCCGGGCACCACGCGACGCTGCTGCGCGATACGGTGCGGGTGATGTTGCCGGAGCATGATGTCTACGTGATCGACTGGGTCAATGCCCGGATGGTGCCGCTGTCGGACGGACCGTTCCATTTCGACGACTATGTCGATTACGTGCGCGAGTTCATCACGTTTCTCGGCCCGGACATGCACGTGATTTCAGTGTGCCAGCCCACCGTGCCGGTGCTGGCTGCAGTGTCGCTGATTTCGACGCTCAACGAGGCGGTCAAGCCCCGCACCATGGTGATGATGGGCGGTCCGATTGATGCGCGAAAAAGTCCCACGGCGGTGAACAACCTGGCGCTCGAAAAACCGTATTCATGGTTCGAGCAGAACGTGATTCATCGCGTGCCGCTCAAGTACCCGGGCTACATGCGTCGCGTCTATCCGGGCTTCATGCAGCACATGGGCTTTGTTGCGATGAATCCATCGCGCCATGCCAACGCACATTGGGATTTCTACAATCACCTGCTGGAAGGTGATGACGAGTCGGCGGCTGCGCATCGCCGCTTCTATGACGAGTACAACGCGGTTCTGGACATGCCGGCGGAGTATTACCTCGACACGATCAAGCGCGTGTTCCAGGAGTTCCAGTTGCCCAAGGGCAGGCTGTTCGTGCGCGACCAGCTGATCCGGCCGCAGGACATCAAACGAACGGCGCTGCTCACCATTGAGGGGGAGCTGGATGACATCTCGGGCAATGGCCAGACTGCCGCCGCGCATGACCTGTGTACCGGGATTCCTGCGAAGGACCGCGAGCACTTCGAGGTGCCCAAGGCCGGACATTACGGGATATTCAGCGGGCGGCGATGGCGCGAAGTGGTCTATCCGCGTATCCGGGACTTCATCCGTAAATACAACTGACCGGGGACGTCAGGCCTGGCTGTCATCTTCCGGGGCGGCGTCCACAGATTTCCGTGGCACCGGGTGCTGCACGACGATCTGGTCGATCGTGCCGAAGATGGATTGTCCGCTCGCATCCAGCATTTCAATGCGCACGCGGTCGCCGAAACGGAGGTAGGGCGTCAGATCCCTGTTCTCCAGGGTTTCCACGGCACGCAGTTCGGCGATGCAGGCATGCCCGGTCTTGTGGCCTGCGTTGGATATGGTTCCCGACCCCAGCACGGCGCCGGCGCCCAGGCGCCGCGTCTTTGCCGCATGCGCGATCAGGCGCGGGAAATCAAACTGCATGTCGCTGCCGCAATCGGGTTCGCCCAGCAGCGTGTCGTTGACGCGCACCACGATCGGACGCAGCACGCGTTTTCCATCCCATGCGGAACCGAGTTCGTCCGGCGTGACCGCAACCGGCGAGAACGCCGTGGCCGCCTTGCCGTTGATGAAACCGAAGCCCTTGGCAAGTTCTGCGGGTATGAGGTTGCGCAGGGAGACGTCGTTGGCCAGCGCCAGCAGGCGGATGGTTTCTCCTGCCTTATCGTGCTTGATGCCTGCCGGAACATCCTCGAGGATGACCGCCACTTCGGCCTCAAGGTCCACGCCCCAATCCTCGCTTGCCGCTTCAATCGGGTCACACGCACCGATGAAGTAATCGGAATCGCCCTGGTACATGAGCGGATCCTTTTTGCTGTCGGCAGGCATGGCCGCTTCGCGGGCCTTGCGCAGCAACTCGACATGCGGCAGGTAGGCGCTCGCTTCCAGCCATTGGTAGGCGCGTGGCAGGGGAGCCATGCACATGGCGGGATCGAAGGCAAAGGCGCCCGACCCGGGCTGGCGGTTCAATTCATCGTAACGATTCTCGAGCTGCGGCGCGATGTAGCTCCAGTCATCGAGCGCCGACTGGAGCGTGGGGGCGATGTCATGGACGATCACGGCATGCTTCAGGTCGCGGGATACGACGGCAAGCGCGCCGTCGCGGGTGTCGTTCTTGATCGATGCGAGTTTCATTGAGTGCCCTGTAGGACTTCGCGTGCAAAGAGCGCGCATTCTATCGCGGGCGGCGGTTGTGCATTTTCGGCGTCGCTCCTTTGGTACTATTTACCTCCACGTTTTACAGGCTGAAAATCGATGCCCGTACCCATCCAGCAATTTGATCCGGCATCCGCGCAGTTCGGGTCTTCGCGCACGCAGAAGCGCCTTGAAGACGACCGCCTTCTGCTTGGCGGCGGCCTGTTCAGCGATGACCGGCAATTCCCGAATGAGGCCGCGCTGGTGGTGGCCCGGGCACCGCATGCCCACGCGCGCATCACGGCTGTTGACCTGTCTGCAGCAAGGGCGGCGCCCGGGGTTCTCGCCGTCTGGTGCATGGATGATCTCAAGGCAGACGGGGTCGGTTTCATTCCTGTGCCGATGATGTTCAAGCGTGCAGATGGCACGCCGATGGTTGTCCCTCCGCGCTTTCCGCTGGCCGACGGCATGGTGTATTACGCCGGCCAGCCGGTGGCCGCAGTCGTCGCCGAGACCAGGGCACAGGCCCAGGACGCTGTTGAGCTGGTGCAGGTTTCGTATGAAGAGCTGCCGGCGGTCGTGGATGCGCGCCGTGCAGTCGAGCCCGGTGCCGTGCAACTGTTCCCCGGGGCCGAGGGCAATGTTGCGGCCGAGGCGAGGATGGGCGACGCGAAGGCCACGGACGAGGCGTTTGCGAAGGCCGCGCATGTGACCGAACTGGAGTTGTGGAACCAGCGCCTCATCGTCAATCCGATCGAGCCGCGCTGCTCCATCGGCTCCGTCGAGGACGGGCGCACCACCTTGTACACGCAGAACCAGACGCCGACTGCGGCCCGCCAGTTGCTGGCCGATGTGTTCAAGGGAAAACCCGAGGACTACCGGGTGGTGATCGGGGACATCGGCGGCGGGTTCGGCGTGAAAACCGGCCTCGGGCAGGAAGATGCGCTGGTCTGCCACGCCGCGCGCAAACTGGGGCGGCCGGTGCGGTGGCGCGCCGATCGCAGCGAAGACTTCCTGAACGCGCACATGGGGCGTGACCAGCACTTCAAGGCGCAGCTGGCACTTGATGCGGACGGGAAATTCCTGGGCCTGCGCATGCGTTCGCTGGGCAATGTGGGTGCGCCAACGGTCGGGTCCGGTCTCATTATTCCGCTGATGATTGGTCCGCGCGTGCAGACCTCCGTGTACCACATGCCGACGGTGGACTATCACATGCGTGCGGTGCTAACGAATACGGTAGCCACCGGCGCCTATCGTGGCGCCGGGCGGCCGGAGGCCAATTACCTGATGGAGCGGCTGGTCCAGAAGGCTGCCGTTGAAATGAACATCGATCCGGTGGAGCTCCGGCGACGCAACCTCATTCCACCATCGGCATTTCCGTATCGGACGCCGATTGGCCAGACCTACGACTCGGGCGATTTCGGCAGGATGCTGGATCAGGTGCTGGCCTTGTCGGACTGGAACGGATTCGCGGAACGCAAGGCCGGGTCCGCGCATCGCGGGCGGCTGCGCGGCAGGGGGCTGGCCGTTTATATCGAATGGACCGGCGCGGTTCCGACCGAAACCATCACCATCACCGTGGGCGCCTCCGGCCAGGTCATCGTGTACACAGGCACGCAGGCCATGGGGCAGGGAACCGAAACCAGCTTTGCGCAACTCGCTGCGGAAATCCTGCAACTGGACATTTCGCTGATTCGTGTCGTTCAGGGGGACACGGATCAGGCTACCGGTCACGGGAGCGTAGGCTCGCGTTCGGCTTTTGTCGGTGGCTCTGCACTGGTTTCCGCGGGCCGCAAGGTGGTTGATCAGGGTAAGGAACTGGCGGCGCAGGCCCTGGAAGCTGCGGCACAGGACGTGGCCTACAGCCAGGGGAGGTTTCTGGTTTCGGGGACCGACCGCAGCATCGGCTTCTTTGAACTCGCGGCAAGGCAGGAAGGCCAGATCATCACCATGGCCGCGACCGAAACCGCTGGCGGTGCATCATGGCCGAACGGCGCACAAGTCTGCGAAGTGGAAATTGACCCTGAAACCGGTGCGGTTTCCTTGGTCAGGCATTCCAGCGTGGACGATATCGGCCGGATCATCAATCGCATGATCGTCACCGGGCAGATCCAGGGGGGAATTGCCCAGGGCGTCGGGCAGGCCCTGATGGAACAGGCGGTGTACGACACGTCGGGACAGTTGCAGACCGGCTCGTTTTCAGACTACGCGCTGCCCCGGGCAGATGATTTTGGCGATATGGCCAACGCTTTTGACGAAAGTGTTCCCTGCAAGACCAATCTCCTGGGGGTCAAGGGCGTTGGCGAAATTGGCACCATAGGCGCGGTTCCGGCGGTGGTTCATGCGGTTCTCGATGCCTTGTCGGGTCATGGGGTGAGACACGTCGAAATGCCTGTTACTGCGGAAAAGGTCTGGCGACTGCTGAACACAAAAAATCAATAAATTATTGAAAACAAATATTTTTTAAGATTTCGGCATGGGGAGTTTGCCAGTCTAGGTTGATTTATTAGCGCTTACTTACAAGCGGATTTTTGGGTAGGAATTCCTTAAATTGCCAAGATGTTCGCCCTGCCTCGGGCTGTTTTCCGGGTATAGCCTCGGCAAGTCATGGTTTCGTTGACATGGTATGAAAACCCGCGCATAATCAGCCGTTTCGGCCGGAGTCGGAGGGGTTCCCGAGCGGTCAAAGGGATCAGACTGTAAATCTGACGGCTCTGCCTTCGAAGGTTCGAATCCTTCCCCCTCCACCAACGAAAGTTGACGGCTTTTGGGTTTTGCAATGGTTATGACGTGGTCGGTGGGTGCGGCTGAATCACTCAGGGCGGGTGTAGCTCAATGGTAGAGCAGAAGCCTTCCAAGCTTACGACGAGGGTTCGATTCCCTTCACCCGCTCCATATTTTTCCGGGAGCAAGTGGTACTGCCCGGGTCTAGGAAAGTTGTTAGCAGCGGAAATTGCGGAATTCGCCGATGTAGCT
>CAIYPG010000051.1 GCA_903928055.1 uncultured beta proteobacterium | reverse complement strand
TACCGCAGAGTTCGGCCTGCACCATCGGCGGCTACAGCTACAGCAATCCGATTGTCACCAAGCTCAACGACGGCACCTGGGTGGTGATCGTCACCTCGGGCTACAACAACGTCAACAGCCCGGTGAAGACCGGGGACGGCCTGGGTTACCTTTACGTGCTGCGTGCCCAGGACGGCATGATCCTCTACAAGATCGCCACCACGGCCGGCGACTCGTCGACCCCCAGCGGCCTGAACTACATGAACGGCATGACGGACAACGGGCTGGTGAACAACACCGCGACGCGAATCTACGGCAACGATCTGCTGGGCAACATCTGGCGCTTTGACATCAACGACACGATTGCGCCCGCCGGCCGTGAAGCCGCGCTGATCGGCACGGCCAAGACCTCTGGCGGCATCGCCCAGCCGATCTCCACCAAGCCCGAGGTTGCACTCAACGGCACCAACGTGTTCATCATGGTTGCCACGGGCAAGATGCTGGGCGCCAGCGACCTGTCCGACACCCAGCAGCAGTCGGTCTACGGATTTGTCGATCCGCTGACCGCAGGCCCCGTCTATCCGGACCTGCGCGCCGCGCTCAAGCCCCTGGCCATGACCACCGTCGGCTCGGGCTCCACGGCCACGCGCACGGTGTCGTGTACCGGCAACGCGGCGGCATGCAATGTGGCCGCCGGATGGGTGATCGACCTGAGCGACATCGGCGAGCGTGTCAGCGTGGACATGCGGCTGCAACTGGGGACGCTGGTCTTCGGCAGCAACGTACCGCAGAGTTCGGCCTGCACCATCGGCGGCTACAGCTGGCTCAATTTCGTGAACTACGCCACCGGTGCCGCAGTGGCCAGCAGCAGCGCAGGTGCCGTTTCACAGAAACTGTCCGACTCCCTGGTGGTCGGCCTGAACATCGTGCGCCTGCCGGACGGCCGCACCGTGGTCATCACCACCACGTCGGATGCCAAGCAGACCACGGTCGGCGCACCGTTTGACACACCGTCACCGGTCGGCAAACGCATCAGTTGGCGGGAGATTTCGCAATAGGGCTCCCGCCCGCCTCCGGAACATACGGTATCAATGCGCGTGGCCTGGTCGCACTCTCAACCCGTAATCCGGCTCCGCGCGCTGCCGCCCTGGCAGCGCCGGATGACTCTGGCAGTCATCGCCTCGATAGCGCTGCATGCTGCGGCAATTTTCGGAGTCCGGGCCGGCTGGGTTGACGCCGCACCCGGCGGTTCCAGCCTGCTCATCGCGCATCTGGTTGCGCTCCCTCCGGCCGACGATGATCCGGAAACGAAACCGGCGGACGAACCCATCCGCAGCATCACGGACCGGCCTTCACCATTGCCGACAACGCAGGCCGACTCGGCCATCACCGACGTCGGCTCCGACGCCCTGCCGCTGGCCCTGAAGCCGACCAAGAGCTACTACCTCGCATCCCACCTGACCAGGGCGCCAGCCCCCCTCGAAGGCATCCGCTTCGACTATCCCGCCGAATCGACGGTACGCGAAGCCGTGGTCGTTGCGCGCGTTCTGATCAACGAGCGGGGCGGCGTTGACAACGTACTCATCGACAAGGCAGATCCGCCGGGCATGTTCGAAGCAAACACCGTGGCCTCGCTGATGCGTACCAGGTTTTCTCCGGGGGAATTGCGCCAGAAGCAGGTCGCCAGCCAGATTTCAATGGAAGTGCACTACCAGAATCCCGACGGAACGCCGGGCGGCATGAGCGTCACTGCGGTTGGGCCCTGAGGCCCCTCATGAACGGGGCGCAGCCGCGGCCCGGATATTCAGCCGGCAAGCCCCTTGGGCAGCGGAAACACGACATTCTCCTCGATGCCGTCGAGCTGGGTCACTCGCTTTGCGCCAAGCTGTTGCAGCTTGGCGATGACATCCTGCACCAGCACTTCCGGGGCTGATGCACCGGCGGTCACGCCGATTCGCCGCCTGCCGATGATCCACTCCGGTTGCAGTTCATCGGCGGAGTCGACCATGTAGGCTTCGGCGCCTCGCCCCTGCGCCACTTCGCGCAGCCGGTTGGAGTTGGAACTGTTCGGGGAGCCGACCACAATGACCACGTCGCATTGCGGTGTCATGAACTTCACGGCGTCCTGGCGGTTCTGCGTGGCATAGCAGATGTCGTCCTTCTTCGGACCGATGATCATCGGAAATCGTGTCTTCAGCGCCGCCACCACCACTGCTGCATCGTCCACCGACAGGGTGGTCTGCGTGACGTAGGCCAGATGCTCCGGGTCGCGCACCTCGAGGCGCTTCACGTCGTCAGCCGTTTCCACCAGGTACATGCCGTCCTGTGCCTGGCCCATGGTGCCCTCAACCTCCGGATGGCCGCGATGCCCGATCATGACGATCTCACGGCCGCTGTCGCGCATCTTGGCCACCTCGACGTGCACCTTCGTGACCAGCGGACAGGTGGCATCAAACACCTTGAGTCCGCGCGCCTCGGCGTCGGCACGCACCGACTTCGACACGCCATGGGCGCTGAAGATCAGCGTGCTTCCGGGCGGAACGACTTCAAGGTCCTCGATGAAGATCGCGCCCTTGGCGCGCAGGTCATCGACCACATACTTGTTGTGCACCACTTCATGACGCACATAGATCGGTGCGCCGTGGATGGCAATGGCGCGCTCCACGATACCGATGGCGCGCTCCACGCCGGCACAGAAACCCCGCGGCGTTGCCAGCAGGACCTCGGACTCCGCACCGCCCGCTTCATCCGGAATTCTATTCATTTTCATGAAAAGTTCCTCATTCCTTGAGACTGAACCCATCAAATATTATCAACGCTGCACCGACGGTAATGGCCGAGTCGGCCAGATTGAACGCCGGCCAGTAATACCCGCCGGCATGAATCAGCAGAAAATCGACCACGTGCCCGTGCACCACCCGGTCCCAGAGATTGCCCAATGCACCGCCCAGTATCAGGCTGAGACCTGCGCAGAAAAGCATTTGTTCCGGATGGCGGTACAGCAAACGGGTGATGACCCCGATTGCCACCAGCGCAATCACGACGAACAGCCCGCGCTGCCAGCCGTCGGCCCCGGCCAGGAAGCTGAAGGCCGCGCCTGAATTGAACCACAGCACCAGGTCGAAGAACGAGGTCACGGTCACACGCTCCCCTGCCTGCAGCGCGGCCACCACCCGATCCTTGCTCCACTGATCCAGTGCGGCCACGATCATGGCCGGAATCAGCCAGCCCGCGAGCCCGCGCAGCCTGAGCCGAAATGCACCGGCGGCCTGGTTCAAGGCTCCGCCCTCAGGCATGCGAACGCGCCTCGCCGGGCCCGGTGAGGTTTTCAACGCAGCGGCCGCAGATGCCCGGATGGCCGGCATGCGTGCCGACATCGGCACGGTAATGCCAGCAGCGCTCGCACTTGGCATGCGTGCTTGGAACGACCAGCACGCTTGCTTCGGCTTCAGCGGCAGGCTCGACCACCGCCTTCGACGTAATCAGCACGAAACGCAGGTCATCACCCAGCGATTGCAGCAGCGCCAGCTTCTCGCCGCTGGCGCGAATCGTGACCTCCGCCTGCAGGGAGGACCCGATCTTGCCCGCCGTGCGTGCCTCCTCAAGCTGCTTGGCGACATCGGAACGGATGGCGCGCAGCTTCGTCCAGCGGTCCAGCAGGATCGCGGAATCCGCGATGGCCGGGAGTTCGTGATGGACGTGGGTGAAGATCGTGTCGTCGCCGGGGTTCAGCACCTTCCAGCCCTCCTCCGCGGTAAACGACAGGATGGGCGCCATCATGCGCAGCAGGCTTTGCGCGATGTGCCACAGCGCCGACTGCGCAGCGCGCCGCGCCTTTGAATCCCGGCCGCTGGTGTAGAGCCGGTCCTTGAGGATGTCGAGGTAGAAGCCGCCCAGGTCTTCGGAGCAGAAGGTCTGCAGCTTTGCCACCGCCGGATGGAGTTCATAGCGCTCGTAGTCGGCGAGGATGTCGCGCTGCAGTTCGGCTGCGCGTGCAATCGCATAGCGGTCGATCTCCAGCCATTCCTCCGGCGGCACTGCGTCTCGCGCCAGATCGAAGTCCGCGGTATTCGCCAGCAGGAAGCGCAGCGTGTTGCGGATGCGGCGATAGGCCTCCACCACGCGCTTGAGGATTTCATCGGAGATGGACAACTCGCCCGAGTAATCGGTGCTGGCCACCCACAGTCGCAGGATTTCCGCGCCCAGTGTGTCCGATACCTTCTGCGGGGCGATCACATTGCCCACGGACTTGGACATCTTGCGCCCCTGGCCGTCGACTACAAACCCATGCGTGAGCAGCGCCTTGTAGGGCGGCACGCCGTTCAGCATGGACGACACCAGCAGCGAGGAATGGAACCAGCCGCGATGCTGGTCCGAGCCTTCGAGATACAAGTCCGCCGGGAAACCGAGTTCGCCGCCATGCGAACCCGATTTGCCATCCGGGCCGCCCAGCACGGTCTGGTGCGTCGAGCCCGAGTCGAACCACACGTCCAGCGTGTCCTTGATCTTGTCGTAATGCGCAGCGTCCGCGCCCAGCAGTTCGTTCACGTCCAGCGTCTGCCATGCCTCGATGCCGGTTTTCTCGACCAGCTTCGCAACCTTCTCCAGCAACTCGGGTGTGCGAGGATGCAGCGCACCGGTCTCCTTGTGGATGAAGAACGGCATGGGTACGCCCCACTGGCGCTGGCGCGACAGCGTCCAGTCCGGACGGTTCGCGATCATGCCGTGCAGCCGCGCCTTGCCCCATTCGGGGAAAAACTTCGTCGCCTCGATGCCGTGCAGCGCAGTGGCGCGGAGCGACTTCGCGGGCTTCTTGCCGTGATAGCCGGGCACTTCGTCCATGCCGGCGAACCACTGCGTGGTGGCGCGGTAGATGATGGGCGTCTTGTGGCGCCAGCAGTGCATGTAACTGTGCACATAACCGGCCGAATGGAACAGGCAACCCGTCTCTTCCATCTTCTTCACGATCTCGGGATTGGCCTTCCAGATCATCATGCCGCCGAAGAACGGCAGCGATGAAACGTACTTGCCATCGCCCATCACCGGCGTGAGGATTTCGTCGTCCTTCATCCCATAATCGCGGCAGGACTGGAAGTCCTCGATGCCGTAAGCGGGCGCGCTGTGCACGATGCCGGTGCCGGTGTCGAGCGTGACGTAGTCGCCGAGGTAAACGGGTGACAGGCGGTCGTAGAACGGATGGCGGAAGTTGATCTTTTCCAGTGCTGCACCCGTGCAGGACGCCAGCGTTCTGCCTTCCAGTCCGTAGCGTGCAAGCACGCCGGCCTGAAGGTCGGCCGCCAGTATCAACAGGCCACGCGATGTCTCGATCAGGTTGTAGGTGTATTCCGGATGGACATTCAACGCCTGGTTCGCCGGAATCGTCCAGGGCGTGGTGGTCCAGATTACGATCCAGCCCGTCTCCGATGGGAGTTTCGGCAAACCGAAAGCCTGCGCGAGCTTGTCGGGCTCGGCGAATGGAAATCCGACATCGATCGAAACGTCCTTCTTGTCCGCGTATTCGACTTCAGCCTCGGCCAGCGCCGAACCGCAGTCGAAGCACCAGTTCACCGGCTTCAGGCCGCGATAGACGTAGCCTTTTTCCAGCAGTCGCCCAAGCACGCGTATTTCGTCGGCCTCATTGCCGTAGGCCATGGTCAGATAGGGATGGTCCCATTCGCCCAAAACGCCGAGGCGCTTGAAGTCCTTTTTCTGGCGCTCCACCTGCTCGGTGGCATAGGCGCGTGCCAGCTTCTGCGTCTGCTCGACGGGAATGTTCTTGCCGTGGGTCTTCTCGATCTGTACTTCAATGGGCATGCCGTGGCAGTCCCAGCCAGGCACATAGTGCGCATCAAAGCCAGCGAGCTGGCGCGACTTGACGATCACATCCTTCAGTATCTTGTTGACCGCATGCCCGATGTGGATGTCGCCGTTGGCATAGGGCGGCCCGTCGTGCAGCACGAACTTCGGCCGGCCTTTGGAGGCCGCGCGAATTTTTTCGTAGATCTTCTTCTCTTCCCATTCCCTCACCCAGACCGGCTCGCGCTTGGCGAGGTCGCCGCGCATCGGGAATGGCGTGTCGGGCAGGTTGAGCGTGGACTTGTGGTCCGCCTTGGGTTTCGATTGCGAGTCAGTCATTGCCGATTTCCAGGATTATCTTTCGCGCGACTTCACAGTCGCTGGCGATCTTTGCCTTCAGGGTATCGAGGTCGGAATACTTTTCCTCGTCACGTATCTTGCGCAGGAATTCAACCCGCACATGCCGGCCATACAACTCGCCGGCAAAATTGAACAGGTGCACCTCGAGCACGGGCGCAGCGCCGTCCGCCTTGACCGTGGGCCGCACGCCCAGGCTGGCCACGCCATCGCGCGTGCCGACACCGTCGCCATGCAACCGCACTGCGAAGATGCCCGCAAGCGGCGGCCGGTTGTGCTTCAGCTGGATGTTGGCGGTGGCAAATCCCAGCTCCCTCCCCAGCTTGTCGCCATGCACCACGCGACCGCTGATGCTGTAGCGTCGCCCGAGCAGCAGTGCGGCGCGATCGAGGTCGCCCGCCGCCAGCGCAGCACGCACTGCGGAACTGGAAATGCGCAGGCCATCCAGTTCGACATTGGACATCGCCTCGACTTCAAAGCCATGACGCTCGCCCAGCGCACGCAACAACGGCACGTCCCCGGCACGGCGCGCACCAAAGCGAAAATCCTCGCCCACCAGAATCCAGCGCGCGCCCAGCGTGCCAATCAGCATGCGCTCGACAAAATCCTGAGGCGACATTGATGCAAAGGCCCGCGTGAAATGCACCACGTGAGTCCGGCCGACGCCGAAGGACTGCAGCAGTTCGAGTTTTTCCCGCAGCGAGGTGAGACGCGCCGGCGCCTGCTGCGGCGTAAACACTTCCCGGGGATGCGGCTCGAAGGTCAGGGCGCAAGTGGCCAGTGCGCGGGTTGTCGCGACATTGACCAGTCGATCCAGCATCGCCTGGTGCCCCCGGTGGACGCCGTCAAAATTGCCGATGGTGACGGCCGAGCCGGCAGGGCGTGCGCTTGAAACGACGTGGGGGGCCGCAAGGCCGCGGGTGACGATCATGAACTATCCGCCCGAGACAGGCAGGGAATCGCAAAGTTTTGAATTATAGCGGCTTTTCACTACTATGCCGTCCGACGCCGGAAGTCCGCCAGCCTGAATCCGAGCAGCCACAGGGCGCCGAAATAGATCGAACTGCCGAGCACAACCAGACCGCCGAGCGCCAGCACACGCAGCACGGCCGCACTCTGCAGCCACCAGGTTTCCGGTCCCATGGCCGTCCACAGCACGGCACCCATCGCTCCGAGCGCCAGTACCAGTTTCATGAAGAACAACTGCCAGCCCGGTTGGGGATGGTAGATGTCGTGCTCACGCAGCTTGCGGTACAACAGGAAGGCATTGAGGCAGGCGCCCAGTCCGATCGCCAGCGCCAGCCCCGCATGCCGCAACGGCCCGATGAAGACTGCGTTCAGGAGTTGCGTGAAAGCCAGCGTGATGATGGCGATGTTCACCGGCGTGCGGATGTTCTGCCGGGCATAGAAGCCGGGCGCGAGCACCTTGATGAGGATCAGTCCTGCGAGGCCCAGGGCGTAGGCGGCCAGTGCCTGGCGCGTCATCCACACATCGTGCTCGGCAAACTGGCCGTACTTGAACAGTGTCGCCACCAGTGGCACACCGAGCACTGCCAATGCAACCGCAGCCGGCAAGGCCAGCAGCAGCGCGAGGCGCAGTCCCCAGTCGAGCAGCTTCGAATATTCCTCAGTGGCCACCTGGGAGTGATACCGCGACAGGCTGGGCAGCAATATCGTCCCCAGCCCGACACCGAGGAGCCCTGTGGGAAATTCCATCAGGCGGTCGGCGTAATACAGCCAGG
Source organism: uncultured beta proteobacterium (assembly GCA_903928055.1). Lineage (GTDB taxonomy): Bacteria > Pseudomonadota > Gammaproteobacteria > Burkholderiales > SG8-39 > CAIYPG01. Next base: position 3,191 of record CAIYPG010000051.1, on the reverse strand, counting down.
ACACACTGCCGCTATCGAGGAATGAAGCGAAGATGGTGTTGATGATCAGGCTGATCTGCGCAACGGAAACGCCGACCACGGCCGGCAGCATGAGCTTGAAGACGCGCTGCACGCCGGGATCCGACCAGCCGATTCGCGGCCGGGGCAGCATGCCGACGCGCATCAGCGCGGGCACCTGCAGCGACAATTGCAGTATGCCGCCCGCAAACACCGACCAGGCAAGCGCCATGGCCGGCGGATCGAAATAAGGCGCCGCCACGGTGGCGCCGGCAATCATTGCCACATTCAGCAGCGACGGTGTCAGCGCCGGAACGGCAAACCGGCTCCAGGTATTCAGAACACCGCCGGCCAATGAGACCAGCGAGATGAACAGGATGTAGGGAAAGGTCACCCTGAGCATCGCCACGGTCAGGTCGAATTTTTCCTGCGACGCGACAAACCCGGGTGCACTGACGTAGATGATGAAAGGCGCAAAAACGATGCCCACCGCACTCACGACGATCAGGACCAGCCCGAGCAGCGTGGCCACGCGATTCACCAGTACATGCGTTGCCGTTTCGCCCTGCCCGGAACGGTACTCGGCCAGGATGGGTACAAAGGCCTGGGAAAAAGCACCTTCGGCAAACAGCCGGCGCAGCAGGTTGGGAATGCGGAAGGCAATGAAAAACGCGTCAGTGGCGATTCCAGCGCCGAAAGCACGGGCGATGACCGAGTCCCGGACAAATCCCAGAATCCGCGAAACCAGGGTCATGCTGCTGACCGTCGCAAGCGCCCTCAGAAGGCTTTTTCGGGGCGTGGCGGGGCCGGATGGTGTCATTTGCGCATTATATGTCGGCGCCCTTCCCGCACCGGCAGTTTCACTTGCGCCAGAATGGCTTAGCCGATATACTCGCGCCCTTCCAATTTAGCCTCCCCAAGGGTAACAAGGGCACCATGGCCAACACCGCAGGATCACGCAAACGCGCACGCCAGTCCGAGAAGCGTCGCCAGCACAATGCCAGCCAGCGTTCCACGCTGCGCACGGCCATCAAATCCGTCCAGAAGGCCATCGAGGCCGGCGACAAAGCCGCTGCGATGAAGACCTATCAGGAATCGGTCAGCACGCTCGACCGCATCGCCGACAAGAAGATCATTCACAAGAACAAGGCCTCACGCCACAAGAGCCGCCTTGCCGCCCAGATCAAGGGCATGGCCGCAGCGTAACTGCCGCGCAAACGCCATAAAAAAAGCAGACCTGCGGGTCTGCTTTTTTATTGCCTGAAATCCGGGCCGATACCATTCGGTCGTGCTGCTCAGGACTCTCCTCCGCCGTCCCTGCCATCACGCTTCTCGATGCGCCCCGGACGAACCTGCAGTTCGTTGTCACTGGCAAAGCTGAGCAGGAACTTGAAGGCAATGGGCTCCACGTCCTCCAGGCGCTTGTCCACAACCACGCATTTCACCCCTGCGGACGTGATTGGCTGTACATAGGGCGAGTATTCCATGCGCTTCTCGGTGCCGAACACCGACAGGACTCCGCAAAGCCGCTCTGCCCAGTCGCTGGGACGAAAGGTTTTCCCGTCCTGGGTCAAACCCTTGATAACGACTTCGTAGCTGTCATCGGACATGGAAAGTGGCCGGAGATCCTGTGCATTAGGGGGTAAAAACGGCGTCCGGCATCATCGCATGGCCCCGCCGAGCCCGGATTCTAGCATCGGGACCGCCCTATGCAGATGTCATGGAAACGCGACAAAGTACACACAAATCAATCCTTTATATTGCCCACTTCAAATCGGCATGCTATATCTATCGCAAATGCTTGATAGGTGGGGGGGGCCATGCTTTCGTCATCGTTGCTCAAATACGGGTTTCGCATTCGCACGCGACACGGACTGGTGGTCGAGAATCTCACCATCCAGGGTCGCGATGAAGCGGATGCCGAACGCAAGCTCCGCCAGATGTACCTGCATTGCGAAATTCTTGACCGGACCGTCTCGCAGGGAATGCGCAAGCCCGAACAACTCAGTTTCGAGGATGTTGCCTCGCTGCTGAGCAAGTAGTTCTCCGCGACACTGCCCCGTTTGCGGGCGGACAACTTCAGCACCATCAGATTTCCCAGAACCCGGTGGACAGCAGTTCATCCAGCAGGGCTTCGTAGTCCTTTGCCCCGCGGCTGTCGGGCGCATGCGAAAAGACATCCAGATTGCGCGCAGGGCTTTGCGCCACTGACACACTCTCTGCGATCCGGGTCAGGCACAGCTCGTCACCGAAGCGCTGCTGTGCCTCGGCGGCAATGTCATGCGACATCCGGCGGCGCGCATCAAAGCGTGTCAGCAGATAACGGCGCGCCACGCGCTGCTTGAAGACATGCTCCATCGCCTGCAGCGTGCTCTCCAGTTGCACCGCGCCGCGCAGGGACAGGAAATCGGTTGAGATGGGAATCAGCACGCGCTCCGATGCGAACACGCCGGACAACGACAGCACGCCAAGCATGGGACAACAATCAATGATCATCGGCCGCGCGATGGCACTGCCATTCGTCGGCTCGAACGACCGGTCCAACCCCAGCTTGAGGCGGTTGAGCACACCTGGTCCCTTGCCGAACAGCGTATCCACCTTGATCAGTTCCGCATGCGCCGGCAGCAGCTCGGCCGTCCCACCGCCCAGGGCAACAGAACGCGCCAATGCCGAGAGCGGCCTGGTCTCGCTGTAGAACGCAAACAGGCTGTCGTTGCTGGAGGATATGGGCGCAAGGATCGATGTCAGATGCGCCTGCGCATCGAGGTCAATCAGCACCGGCATCAGCCCCCGCCGGGCTGCGGCCGCGCCAAGATTGAGCGACGTGGTGGTCTTTCCCACCCCGCCTTTCTGGTTGAAAACCGTCAGCCGGCTGCGCATTCGGGGACCCGAGAAAACCCTCTGGTTTGTGCTAAGATATTGCCGTAGTTCGGTTTTTTCATTTTCTTGACGCCTTTTCATTATGGCATACGGCGACCCTGAAGCTTTGGTCGCTTTTTTTATTTCCCGGCTGGCGCCCGCCGTGTTTGCTTCGTCGTCGGGGTGATGCAAACTCCATTCCTGCTATGGCAACACCTGCATTGCAATGACAACAGGCTTCAATCGTCCCCACAATACGATGTAACTGACTGCGATGTTACTGACTGCTTTTGACTGAATGGTTACCTCTATGACCGATACGCTGATGAATACCT
>CAIYPG010000050.1 GCA_903928055.1 uncultured beta proteobacterium | reverse complement strand
TGCAGATCGCGGCCACTTCAGCCGAGGCCGTGCAAAAGGCGCAGGCCTCGGTATTCAACATCGGCGTACTCGACCTGGGCTTGCCTGATCGCGATGGCATCGATCTGCTGAAGGACCTGCGCTCGGCGGGCTACCTGTTCCCAATTCTCATCCTCAGCGCGCGGGCCGGCCTGGATGATCGCATCAGCGGACTGGACAAGGGCGCGGATGATTATCTGGTGAAGCCCTTCTCGCTGGCCGAACTGGAAGCACGGCTGCGGGTGCTGCTGCGCCGCCATGACAACGACGTGGTCTGGCGGCAGCTGGGGCAACTGCAGTTCGACCCTGCCGGCAAGCGCGCCATCGTCAACGGAGAGAGCGTCGAACTCACCGCGCGCGAATGCACGGTTCTCGACACCCTGCTGCGCAGGGCGGGCCGCGTGGTCAGCAAACAGGTGCTGTTTGATGCGGTGTTCTCCTTTGACACCGATGCGGCGCCCAACGCCCTCGAAGTCCAGGTCAGCCGGCTGCGCAACAAGCTCAAATCCTCGGACGTCACAATACGTGCGCTGCGCGGACTGGGTTACCGCATCGAACAGACACAGCATGCCCGCGGCGACATTGGCGACGGTGATGGCAACTGACGCCGGTACACACAGCATCCGCCGGGCGCTGCTGCTGCGCCTCATGGGGCCCTTGCTGGTACTGACCCTGCTTGCCGGCGCATCGGCCTATGGCCTTGCCCGGCATTTCGCCGAGGCCGTCCTCGACCAGTGGCTGTACGACTCGGCAATCTCGCTGGCGAGCCGCGTCAAATGGGAGAACGGCCGCGCCTCGGCGGACCTCTCCGACAGCGCGCGCGCCATCATCGAGCTGGATGTGGTGGACCGGGTCTTCTACGAAGTGCACGCCGCAGACGGCAGGCGGATCCTCGGCAATGTATTCATGCCCGACCCGTCCAACTTCCCGCGCTCGAGCGAAAACAACATCTTCTACGAATCCACGATCAACGGCACACCGGTGCGCGTGGTGGCCCTGTCGATTGCCAGGCCCGGCGTGGAAACCGTGATCGTGAAAGTGGCCGAGACGCTGCGCAAACGCCTCACCCTCGCCCGGCAGGTGCTGCTGATCAGCGTGGCCCTGTCGCTGGTGCTTGCGGCCATGTGCGCCATGCTCGCCTGGTATGGCGTCGGCCAGGGCATGGCCTCGGTGCAGAAAGCCGTGCGTGAGATTCGCACACTGCATGCGAGCGCCCCGCTCGAGCCAATCCCGACGCTGGGCGACCTGCCGCTGGAGGTGATGCCGCTGGTCGAGGAAATCAACAATCTGATCCTCGACCTGTCGTCCGCCCACCGCCTGAACCAGCGCTTCATTGCCGATGCGGCGCACCAGTTGCGCACCCCGCTGGCCACCCTGCGGGTGCAGCTTGAACTGGCCCTGCGCGAGCAGGATCCGGAACGCCATGCCCGCGCCATCAATGACGCCATCGAGGTTTTGAGCCGCATGGGACGCGTGCTGCACCAGTTGCTGACCCTGGCCAGGGCGGATGAAGGTTATCCGGAGAAAAATGCGCGACCGCTGGTTGACATCGATCGCATGGCCCGGGAGGAAATCGAGCAGCGCCTGGACGATGCCGTTGCCGCCGGAACCGACCTCGGCTACGACGGACCGGAACAGGCCGTGCATGTCGAAGGCGAAGAGGCCCTGCTGCGCGAGGCGCTCGCCAACCTGCTCGACAATGCCCTGCGCTACGGGCGGCCGGGCGGGCAGATCACGGTCGGCGTCAAGGCAGGCCCGCCAGCGGAAATCCATGTCGAGGACAACGGCCCGGGCATCCCCGCCACCGAGCGCGACAAGGTCCGCGACCGCTTCTACCGCATGCCGGCCTCGCCGGGCGATGGCTGCGGACTGGGACTGGCGATCGTCGAGGAAATTGCCCGGCGCCATGGGGTCACCTTGCTGCTGGAGGACGCCGAAGCTGCCGCCGGCGAAGAGCACAATGGGCAGAATGGGCACAAGGGACTGCGTGCACGTCTGGTATTCCCCGCCGCCTGATCCGGGCCTGGGGTGTCTGGGTCAAAACTCCCAGTGCAACCGGATTGCCCCGAGTTTTGCCGGCCCACGGTCGGCGTTGTAACCGGGATTGCGGATGCGCTGCAGATCAAAGGATATCCATCCGCCCTTGACGACCTTGAGGCTGTAGAACGCCTCGACAACAGCCTCCATCGCGTAATTGAGGTTCCCGTCACCGAGGAAGAAGGCGATGCCGCCAGCGGCCAGATAGTCGCGATGTTCACGCGACAGGCCATTGCGGGCAACGGCAATTCCGAAGGTGTCTTCGGCACGCCCCCATGATGCTCCCTTGATCACCGCACCGGCAGATGCGGAATTGTCGATTTCGGTAAAGGCATACGTTTCGGTGCGGCCATCCGAGCGGCTCACTCTGCCAAACATCCCGATGTTTTCAGTCACGCCCTGTTCCACGCTGAGGCCAAGGCCGCGTTTGACCTTGTCTCCCCGGACGCCACTAAGCGCAGGCACGCCGCCGACCTGTGCGGCAAGATTCAGGGCATCACGATATTCGGCCATGTTCGCCCGGTTGCGAAATGCCAGGAGGCGCACGGTCCCGACCCGTCCACCGATACTATAGGCACGCTCCAGTTCCAGTTGATCGCCATAGTGGCGCGAGATCGCCGGATCAAGTTTCTGCTGGTTCGGTTCGCGCGGCTGGATGAAGCGCCCGGCACGCACCGCCCAGTCATCATGGAAGTACTCCAGTGCCAGGCCCCACGAATAGCCACGGGAATCGGCGGCGTAGTCATACGCCCCATGCGTCATCAGCGACCAGTTCATGAACTGGGTACGGGGATCATGGCTGTACTGATTGCCGTCGAAAATGTCGAGAACAGACAGGTTGCCCGCAGTCAGCACCAGCCGCCGCCGGTCAGCGGCACCGGCAAGCTGGTTGAAATCGGACTCGACCAGATCGTTCCCGCCGCCGTATCCCCAGGTCTGGCGCATGAACAGCCGTGCACGATAAAGCTTCGGCGTCGGGCCTGCGGTGCGCGCAATCTCGCCATTTGAAAATCCGCCCAGCCCGGTCAGTCCGGACAGCGGAACGCCCTGTGACAATTCGGGATTGAAATAGATCTCGCCATCGCGCCACGGCCTGAAACCGAGCGCCGCCGTGGCGGTAAACGAATAGCTTTTCTCATGCACCGGAGAAAGGCTGTTCGGTCCGGAATAGGCAGCCTGAAACGGGCGCTTCGTCTGCCACACATACGTCGACTGATAATGCGCGTCGAAATTTCCGGGCTCCTCCGCCGCTCCGGAGGCCCCGGCAAGCATTGCCATGACTGGCACAACGAAGAACAAAACTGGCGGAAAAAACCGCCCCGACCCTGTGGAGTGCCTGGTCATCTGAAGATCAACCCCGGAGATGATAACCCGTCATTGTGGCGGGCCATCATTGCACTTTGGTGAAATGCCCGTGCCCGGCTGGCCATTGGCACATTCAACCCACGCGGTAATACTGGCGATACCACTCCACGAAACGGCGCACGCCGGTTTCGACCACAGTCGCCGGGCGGAAACCGACATCGCGCTCCAGGTCGCCGACATCCGCCGCAGTTGCCTGCACATCGCCAGCCTGCATCGGCAGCAGTTCCAGCTTCGCCTTGCGCCCCAGAGACTCCTCGATCACCTCGATGTAGCGCATGAGTTTCACCGGCTGGTTGTTGCCGATGTTGTAAATGCGGAACGGCGCCGTGCTCGTGGCGGGAGAATCGTAATTGCCACCCGGCGCAGGCGGGCGGTCGATGGTGCGGATCACCCCCTCGACGATGTCATCGACATAGGTGAAATCACGCACCATGTCGCCGCGGTTGAACACCTGCAGCGTTTCGCCGGCGAGGATGGCGCGGGTGAACTTGAACAGCGCCATGTCCGGCCTGCCCCACGGGCCATACACCGTGAAAAAGCGCAGTCCTGTGGCCGGCAGCGAGAACAGGTGGCTGTAGGTATGTGCCATCAATTCGTTGGCGCGCTTGGTTGCGGCATACAACGACATCGGATGGTCGACCGGATCATTCGTGGAAAACGGAATCTTGTGGTTCGTTCCGTAGACCGAGCTCGAAGAGGCATACACGAAATGCCCGACCTTCGATTGGCGGCAGCCTTCCATGACATTGGCGAAGCCGACCAGGTTCGCATCGACGTACTTTTCCGGATGGTCGATGGAATAACGCACGCCGGCCTGTGCAGCAAGGTGCATCACGGCATCGAATCGCCCCTGCTCGAACAGGCGCCTCACGCCGTCGCGATCGGCGATGTCCATGCGTTCGAAACGGAATCGCGCCTTTGTCTCCCCCTGAGTCAGCCGGGCGAGGCGCGCCTCCTTCAACGACACCTCGTAGTATTCGTTGAGGTCGTCGATGCCGGTGACTTCGTCGCCGCGCGCCAGCAGGCGCTCGCAGAGATGGTAGCCGATGAAACCGGCAGCGCCGGTGACGAGAATTCTCATGGAAGCAGTCTCGGAAAAGTGGCCCGCAGTATACCTGCCGCGGCCCGCACCTCAGCGTTCCAGCCAGATCAGCGTGGCCATGCGTCCGGTAACGCCGTCGCGGCGATAGGAGTAAAAGCGTTCCGCATCGCCATGGGTGCACCAGTTTCCGCCGTGCACAGAGGTCACGCCCAGGCCGGCCAGCCGCTGCCGCGCCAGCGCGTACAAATCAACGAAATACTTGCTCCCTCCCCGCGCGGTAAAAGCCAGTGCGGCGGCAGGGTCGTGACTTGCAAACGCGTCATGCACATCCTGTCCGACTTCGTAGGCTGCCCCACCAATGGCCGGCCCCAGCCACGCCGCGATCTCGCCAGGCGCAACGCCCATCGCCGCCACGACATTTTCGATCACGCCCGCAGCCAGCCCGCGCCAGCCGGCATGCGCCGCCGCAATCACGTCCCCGGAGCGCGCGGCCAGCAGTACCGGCATGCAATCCGCCGCCTGGATGACAAGTACCGTGCCGGGCGATCGCGTCACGCTGGCATCGGCCTCGACTGGTTCAGCATCAGCCTGCGTGCTGCCGGCCTCAGCAACCCGGGTGCCATGCACCTGCTTCAGCCAGAACGGCTCACCGGGCAACAGGGCGCGCAATTGCGCACGGTTCGCAGCCACCTGCGCCGGATCATCGCCCACTGCGACGCCAACATTGAACCCGGCATATTTTCCGCGGCTCACCCCGCCGTGTCGTGTCGTGGACAGCGCGCGCACGCGGAGCGGCGCCTCCCATTGTGGAACGATCCATTGCGGTGGAACGATCCGTTCGGGCGGCATCACCTGCACCATCAGCCGTCCTTTCTCATCGCCTTGAGCAGTTCCTCGAAATCCCCCGGCAGCTTCGATTCGAAATGCAGCACCTTGCCGCTGTCCGGATGCACGAAAGCCAGCCGCACGGCATGCAGGGCCTGCCGCGGAAAACGGAACATCGCAATGGTCGCATCCGTTGCCTCGCTCCCTTTTACGGGGGCCGACGATGGCCGTCCGGCGCGATACACCGGATCACCGACCAGCGGATGGCCGAGCGATTGCATGTGCACGCGGATCTGATGGGTGCGTCCGGTGTCTAGCGCGCATTCCACCAGCGTGGCGCCGACAAAGCGCTCCAGCACCCGGTAATTCGTGCGCGCATCCTTGCCGCCCGGGGTCACGCCCATCTTCAGGCGGTTGCGCGGATCACGGCCGACCGGAGCGTCGACGCTGCCATCGCCGCGCACCGCGCCATGCACCAGCGCGAGGTATTCGCGCTTCACGGTACGGGCCTGCAACTGGCGCACCAGGTTCGTCTGCGCGGTCAGCGTCTTGGCGACGACCAGCAATCCGCTGGTGTCCTTGTCGAGGCGGTGCACGATGCCGGCGCGCGGCACTTCGGCGAGCTGCGGCAGGCGATGCAGCAATGCATTGAGGAGCGTGCCCTGCCAGTTGCCACTGCCCGGATGGACGACGAGCCCGGCCGGCTTGTCGATCACCAGCACGCTGGCATCCTCATGCACGACATTCAGGGCAATGTCCTCGGGCTGCGCATTGGAGCCGGGTTCAGCCGGTCGCGCGAGCAACGCAATCTTCTCGCCGCCCCAGACCTTCTGGCGCTGCTGCCCTGCCGCGGCATCGACCAGGATGTGGCCGTCGCGCAGCCAGGCCGTGAGGCGGCTGCGCGAATGCTCCGGGAACATCTGCGCCAGCGCCTGATCCAGCCTCAGTCCGGCGAGCTCCGCGGGAACCGGCAACTCCCTCGGCTCGTCCCGCAGATCGTTCGGGGCGACCGGGGTCGCGGTATAATCATGATTCGCATTGGGGGGTCCCACCATGAAACGTAGTTTAGCCTTATTCGCCCTCATTCTTCCGTTGCTGCTCTCGGGCTGCGGCATTTTCGACAAGCAAAAGGACGAAACTGTCGGCTGGAGCGCGCAGCGCCTCTACAGTGAGGCCAAGGACGAGCTTGACAAGGGCTCCTTCGATACGGCCGTCAAGTACTACGAAAAGCTTGAGGCGCGCTATCCGTTCGGCCGCTTTGCCCAGCAGGCGGAACTGGACCTCGCCTACGCCTATTACAAGAAGGGCGAGGTCGATTCGGCCATCGCCGCCTGCGACCGCTTCATCAAACAGCACCCCAACCATCCCAGCGTCGACTACATCTACTATCTGAAGGGCCTGGTGTTCTTCGCGCAGGACCTGGGGCTGCTGGGCAAGATCATGGCGCTGGACCAGAGTGAGCGCGATCCCAAGGCCATGCGTGACGCCTTTGATGCCTTCAAGGACCTGTCGGTGCGTTTCCCCGACAGCAAATACACGCCGGACGCGCTGCTGCGCATGAAATACCTGGTCAACCTGCTATCCACGCATGAAGTCAATGCAGCGCGCTATTACTACAAGCGCGGCGCCTATGTCGCCTCCAGCACCCGCGCCAAATACGCGCTGGAAACCTATCCCCAGACGCCGGCCACCGAAGAGGCCCTGTTCCTCATGGTCAAGAGCTACGACGCCCTTGGCCTGGACGACCTGCGTGATGACGCCGACCGCGTCATGCACACGAACTTCCCGAACAGTGACTACCTGAAAGGCACGGCCAACAACTCCGGACCGTGGTGGAAGCTCTGGCGCTAGCAGGACATTGAGTACAGGGGAGACACCCTGCGCACAGCCGTACGGGAGCGCCGCAGGGTGGCAAAAAAAACAGCACGCAAACAAGCACGCACGCAGCATCGTCCCGGCCCCTGCCCCGCAGTCCGGTGCGCCCCCGCCGCGAAGCGCGCCCGGAAGCCGGGAACAAGAAGCAATCGGCGAGGAACAGGCCGGGCCCGCAACGCCCTGCCCTGTCACGCGTCACCTGAGGACCTGAAATGACCGCACCGCAACGTGGCGTCTATCGCCACAAGGACATGGAACGCCTGTTCAACCCGAAGAGCATCGCGGTGTTCGGCGTATCCCCCAACCCGACCTCGCTGGGCGCGCGTTCGCTCGACCAGCTGGACAAGTACCCCGGCAAAATCTACCGGGTCAATCCGAAGTACGAAAAGATCGGTGAGCACCCCTGCTATCCGTCCATCGCCGCGCTGCCTGAAGCTCCCGATTGCGCCATCGTCGCGCTGCCGCGCGTTGCGGTCGATGCCGCACTCGTCGAATGCGGCAAGGGCGGCGTCGGTGGCGCCATCGTGTTCGCCTCGGGCTATGCGGAAACCGGCAAGCCGGAAAACATCGCCCTGCAACAACACATGACAGAGATCGCGTCCGGGACCGGCCTCAAGATCGTCGGACCAAACTGCCTGGGCTTCGTCAACCTGCCGGCACATGTAGTGGCGTCGTTCTCGCGCACCGAATTCGGCGGCGACACGCCCGCCCGAGGGATCGGCCTGGTCAGCCAGTCAGGCGCCATGGGCTTCGGCCTTGCACAATCCGCACGCCGTGGCGCGCCCATCAGCCACATGCTCGCCACCGGCAATGCCTGCGACGTCAACATTGCCGACTGCATGGCCTATCTGGCCGAAGACCCGGCCTGCGCCGCGATCGCCTGCCTGTTCGAGGGCCTCGCCAATCCGTGGCAGCTCGTGCAGGCCGGCGAAATCGCCATTGCACACAACAAGCCGGTCATCGCCTACAAGCTGGGCGTTGGCGAAGAAGGCGCGGCCGCCGCGATGTCGCACACCGGATCGCTGGCTGGCGGCGCCGCGGCGTGGATCGCCGCCTGCGAGCGCACCGGCATCATCCTCGTCGACAACGTCGAAGCCATGATGGAGACGGCTGCATTTTTTGCGAAGGCTCCGCGCCATCCGGTATCGCGCGGCGTGGCGGTCCTCGCATCCTCGGGCGGAGCGGCAATCGCCTGCGCCGACATTGCCGAGCGCCACGGCGTGGCGCTGCCGCAACCGCGTCCCGAGGTGAAAAAGATCCTCGAAGACAACATTCCTGAATACGGCTCGTCGCGCAACCCCTGTGATGTCACCACCGCGCTGCAGAACGATCCCAAACTGCTGCCAGCCTGCATCGAGGCCATGCTGGGCGACGACATGTATTCCACACTGGTGTTCCCGCAGGCGGCGCTGCGCCCTGATTCGCTGTCACGCCGTGCCGGGGTTGCCGCGGTTGCCGAAAAAGTCGGCAAACCGGTCTGCCTTACCTTCGTCGGGGGCTGGCTCGGCGGGCCGGGCACCTTCGAAGCGGAGGCCAATCCGAACTTCGCCTGGTTCTACGAAATCAACCGCTGCTTTGCCGCGATTGCCGCCTGGCACTGGCGCGACGACAAGCGCACCGCCTGGGAGAAAGACGGCCCGCGCAAAGTGGCCCGCGTGGCTGCAGCGGACGCAAAGGACAGGGCGGCGAACCTGATCAAGGCTTCCGGGAACAAGACACTCACCGAACGCGAAGCCAAGGAAGTGCTGGCCTGCTACGGCGTGCCGGTGGTCGGCGAGAAGCTGGTGCAGTCTGCCGCAGAAGCGATTGCGGCAGCGCAGTCGCTGGGTTTTCCCGTGGCG
>CAIYPG010000049.1 GCA_903928055.1 uncultured beta proteobacterium | reverse complement strand
TCGAGAAGCGTGCCGTCCAGATCAAACAGCACTGCACCATATCGAACTGCGTCAGCCACAATCACCCCGGACCGGCAACGCGCGGATCAACCAAGCACGCGCAGTTCCGCGCGCATCGCAGCAATGGTCCCCCGATAGTCACCGGAACCGAAAATCGCCGAACCGGCGACGAACGTGTCCGCGCCGGCACGTGCCGCTGCGGCAATGTTATCCACCTTGATGCCGCCGTCGACCTCCAGCATCACTTCTCTTCCAGAGGCCTCGATGCGGCGTCGAGCCTCGGTCAATTTGGCAAGGGCGGAAGGGATGAAACTCTGGCCGCCGAACCCCGGATTTACCGACATGATTAGCACAAGGTCAAGCTTGTCGATCACATGATCAAGCCAGTTCAGGGACGTCGCCGGATTGAATACCAGACCCGCCTTGCAGCCGTGCTCGCGAATCAATCCTATAGTGCGATCAACATGTTCGCTCGCCTCAGGATGGAAACTGATGATGTCAGCACCGGCCTTGGCAAAATCACCAACGATGCGGTCAACCGGCTTCACCATGAGGTGGACGTCAATCATGGCCTTGGTCAGTGGGCGAATCGCGTTGCACACCAGCGGTCCCACCGTAAGGTTTGGAACATAATGATTGTCCATGACATCGAAATGCACAATGTCCGCCCCCGCTGAAATAACGGACGTTACCTCTTCGCCGAGCCTGGCGAAGTCGGCCGATAAAATGCTGGGGGCAATGCGAAAGGTGCGCGACATCGTGATTTATTCTAGCAGGCCGCCAGGGCAATGCTTGTCAGCAGACTGGAATTCGTGTGCAATGATGCAGTCTCCAAGGGGGGCCGCCACGTAGTGTCGCGAGTCCGGCGCACGCTCACCCCCCGGGCATCATCCACCAGAGCACTCAGGTAATCACCGGCCACAATGACCGAAAACAAGAAGTACGAAATTGCGATTTCAACCCAGACGCAATTCGTCCCCGACCAATCGGACGAATCGGGTGAACGCTATGTCTTCACATACACCATCACCATACGCAACACCGGTAGCATGGCCGCGCAGCTTATCTCGCGGCACTGGATCATTTCCGACAGCAACAGCCAGGTCCAGGAAGTCCGCGGTCTCGGCGTCGTAGGTGCGCAACCCCTGCTGAAGCCCGATGAATCCTTCGAGTACACAAGCGGGACCGCCATAGCGACGCCGGTCGGCACCATGCGCGGCAGTTACCAGATGGTCGCCGAGGACGGGACGCAGTTCGAGGCGCCGATTCCGGAATTCACGCTCTCCGTTCCACGCGTACTGCATTGAATGTCGCCTTACCGGCGGCCGTCACTCCGCACATGGCCTCTCAGTTCATTTCTTTTTTGGCCAGGTCCACCAGATAATGAACACCGCCAACGCCAGTGCAAGCCCGCCTTCGACGAAGAAAATCCAGACACCTGATTCCATCATTCCCCGTTCACGCCAAGTTATTCGCCTGATGATAAGGCATGCCCGCGCTGGACTGCGCTTCCAAACTGCAATTGCAGCCTTGGCACTCACCATCGCCGGCTGCGCCACTGCGCCACCACCGGCCGCAATTGCACAATGTCCCGCGCCGCAGGCCTGTCCCGTTTGTGCAGCGTGCCCCGTACCAAAGCCTGAAACCCCTCCGACCCCAAAGGTGCCGGTCCTCGAGGCCGCCGACTTTGGCGAATTGCCGGGATGGCGCAGCGATACCGTCGCAGCAGCATGGAGCGCGTTTCTATCATCATGCCGCGCGATGCGGTTTCAGGCATCATGGCGCAACGTTTGCGCCGAGGGTGCGAAGATCGCACAAAAGGATGACATCTCGGTGCGGATGTTTTTCGAAACCCATTTTGTCCCTTACCGGACGTCAACGCCGGAGGGAGTAACCCAGGGGCTCGCCACCGGCTATTACGAGCCGCTTCTGCGTGGCAGCCGCACGCGCCAGCCTCCCTACCTGTCCCCACTGTATGCCCCGCCGGACGACCTGCTCACCATCGATCTGTCGGCTGTCATGCCGGATCTGAAGAACCGGCGGCTCCGGGGCCGCATCGAAGGCAAGCGCGTGGTTCCCTACTGGTCGCGCGCCGATATCGACAACGGGCTTGCGCCGGTGGCCGGCAAGGAATTGCTCTGGGTCAACGACCCCATCGAAGCCTTTTTCCTGGAAGTACAGGGATCGGGAAGGGTGGAACTCGACTCCGGGGAAACCATTCGCGTCAATTATGCGGACCAGAACGGCCACCCCTACCAGTCCATCGGTCGCTGGCTGATCGATCATGGTGAAATCAAGGCCGATCAAGCCTCCATGCAGGGAATCAAGGCCTGGGCACGCGCCAATCCCGCGCGCCTGAAGGAGTTGCTCGGCCAGAACCCCAGCTACGTATTTTTTCGCGAGCAGGCAGTTGGCGACCCGGCACTCGGGCCACTGGGCGCGCAGGGTGTGGCGTTGACGCCTGAGCGCTCCATCGCGATTGATCCGGCCTTCATTCCACTTGGCGCACCGGTGTTCATGGCAACCACCTTCCCGAACTCAGACCAGCCGCTCGAACGACTGGTCGTGGCTCAGGATACCGGCGGCGCCATACGCGGCCCGGTTCGCGCAGATTACTTCTGGGGCTTCGGCGCTGATGCCGGCGCCCTGGCGGGCCGCATGCGGCAATCCCTCAAGATGTGGGTGTTGCTGCCGAAAGACTTTCCGGTGCCATCCAGGCAACCTTGAGCATTCTTCGGCCGCAGTCCGGATGACTACTGGGCCTTGGCAGGCTCATCCATGGCCTGCTGCAGTTCCTCGAATCGCGCACCGATGACACGGGCACCGCTGCGCACATAGCTCACCGGCGTAGCACGGACGCCGAGTTTCTGCCCGAGTGCCAGCCACTTTTCGACTGGCGCATTGCAGGCCGCAACCTTTGCCGGCTCACGATTGCGCAGCATCAGATCAAGGTAGGCCTTTGACCGATCAGGTGAGCACCAGATGCGACTCGACATTTCCGGTGATTCGTCTTTGCGCAGGATCGGATACAGGAACGTATAAATGGTGACGTTATCGAGTTTGGACAGGTTCTGGTCCAGTTGCCTGCAGAACGGGCAAAACGGGTCGGAGAACATGGCAACCATCTTCTTGCCGTTGCCCCTGACCTGCTTGATGGCAAGGTCCAGGGGCAATTCATCAAAATTGATGGCGCTGAGGGCGTTCAGCCGCTCTTGGGTGAAATTGCGACGGGATGACATCTCGAAGACATTGCCACTGAACAGATACCCGGCCTTTTCATCGGCGTAGACAATTTCCCGTTCATCGCCGCCAATCACAATCTCGTAGAGTCCGAGGAAGGGCGCCTTCCGGATGCCCTCCACCTTGACGCCAAAGCGAGTCTCGACTGCCCGTTTGATCTGCGCTTCCTGAGCCGACCCCTGCGCCGAAACAACAAACGGCAAAAGAACGGATACAGCGATGACAATCCCCGCCATCCACTTCCGAATCGAAAAAATCATTGAATTGCCTCGAAAGAACCGGCCTGATGCGGCCTAGTGGAATCCCAGAGCGTGTGCAGCCAGCAAAGTCTTTAAGACAGGCATCCTGTCCACGGAGTTCAGTCCGGAGTTCCGCAAACGACGCATTCCGGGGACATTTTCCCGGAATAAACGCACAAGACCATCGGTTGCGCTGCGCATGGCCAGTATATCCTCCGCGCGACTGCGCTCGAACCGGCGCAACAGGCCAAAGTCCCCCATGTCAGCCCCGGCATGCGCCGACTTCAAAACCCCCGCCAATGCTGCCGCATCTGCAAAACCAAGGTTCACGCCCTGGCCGGCCAGCGGATGCACCACATGCGCCGCATCACCCACCAGCGCCACCCTGGGCGCCACCAGCCTGTTGACGGAAAGCTTCGTCAGGGGAAACGCAGCTGCGGCGGTAATGCATTCAAGCCTTCCCAGCACGTGTGATCCCGCTTCTGCAACACGGGCGCACAAATCCTCCGTCGGCAGGCCGAGCAGCTCCTGCGCATGCGCCTCGGGCGTGGACCAGACCATGGACATCTTCTGTTCAGGGAGCGGCAGCCAGGCGAGGACTCCGTCATTCCGGAACCACTGGTATGCGGTGCCCCGATGCGGCCGCTCGCAGGTGAAATTGGCCACCACGCCGAGCTGGCCATAGGGCGCGACAACAGGCGCAGGCATGGTCTCCTGGCGCACAAAGGATCGCGCGCCGTCAGCCCCCACCACGAGGTGCCCATCAATACTCCGGCCACCCTCAAGGGAGACCCGTACCGCAGCGTCCGTGATGTCGAGCAACGCAGGCTGACCGGGACAAATCAGTTCCAGATTCTCCTGACTGTCCAATCGCGACCAGAGCGCGCGAGCAATCGCACCGCCCTCCACGATCCAGGCCAGCTCCGCAACGCCTGTTTCATAGGCGGAAAACTCCAGTTTTCCTCCCGCGTCACCGAACACCTCCATGCGCCGGACCGCCTCCATGCGCCCGGCTGGCAGCAACTGCCACACACCAATTGACTGGAGAAAGGCACGGCTTGCTGGAGAGATTGCATAGATGCGCGCATCCCAACCTTCCGCGGGTGCCGGCGGCTTTGGTTCAATCAGCGACAACTGCAGGGGCGCACCCTGCAACGCCACCGCGAGACTGGCGCCAACCAGACCTGCGCCAACAATCACCACATCATCGATTTTTCGGGAACTGCGCATGCTGTAATTCTACGCTGCGGTCCCGCATGGACTGCGGCCCAATCGCATTTGCAGAACACAAATTCACGCATCCGGGCGGGAGCAATCACCCGCCTTGACAGCGATCATGTATAAAACGGACAATTCGTCCCTTCCAATGGCGAATTAGCTCAGTCGGTTAGAGCGACGGAATCATAATCCGCAGGTCCGGGGTTCGAATCCCTGATTCGCCACCAGTTTGCACAGCCCTGTCGGGTGAAGCGCAAAGCGACAAAGCCACCGGAGCGAAAGCCCGGTGGCTTTTCGATGGCGATCAGAGGTGGCCCATCGATCACAATTTCCCGGAAATGATTGTCAATATCCCCCGCAAAGTCAGGCCAGGGGCTGATTTTGAGACATCGGGCAATTCCGCTATTCTTGCCCCATGGTGAACAATCTCAATCTGGAACTCGCAAAAACCTTCTTCCAGAAGGGCCTGGAGTCGTTCAACTCCGGCGACTTCAAGTCGGCGGAGTTGAAGTTCCGCGAAGCACTTTCGATGGCGCCGGAACGGGTTTCCGTACTGACCAATCTGGCAGCCACTCTGGTCAAGAACGGCCAGATGGCGGAAGCAAAGGCTCTCGCCCGCAAAGCAGTGTCCATTGACAACCGTGCGTTCGAGAGCTGGATCACCATTGGCATCTGCTGTCACGACGAATCGGATTTCCCGGCAGCACTGGCCGCCTATGACAAGGCCTTGGTCTTCCGGCCTGATTCCGCCGAAGCCTGGACCAACCGGGGTGCCACCCTCTGCGGAATGAAGCGCTTCAACGAGGCGCTGGATTGCCACCGCAGGTCCCTGGGAATCAATCCGAAGCACGCCGCGGCGTGGGGCAATCAAGGCGCCGTGCTGCGCGAACTGAAACGTCTTGACGAAGCAGTCTCCTGTCACGACAAGGTGCTTGAAATCGAACCGAACAACGCCAAGGCCTGGTGCAATCGCGGAAATGATCTGCACGACCTGAAGAGGTACCCGGAGGCCCTGGTCTCGCTAGACCGCGCCCTTGCCCTCAACGCCGATTACCCTGAAGCGCTGTTCTATCGCGGCGTGACCCTGCAGAAGCTCTGGCGGCATCAGGAGGCGCGTGATTCACTCGAGAAAGCCATCGCGCTCAGGCCCGGCCATGCACTTTCCTGGGAAAGACTGGGCTCCACGTTGCTGCTGCTGAAGAAATTTGAGGACGCACTGAGCGCCTTCGACAAGGCCATCGGCCTCGATCCCCGGCTCGCCACCGCCTGGCAAAGCAGGGGCAATGCGCTGCAATCGCTGGACCGCCACGACGAAGCCCTGGTCGCTTACGACAAGGCCGTTGAGATCAACCCCGGACTTGTTGACGCCTGGGCGGCCCGGGCCAGCATCTATGTCTCTGACGTGGACAATGTCGAACGCGCGATCGACGAAAGCAGGCGCAGCCTGAATAACTATCTCGATGGCATATTCCGCCCGGCTTCGGCCAACCCGGCGGCCCCCCCGATCATCCGGGACCTGCAATACTTCCGGCTGAAGCACGACATTGAGCAGGCCAGATACCTGAAGGCCCGGTCTTATCGGCACCCCGGACTGGATGAGTTCCTGGATGTCGCTCAAGGCCTGATGGATTCTAAATTGCGCTGGGAGAAGGACGAGATCGGCTTGCAGCCGGCGGAATGGGCGGCAATGACGCCCTACCTTCAAACCCCGCTTTTCTTTCCGATGCCCGATCTGCAGTCAACTTGCCTGAATTCGCAGAATGACTGGGCGGCAATAGAGGCTGCGTATCTCGCCTCGAGGCCCGAAGTCATCCATATCGACAACTTTCTTTCGACCGGTGCTCTGGCCGCCTTCCGGGAATACTCGCTGGTCTCGAAAATCTGGCTGGTGGAATACAACAACAAGTACCTTGGCGCATTTGCCAACAAGGGCTTTGTCTCACACCTGCACCTGCAGCTGGCCAGGGAGCTCCGGGAGGCCATGCCGCGCGTATTCAAGAATCACCGCCTGAGCCATCTGTGGGGATTCAAATACGATTCCACGATGGGCAAAGGCATCAACGTGCATGCGGATTTCGCGCAGGTGAATCTCAATTTCTGGATCACCCCGGACCAGTACAACCTCGACCCGGAAAGCGGCGGCCTGAAAGTCTATGACGTGCCATCGCCGCCGGACTGGCCGTTCTACGATTACAACGAGAACAAGAACAAGATCTACCAGTTCCTGGAGGAAAGGCAGTCAAAATGCATTGTGGTTCCGCACCGCTGCAACCGGGCCGTTCTGTTCAATTCTGCGTTGTTTCATGAAACGGACAGCATTCGCTTCCGGGAAGGTTATGAAAGCCGGCGGATCAACTTCACCTACCTGTTCGGGTCACAGCTCTAGTCGAAGCCCGGCGGCTGGCGCCGACTGATAGACTATGGCAATGACGCCGTCTGCCATCCAGCGCCCGCATCCCCGCCTGTCCGCGGCCGCCATCATCGTTGCCGTAGTTACGATGCTGGCGGTGTGCGCAACGTCGCTGGCGCAGATCCTGCCCCGGAATATTCCCGATGAGGCCAAGCGCGCCACCATCCGGTATGCACAGGACATGATCGTGACAATGAACAGCACAGCAATGCGGCTGGCACCCGGTGCACAGGTGCGTGACCGCAACAATTACATCATTGTTCCTTCCGCTCTGCCCCCCGATGGCGTCCTTGCCGAATTCATGACCGATTCCGATGGAAACGTTTCCCGGGTATGGGTACTGACCGCCGAGGAAGCCGCTCGAACCAAGGGCAAACCGGCAGCGCAATAACCCAGCCCAGCCGTCCCCAATGAGCGATGTCGAACGCGCAAAGGCCCTGTTCGAACAGGGTCTGAATCTCTTCGCCGCCGGTGATTTCAGCGGCGCCGAAAGCCGCTTCCGCACAGCCAATGAGCTTGCACCGGGCCGCGTCTCCATTCTGGGCAACCTGTCTGCAACGCTGCTCAGACTGGGCCTGACAGCGGAAGCATCTGCCTGGGCGCGCAAAGCGCTTTCTCTCGACCCGAAAAATTTCGAAGCCCACATGAACCTTGGCGCCTGCCTTGAAAAGGAAGGCGCGACTGCCGAAGCCCTGCGCCACTTCGAGGACGCCTGCACCCTCAGACCGGACTCCGCCGAGGCCTGGTCAAACCACGGCAACCTGCTCAACGCGCTCAAGCGTCACGACGAAGCCTTGGCCGATCACAGAAAGGCGGTCTCCCTGCAGCCAGCCTTTGCCGAGGGCTGGACCAATCTCGGCAACGCGCTGAACGATCTGGGATGCTACGAAGAAGCGCTGGAAAGCCATGACCGCGCCCTGGCGCTCCGGCCCAACCTTGCGGAAGCCTGGTACAACCGCGGCAATGTGCTGGTCAACTTCGGACGCAACAGCGAAGCACTTGCCAATTACGACCATGCCCTGGCCGCCAATCCTCAGTACGCCGAAGCCCATCACAACAAAGGCCTCACCCTGCTCGACAATTGCGATTTCCCCGAGGGCTGGAAGGAATACGAATGGCGCTGGAAGAGCAAGACATTCCCCAGCACCCGCCTGCTTGCCGATATCCCCGAATGGAACGGACAAACGAACGATCAGGCACCGCGCGGACGCCTGCTGGTGTGTGCCGAGCAGGGAGTGGGGGACGAGATCCTGTATTGCAGCATGCTGGAAGCACTGAAAGCGAAAGTCGAGCGACTGACGGTGATCGCAGATGCACGGCTTATTCCCTTGTTTCGCAGAGCCCAGCCTGGGATCCAGTTTCTGCCCAAGGACCAACCAGTCCCCGTTGAGCCGGATGACAGGCAGGTCGCCATGGGCAGCCTGGGTCAATATCTTCGGACATCCCTGGCTGATTTCCCCGCCGGGGGCCACGCCTACCTGAAGCCGGACGCGGAACAAGTTCACCGCTTCCGGAACAGGATTGCGGCGCCGGGAAAGCGTATCTGCGGCATTGCGTGGACCAGCAACAACCCGCGCATTGGCGCCTTCAAGTCCCTGAGACTCAAGGATCTGCTGCCGGTGCTGTCCTTGCCCGACCTGGCCTTTGTCGATCTGCAATATGGGGACACGTCTGCGGAACGGCGTGCGCTCCGGGAAGAATCGGGCATCGAGATTCGGCATCTCGACGATCTGGACAGCTTCAACGACTTGGACGGGCTGTCAGCCCTGATCAATGCCTGCGATGAGATCGTGACCGTCAGCAACGTCACCGCGCACCTTGCAGGCGCCCAGGGAAAGACAACAGCCCTGCTGATGCCCCACACCTGGGGAAAGCTATGGTACTGGCACGGGAATCACGATCACAGCCCGTGGTATCCCGCGATCACACTGTATCGGCAGACAACGTCGGGCTGGGAAACGGCAATCGGCAAACTGGCCTCAAATCTGAGCCTCACATCGCCTTAAAACCAGGGAGAAAGGCTCGTACCGGATCCAGTACCGCCGCAATGCCTGGTCTTTGCAGAAACCAACTGGGGACTGAACTTTTTAAGATTGCGATTTCGCGCAATAAAGTATATTGCCGTGCATCTTCGGCAAATGTCCCATGCGAAGTACCTCAACTGCTATCAACGATTCTGATATGCCCAAAAACAAACCACAAAGCCCCAGCCTGGCGCAGATCATGCAACATGCCGGCATTGCATATAACGCCCGAGACTGGACCAAAGCGGAGAAACTGTGCAGATCACTGCTGAATGCAAAGCCCGATTACTTTGATGCGCTGAACCTGCTGGGCATCATTGCGGCACAGACGCGGCGCACACAAGAAGCCGCAGAGTTATTGGCACGCGCCATTGACGCAAAACCAGACAGCGCCCATACACACAATAACTACGGAAATGTGCTCAGGGAGCTCGGCCAATTTGAAGGCGCGATCGCCAGTTACAACAGAGCTATTGCAATCAAGCCAAACTACGCCGAAGCTCACTCCAACAAGGGCGTGGCGCTGCAGGAACTCCGGCAACTGGAAGCTGCTGTTGCAAGTTATGAAAAAGCCATCGCCATCAAACCGGACTTTGCCCAAGCCCACATAAACCGGGGTGTGACGCTACGGGACCTAAAACAACTCGACGCAGCCGTAGCCAGTCATGAAAAGGCCATTTCCATCAACCCATACTTCGCCGAGGCCCACTATAACCTCGGCATCGCCCTGCAGGATCTCAAGCGGCTCGACATGGCCGTCGCCAGCTACGACAAGGCCATTGCACTCGACACTGGCCATGCCGAGGCCTATAGCAACCGCGGCAATGCATTGCAGGAACTCAGACGCTTTGACGATGCCTTGGATAGCTATGCCCGCGCGTTGAAAATAAGACCGGATCACGAGTATCTGTATGGGTCGTGGTTGCATGCAAAAATGACCGTATGCGATTGGAATAATCACGATGCGAACGTAGCGGTGCTGGTCACCGGCATAGGACAGGCAAAACGAATAGCAGCTCCCTTTCTCGTGCTTGCCCTGACTGATTCGATGCCAATACAGCGCCAGGCAGCAGAAACATGGGCTGACGACAAATACCCTGCCAGCCCCCTGCCACCCCATGCAAGAACGCAAAACCGCAAGGGGAAAATCCACCTGGGCTATTACTCAGCCGATTTTCGCAGCCATGCCACTTCGCATTTGATGGCAGAACTATTTGAACAACACGACAAAGCTCAGTTTGAGCTGACGGCATTTTCGTTCGGTCCTGACATAAAAGACGAAACTCAAATACGCCTGTCTGCTGCATTTGACCGATTCATCGATGTCCGCATGAAATCCGACAGGGAAATTGCGGAGCTCTCAAGAAACATGCAAATAGACATTGCTGTGGACTTAAAGGGTTTTACCCTGGACGAACGTACCGGAATTTTTTCCCACCGGGCGGCGCCTGCACAGGTCAATTATCTGGGCTATCCCGGCACCATGGGCGCAAAATATATCGACTACATCGTTGCCGACCCGACCCTAATTCCGACGGAAAGCAGAAAGCACTATTCCGAGAAAGTGGTGTACCTGCCCGACAGCTATCAGGTCAATGACCGCAGACGCGCGATATCCGAAAAGGTCTTTTCAAGAAGCGCCCTTGGCCTGCCAACCGCGGGCTTCGTATTTTGCTGCTTTAACAACAACTACAAGATAACTCCCCATACATTTGATGGATGGATGCGCATACTCAAGCAGGTGGATGGCAGCGTACTCTG
>CAIYPG010000048.1 GCA_903928055.1 uncultured beta proteobacterium | reverse complement strand
CCACGGTGTTCGAGAACCACACGGTGTTCGAGAACCTCGAGCTGGCGATGAAGACCGACAAGCGGGTCAAGCCCAGCCTGTTGGCGAAGCTCGATTCGGCGGCGCTGGACCGCATCGCCGAGACACTGACCCTGATCCGCCTGGCCGACCAGCAGGACCGCCTGGCCGGCCTCTTGTCGCATGGCCAGAAGCAATGGCTGGAAATCGGCATGCTGCTGATGCAGGAGCCCAAGCTGCTGCTGCTCGATGAACCGGTGGCCGGCATGACCGACTCGGAAACCGAGCGCACCGCCGAACTGTTCAACTCGCTGGCCGGCAAGCATTCGCTGGTCGTTGTCGAACACGACATGGATTTCGTCGGCCGCATCGCGCGCAAGGTCACGGTGCTGCATGAAGGCAGCGTGCTGGCCGAGGGCGCCATGGACGTGGTGCAGAACGACGAGCGGGTCATTGAAGTATATCTGGGGCGATAACAGTCATGCTTACGATCTCCGGCCTCAATCAATACTACGGCGGCAGCCACATACTGCGTGATGTGAACATCGAAATTCCCAAAGGTGCCTGCACCACGATCCTCGGCCGCAACGGCGTGGGCAAGACCACGCTGCTGAAGTGCCTGGTCGGCCTGGTGCCGATCCGTGCAGGTACGCTGATGTTCGACGGCAAATCAATTGCTTCGCTGCCGCCCTATGAGCGGGCCCGCCTTGGCATCGGCTACGTGCCGCAGGGCCGCGAGATTTTTCCGCGCCTCACCGTCGAAGAGAATCTCCTGATGGGCCTGGCGACAAAATCGGGCAAGGGCGGCGTGCCTTCGCGGATCTACGAAATGTTCCCGGTGCTGAAGGACATGCTGCACCGGCGCGGCGGCGACCTGTCCGGCGGGCAGCAGCAGCAACTGGCGATCGGCCGCGCACTCGCAGCCGGCCCGAAGCTGTTGATCCTGGACGAACCCACCGAAGGCATACAGCCTTCCATCATCAAGGACAGCGGCCGCGTGATCTCTTCGCTGGCCAAGGGCGGCGAAATGGCCATCCTGCTCGTGGAGCAGTATTACGACTTTGCGCGCGAGCTGGCTGACCAGTACGTGGTGATGTCGCGCGGCGAGGTGGTCAAGGCCGGGCCGGGCAGTGAAATGGAAACCGAAAACGTCAAGGCGATGCTGGCCATCTAGAAAGTGTTGGGCATGTTGATTCCGCTCATGGTTCGATCCTTCGACAGAGCTCAGGATCACCACGAACGGAATCAACTCAATGCCGTTCGTCCTGATCCTGTCGAAGGACGGGATCAATGCTTCGCCGGACCTCGCCAGCCATTACAATTGGCCCCATGAATCTGTCGGACATTGCAGTTCATGAAGGTCGCGCAGGCTGGGAGGCGAAGCTCACGCTCGAATACGAGCGGCGTGGCGAACGGAGCGTGCTGGCAAAACGCGAACACTTCGGCCCGCTGCGTGTCCAGCGTGACCTGTATCCGGAAGGTGCTGCGACCTGCCATACCATCGTCGTGCACCCGCCCGGCGGCATCGCCGGCGGTGATTCATTGGCGGTCAGCGCAAAACTGCATGCCGGTAGCGCCGCACTGCTCACCACCCCGGGGGCCGGCAAGTGGTACCGCTCCACCGGCGCGGCGGCGCGACAGGCACTCGAATTTGAGGTGGCTGCGGGCGCGGTGCTGGAATGGCTGCCGCAGGAGACCATCGTGTTCGACGGCGCTGTGGCGGACATGAATACCACGGTGCGGCTGCAGGGCAGCGGCATCTATATTGGCTGGGAGATCATGTGCTTCGGCCGCGCGGCGTCCGGAGAACGCTATACGCGCGGCAATCTCACTACACGCACCGAGATCACGCGTGATGGCCGCAGGCTGTGGCTGGAGCAGGGGCGCATTGCCGGCGGGGACGCGCTGTTCGATTCGCAGGTGGGCATGGCGGGGCGCTCCGTCTGCGGGACCCTGATTGCGGCGGGTTTCGACCTCAACAACGTGGCAGGGCAGGCGGTGATTGATGTTTGTCGTGAAGTTTCCGCGGGTGAAGGCGCCCTGGCCGGGATCACCCGTCTGCCGGGCATGACGATTGCGCGCTGGCTGGGTGATTCGTCCGAAGATGCGCGGCGCTATTTCGCGGCGCTGTGGATGCGGCTGCGGCCGGCGCTGAAGAATGCCGATGCGACGCTGCCGCGGATATGGTCGACTTGAAGTGAAGGTGGTTCGGATTGCCGGAGCCGTTTTTGCTGTCATTCCCGCGAAGGCGGGAATCCAGCGGCTTGCAGAATGAAAAACATGGATTCCCGCCTTCGCGGGAATGACGATTAGGAAGAATTGAGTCTTCATATGGAACTGACACCGCGCGAAAAAGACAAGCTGCTCATTTTTACGGCAGGACTCCTTGCGGAACGCCGCAAGGCCCGCGGCTTGAAGCTCAACTACCCGGAAGCGGTGGCCTTCATTTCCGCCGCCATCCTCGAGGGTGCGCGCGATGGCCGCACCGTGGCCGAGCTGATGAGCTACGGGACCACGCTGCTGAAGCGCGAGGATGTCATGGAAGGCGTGCCGGAAATGATTCCGGACATCCAGGTCGAAGCCACGTTTCCCGACGGCACGAAGCTGGTCACCGTCCATCACCCGATCCCGTGACAGCATGATGCAAAACTACTGCGCGTCCCGTCTGCTTTGTCGCGTGCTCGCTCGCCTTTCGCCTATCTGTTCGATATGTCTCAGGGCTCGCTGCGCGGCGACGCGCATACGGGCCTGCTCGCTACGTTTTTCATCATGCTGTCCGACCTTAGGAACTGAATCATGATCCCTGGCGAAATGGAAGTCATGAAAGGCGACATCGAGCTCAATGCCGGTCGCAAGACCGTCACGCTCAAGGTTGCGAACAGCGGTGACCGGCCGATCCAGGTTGGCTCGCATTACCACTTCTTCGAGACGAACGACGCGCTCAAGTTCGAACGTGACGCCGCCTACGGCATGCGTCTCGATATCGCCGCCGGCACCGCGGTGCGCTTCGAGCCGGGGCAGTCGCGCACGGTGAAGCTGGTGGCTCTGGCGGGAGATCGCGTTGTTTACGGATTCCAGGGAAAAATCATGGGCCCCTTGAAGGACAAGAAATCATGAGCCTGAAAATCTCCCGGCAGGCCTATGCAGAAATGTTTGGTCCCACCACGGGTGACCGCATCCGCCTGGCCGACACCGAGTTGTGGATCGAAGTCGAAAAGGATTTCACGACCTACGGCGAGGAAGTGAAATTCGGCGGCGGCAAGGTGATACGCGACGGCATGGGGCAGAGCCAGCGCATGTCCAAGGACTGCGCCGACACCGTGATCACGAACGCGCTCATCATCGACCACTGGGGCATCGTCAAGGCCGACATCGGCATCAAGGACGGCCGCATCGCCGCGATCGGCAAGTCCGGCAATCCGGACATCCAGCCTGCGGTGAACATCGTCATCGGGCCGGGCACGGAGATCATCGCCGGCGAAGGCATGATCGTCACTGCCGGTGGCATCGACACGCACATCCATTTCATCTGTCCGCAGCAGATCGATGAGGCGCTGATGTCCGGCGTAACAACCATGATCGGCGGCGGCACGGGGCCCGCGACTGGCACGTTCGCCACGACCTGCACGCCGGGGCCGTGGCATCTGTATTCCATGCTGCAGGCTGCCGAAGCCTTTCCGATGAATCTCGGCTTCCTCGGCAAGGGCAACGCCAGCCTGCCGGATGCACTGCGCGAGCAGGTCACCGCAGGGGCGATCGGCCTGAAGCTGCATGAAGACTGGGGCACGACGCCCGCTGCGATCGACAACTGCCTGTCGGTGGCCGACGAGATGGACGTGCAGGTGGCGATCCACACCGACACGCTGAACGAATCGGGCTTTGTCGAGGCGACGGTGGCTGCATTCAAGGGGCGCACCATCCACACCTATCACACCGAAGGCGCCGGTGGCGGCCATGCGCCGGACATCATCCGGGTGTGCGGTGAACCGAATGTGCTGCCTTCATCAACGAATCCGACCCGGCCCTATACCGTGAACACGCTGGATGAGCACCTCGACATGCTCATGGTCTGTCACCACCTGGATCCGGCCATTGCCGAAGACGTGGCCTTCGCCGAATCGCGCATCCGCCGCGAGACGATTGCCGCCGAGGACATCCTGCATGACCTGGGCGCATTCTCCATGCTGTCCTCCGACTCGCAGGCCATGGGCCGCGTGGGCGAGGTGATCATCCGCACCTGGCAGACCGCGCACAAGATGAAGGTCCAGCGCGGCGCGCTGAAGGGCGATACTGCGAAAACCGACAATGCCCGCGTCAAGCGTTACATCGCGAAGTACACGATCAACCCGGCGCTGACCCACGGCATTGCGCATGAAGTGGGCTCCATCGAGCCGGGCAAGCTGGCCGACCTGGTGTTGTGGCGCCCGGGTTTTTTCGGAGTGAAGCCTTCGCTCATCCTCAAGGGCGGCATGATCGCCGCCGCAGCCATGGGCGATCCGAACGCGTCGATCCCGACGCCGCAGCCGGTGCATTATCGGCCCATGTTTGGGGCTTTCGGCGGCGCGCTCGCGACCTCGGTGACTTTCGTCTCACAGGCGGCGCTGGAGAATCCCATCGTCACGAACCTCGGCTTGAGGAAGCCGCTGCTCGCCGTGGGCAAGTGCCGCACCGTCGGCAAGAGGGACATGGTGCACAATGACTACACGCCGAAGATCGAAGTCGATCCCGAAACCTACATCGTCAAGGCCGACGGCCAGTTGCTGACCTGCGAGCCGGCGAAAGTGTTGCCGATGGCGCAAAGATATTTTCTGTTTTGAATTGAGCCACATTATTCAATTAAAACCTGCCCCCTCCCTGACCCTCAACCGCTGCGCAGGAGAGGGGAAAAAGAACTCCCTCTCCTGCGAGCGAAGCGAGCGGGGGAGGGTTGGGGAGGGGGCGCTATCAACGTTGAAGCCATGATTGAAATCCGCAAAAAACTGAAACTCCCGCCGGCTGCCAAGGCCGCCTATG
>CAIYPG010000047.1 GCA_903928055.1 uncultured beta proteobacterium | reverse complement strand
GTGAGATCGCGAATCTGGTCTGGCAGTATCCCCGGGAAACTGCGGTCGCCGTTCTGCCGGTCGATCTTCATGGTCATCGACTCAGGCATGTAGCAGGTCACCTGGTCCTTGTCACGGATGATCTCGCGCGGTATGCCTCCCAGCGATTCGAGCTTCTCCTGGGCGCCCGAGGCATCGACAAAACGCGTGATCCGCGACGTCTCCATCTGCTGCCCATGTTGAAAGACAAAAGTGCCCGTATAGGAAAGTTTTTGCGTCGCGGAATAAATGCGCTGCAACCATTGCAACGCCTGCGGATCGCTCTGTGGCTGCGCCTGCGGGAGCTGCGCCACTGCGAACGGCACCACGAGCAGTTGCATGCATAAGCCGAACAAGGACAGGCGACCCAAACAACTCGCGCGACTCATTTGGATGCCTCTTCACGCTCTTCAGACACCAGCCGCACATACGGTGCAACGCCCTGCATGGCATTGGAGGGCGAATAACTTTGATGCGCCAGCAGGTAGTTTTCAACATCCCTGGCTGGCCCGACATCCCGCGCAACCGGGCGAGCTGCGGGTTGCGCCGTCCGCGCGGCCTGCAGATCTGCCGGCGGCGACAGCACCGGAGCCGCCGTCCAAACCACCAGCGCAACCCCGGCCACACTGGCGGCTGCCGCGAGGGCGTAACGGACAAAGCGCCAGTCCCGACCAGGCTGGCTGGAGCCGCTTTCGTCCTGCCAGGGCAAGCTGCGCTTTGGTGCGAGGACAACAGGCTCGTTCGCCAGGCGCAATGCAACCTCGTAGTCGTATTCCCGGTGGAAATCGCCGCGCAGGGCATCTCCGATCAGATGATAGGTATTCCAGTCACGGCGCGCCTCCTCATCCGTGCGCAACAGGGCTGCCTCCTGGCCAGCGGCATCACCGGACAGTTCGCCATCCATCAAGGCCGACACTCGCTCAGTCATGTCATCACCTTCATATCACCACCCCAAGTCACTACCCACGTCACCACCTGCGGTCCTTGCGGGATTCGACCAGCGGCTTCAGCTTCTCCGCAATCGCTTCCCGCGCCCGGAAGATCCGCGACCTTACCGTCCCGATCGGACAGTTCATGATGGTCGCGATCTCGTCGTAACTCAAACCCTCGATTTCACGCAACTGGATCGCCGAGCGCAATTCCTCGGGCAGGCCTTCCATTGTTGCGTTGATCGTATTGGCGATCTCCTTGGACATCATCATGCTTTCCGGCGTGTTGATGTCCCGCAACTGCTCGCCATCCGCAAAACCCTCTGCTTCCTCTGAGTCAAACTCAGTGGTGGTCGGCGCCCGCCTGCCGATGGCCACCAGATGATTCTTGGCGGTGTTGATGCCTATCCGATACAGCCAGGTATAGAAGGCGCTGTCCCCGCGGAACGAGGGCAGGGCGCGGTAGGCCTTGATGAAGGCTTCCTGCGCGACGTCTTCCACCTCGGCCGGATCACGAATGAACCGCGCCAGCAGCCGGGCGAGCTTGCGCTGGTACTTCGACACCAGCAACTCAAACGCGTGTTTTTCCCCACGCTGGGCGCGCTCCACCAGCAGCCGGTCTATTTCCCGGTCACTCATCCCCGCCTTCCCTGATCTGGCGCCGTCCCTTGTTTTTGTTCCGTCCTGCCGGCGCCGGCTGACCCAACCCACAGGCGGCACGAGTATATCCGTACCGTCCGACATCCGTTGTCCCCAGCCTTGCAAATACTGACCCGGGGGGCGCCAAATAGTTCAGTGTGGCGCAAGGTCATTTTCCGCCCTGGCGACCGCACGTCCGCGCAGCCACACGCGCAAGATCCGCAAGGCCTCGGCATCAGCCGAGTCCGGCCCCAGAACCACATGAAGCGGCCGACGCCCTCCATCCAGACTCAATACGATCAGCCAGGGCGAAACATAGCCGTTGCGACCCAGCGTTGCCTCATGCCAGGACCCGGCCGAATCCCGCCAGGTTACCGAATTGGCGGCCGCCGCCCCATCCATCTTCAGGGCATAAACGCCGCCATAAGGCCGGCGCAGCGGGCCGGCGACAAGGACCGCGCCCGATAGCAACACCCCGGCCGCAGCAACGACCAGGGCGGGAGGAGACAGACTGGCAAGGAGGGCCAACAGGGCGAGCAGGTGCAGGCATCCAACCAGTGCAGCCAGCCATCGGGACGGCCGGAATTCCAGCCGCACGGAAGGGATCAAATCCTGGAAAACACCAGGGTGCCGTTGGTGCCGCCGAACCCGAAGGAGTTCGACAGGGCGACATCGATCTTCATGGCCCGTGCAGCATTGGGTACGTAATCGAGGTCGCAGCCCTCACCCGGCGATTGCAGGTTGATGGTGGGAGGCGATATCTGGTTATGAATGGCCAGAGCCGTAAATACCGCCTCAATTCCGCCGGCAGCACCCAGCAGGTGGCCGGTCATGGATTTGGTGGAATTCACCGCAAGCTTCCGGGCGTGGTCGCCGAAGCAGCGCTTCACTGCAAGGGTCTCCGCAACGTCACCCAGCGGCGTGGACGTGCCATGGGCATTCAGATACTGGACTTCGTCGAGATTGCGGCGCGCATTGCGCAGCGCATTGGTCATGCAACGTGCAGCCCCGTCGCCGTCTTCACATGGAGCGGTAATGTGGTTGGCATCGGCGCTCATGCCATAACCGGCCAGCTCGCAATAAATGCGGGCACCGCGCTTCTTGGCATGTTCGTACTCCTCCAGCACCAGAACGCCGGATCCCTCGCCCAGAACGAAACCGTCTCGGTCCTTGTCCCAGGGCCGGCTCGCGGCCTGCGGATCATCGTTCCGGGAGGAAAGCGCGCGTGCTGCGCAGAACCCGCCAACGCCCAGCGGAGATACCGTTGACTCCGCGCCACCGGCAACCATCACATCCGCATCGCCGTATTCGATCAGGCGACCGGCCTCACCGATGGAGTGGTTTGCCGTGGTGCAGGCAGTCACCACCGCGAGATTGGGCCCTTTCAGGCCCTTCATGATCGACAACTGCCCCGAGATCATGTTGATGATCGTGCCGGGGACGAAGAACGGGGAAATCTTGCGCAACCCGCCCGCCGTATAGGCGATCTGCGTATCCTCGATCAGCGGCAGGCCGCCGATCCCCGAACCGATGCAGGCCCCAACCAGCGTGCGGTCTTCCTTTTCGAGATCGATGCCAGAATCCTTCAGCGCATCAATCGCTCCCGCCAGGCCATAGTGGATGAACGTATCGAAGCGCCGCACTTCCTTGGCGGCCAGATACGCTGCCGGATCGAAATTCCGGACCTCCCCCGCGATCTGCGAGGGGAATGTCGAAGCATCAAACCGGGTGATGCGGCCGATTCCGGATCGACCGGCCTGGATGTTGGACCAGGCTTCGGCAACCGAGTTGCCGACCGGGGAAATAATGCCTAAACCTGTGACGACAACACGACGACGGCTCAAATCAGCACCAGATCAGTTGTTGAAATCAGCCTTTTTTGGCGTTTTTGCTGACGTAGTCGATGGCCTGCTGAACCGTGGTGATCTTTTCAGCTTCTTCATCGGGAATCTCGGTCTCGAACTCTTCTTCGAGCGCCATCACGAGTTCTACCGTGTCCAGCGAGTCGGCCCCGAGGTCATCCACGAAGGACGAGTCGTTCTTGATCTCTGCTTCGTTGACGCCCAACTGCTCGGCGACGATTTTCCTGACCCGCTGTTCTGTATTTTCCATTTTCCCGTTCCTTCCCCGGTTTGTGGC
>CAIYPG010000046.1 GCA_903928055.1 uncultured beta proteobacterium | reverse complement strand
CGCGATGCCGTGAAACGCATCGTGCTGGTGCGCCCTGCCGTCGAAGCCGGCGAACGCCTCGGCTTCCTGCCGGGCGACCTGGCGCAGAAAATCGATCCCTACCTTCGCCCGCTGTATGACGCGCTCTACGACCTGATGGGTGTCGACAAGGTGCAGAAACTGCTGGAACGCAGCGCCATCGAACTGGCGCCGCTCGCCTACATGCGCGGCCGCACGCTGAACCACGCCTTCATCATCCTCGACGAGGCGCAGAACACCACGCCGGAACAGATGAAGATGTTCCTGACTCGCATGGGCTTCGGCTCCAAGAGCGTGGTGACCGGTGATATCACCCAGGTTGACCTGCCGCGCGGCGCGAAGAGCGGCCTCGCGGAAGCACGCCACATCCTCAGGGACGTGCGCGGCATCGCCTTTTCCACCTTCCTCAGCGAAGACGTGGTGCGCCATCCCCTGGTGCAGCGCATCGTTGACGCCTACGAGCATGACGACGAAAAAAAGCCCGGCTAGCCAAAAACGCAAGGCGCTCATGCTGACCCTCCAGAATGCCCTCCCCGCCAGCGCGACCCGCTTCACCGTGCCCGTGCAGCGCACCATGCGACGCTGGGCCGAAGCCGCGCTGTCCGCACGAACGAAGAACGCGAATGTCACGGTACGCATCGTCGGCACGGCCGAAGGCCGGCGCCTGAATCGCGACTGGCGCGACCGCGACTACGCCACGAACGTGCTGAGCTTCGGCTATGGCCGCCCGGACGGCAAACGCGGCGGACCGCTGCAGGGCGACCTGGTGCTGTGCGCCGCGGTCGTGGAAAAGGAATCGCGCGAGCAGGCCAAGACACTTGCTGCCCACTATGCCCATCTGGTGGTGCATGGACTGCTGCACCTGCAGGGCTACGACCACGAAGACGATGCCGAAGCCGAACGCATGGAACGCCGCGAAAGGCTCATCCTGAAGCGACTGGGCTACGCCGATCCCTATCTGCAAAAGGCGTCGCCCGTCACAACGAAGCGGACACCCCGGAAGAAGCATGGATAACGGCCAGAAGCCCTCGCTGCTGGAACGCCTCTCGGCGCTGATCATGCGCGAACCCGAAGACCGCGAACAACTTCTGGAACTGCTGCACTCGGCCCACGAACGCAACCTGCTTGATGCCGATGCGCTGTCCATGATTGAAGGCGTGCTGCAGGTCTCGGAGATGCGGGTGCGCGACATCATGATTCCGCGCTCGCAGATGGACGTCATCGACGTCAATGAGACGCCGGATGCCTTCATCCCGCAGATCATCGCCACGGCGCACTCGCGCTTTCCGGTGGTGGACAAGAGCCGCGACGACGTCATCGGCGTGCTGCTCGCCAAGGACCTGCTGCGCTATTACGCCGGCGAAGAGGAATTCAAGGTGCGCGACATGCTGCGCCCGGCGGTATTCGTGCCCGAATCCAAGCCGCTCAATGTGCTGCTGCGCGAGTTCCGCGCCAGCCGCAACCACATGGCCATGGTCGTCGATGAATACGGCGGCGTGGCCGGGCTGGTCACGATCGAGGATGTGCTGGAACAGATCGTCGGCGACATCGAAGACGAATACGACTTCGACGAATCCGAAGACAACATCCTGCGCGAGGAGTCGGGCGCCTGGCGCGTGAAAGCGCAGACCGAGATCGCCGATTTCAATGCAGCCTTCGGCACTGACTTCTCGAATGAGGATTTCGACACCGTCGGCGGCCTCGTGATCGCCCGCTTCGGCCGCCTGCCCAAGCGCGGCGAAGCCCTGACCATCGACCAGTTGCGCTTCCAGGTGCTGCGCGCCGACAGCCGGCGGCTGCATGTCGTGCAGGTGCAGCGCCTGCCGGGCCGGGATTGAACTCGATTGCTGCGAAGCTGACCGCGCGCCCCGTCGCAGTCGCGGCAATCGCCGCCATCGCGGGCGCAATCGCCGTTGCCGGCTTCGCCCCTCTGGGCTTCGCACCGCTTGCGGTTATCGCGCTCACTGCGCTGATGCTGCTGTGGCGGCAGGCGCCCGATCCCCGGCGTGCGGCGTTCATCGGCTTCCTGTTCGGCGCCGCGTTCTTCGGCGCCGGCGTGTCATGGGTCTACGTCAGCCTGCACACCTTCGGCATGATGCCAGCACCACTCGCGGCGCTGGCCACTGCGCTGTTCTGCGCCTTCCTCGCGCTGTTTCCCGCCGCCGTCGGTTATGTGCAGGCGCGGCTGCGCGCCGGACCGGCGGCAACCCTGCTGCTCGCCATTCCGGCACTCTGGACCCTGTCCGAATGGCTGCGCAGCGTGATCTTCACCGGCTTTCCGTGGCTGAGCCTGGGCTATTCGCAGAGCGACACCGTGCTTGCGGGCTTCGCGCCGGTACTCGGGGTGTTCGGCATGACGCTGGCTGCCATGTTCTGCGCAGGGCTGCTCACGATGGCAATGACCGGCGACCGGAAAGCGCGCCTCGCCGCAACAGCGGGCCTGGTCGTCGTGCTCGCGGCGGGCTGGGCACTGCGCGGGCATGCCTGGACAACCCCGGCGGGTGATCCCATCCGCGTGGCGCTGGCGCAGGGCAACGTCCCGCAGAGCATGAAGTTCGAGGAGCGGCGATATGCGGCAACGCTGGACACCTATCGCAAGCTGATCGCGCAGAGCAGCGCGCGCCTGGTGGTGCTGCCCGAGACCGCGATACCGCGCCTGCTCGACCAGGTCGCGGGACGTTACCTCGAGGACCTGCAGGACCTGATGCAGGCGCGTGGCGCCGACCTGTTGCTGGGCGCGCCGGTGCGCGACCGCGACAACCGGTATTACAACAGCGTGGTCACCCTCGGCACCTCGCGAACGCAGACCTACAGCAAGACTCACCTCGTGCCCTTTGGCGAATTCATCCCGCCGGGCTTCAGCTGGATACTGGCCGTGCTGCAGATTCCGCTGTCCGATTTCAGCACGGGGCCGGCCAGGCCGCGCCCCCTGCTGCTCGGCGCGAACCTGCAGGTCGCGGTCAATATCTGCTACGAAGACGCGTTCGGAGCCGAGATCATCCGCCAGTTGCCCGCGGCCAACCTGCTGGTGAACGTGAGCAATGTTGCCTGGTTCGGCGACTCGCTGGCACCGGAACAGCATCTGCAGATATCCCGCCTGCGCGCCATGGAAACCGGGCGCTACATGCTGCGCGCCACGAATACCGGCATCACCGCCATCATCGACGAGCGCGGCCGCGTCGCAGCACAACTGCCGCCGTTCACCGAGGGGCTGCTGCAGGACGATGCCCAGCCCTTTGCCGGCGCCACGCCCTTCATCCACTACGGCGACAGCCTGGCACTGCTGCTGGGACTGGCCATGTGCGTCGCTGCCGGAACGGGAAGCCTGATTCGCGCGCGCCGCCGTAGTTGAAGCCGGGCGATTCTTCGCTCACCGTCGCGATGAAAGCCAGTAAAATTGTGCGATTGTTTTTAAGGCCTTAGAAGCTTTCCCATGCTGACTTTCCAGGAACTCATACTCCGGCTGCAGGACTACTGGAATCGCCAGGGCTGCGCCCTGCTCCAGCCTTACGACATGGAAGTCGGCGCCGGCACCTCGCATACCGCCACCTTCCTGCGCGCCATCGGCCCGGAGCCGTGGCGCGCCGCCTACGTACAACCCTCGCGCCGCCCCAAGGATGGTCGCTACGGTGAAAACCCGAACCGCATGCAGCACTACTACCAGTACCAGGTGGTGCTGAAGCCTTCGCCGCCCGACATCATCGATCTTTATCTCGGTTCGCTTGCCGAAATCGGCCTAGACCTGCAGAAGAACGACGTGCGTTTTGTCGAGGACAACTGGGAGAACCCCACGCTGGGTGCCTGGGGCCTGGGATGGGAAGTGTGGCTGAACGGCATGGAGGTCACGCAGTTCACCTACTTCCAGCAGGTCGGCGGCATTGACTGCAAGCCGATCACCGGTGAGATCACCTACGGCATCGAGCGCCTCGCCATGTACCTGCAGGGCGTGGAGAACGTGTTCGACCTGGTGTGGACCCGCGACAAGGAGGGCAAGACCGGCGTCACCTACCGCGACGTCTATCACCAGAACGAAGTGGAGCAGTCAGCCTACAACTTCGAGCATTCCGATGCGCAGATGCTGTTCCGGCATTTCACCGACCATGAAGCCGAAGCCAAACGCCTGATGGAAGCCAAACTCGCGCTGCCCGCCTACGAAAAGGTGCTCAAGGCCGCGCACACCTTCAACCTGCTCGATGCACGCGGCGCGATTTCGGTCACCGAGCGCGCCGCCTACATCGGCCGCATCCGCAATCTGGCGCGCAGCGTGTCGCAGTCGTATTTCGATTCACGCGTCCGCGCCGACTTCCCGATGTGCAAGCCGGGATCGCTGGAACACCTCGGCATGGACCTGCCTGCGCTGAAAGCGGCACTCGCCGAGCGGGAGGCCGAATGAGCGCGCCCCTGCTGGTTGAATTGTTCACCGAAGAGCTGCCGCCGAAGGCATTGGCGACGATCGGATTGAACTTCGCGGAAACCCTGCGCGAGAAACTGGTCGCAACGGGCTTTGCACCAAAGACGGTTGCCGCAAAAGCGTTCGCCACGCCACGCCGCCTCGCGGTACTGATTCCATCCGTGCATGCGGAGTCACCGCCGAAAGAGGAATCCAAAAAGCTGATGCCTACGAAGGTCGCCTTCGGTGCCGATGGCCAACCAACGCCGGCCTTGCTGAAGCGACTCGAAAAGGAAGGCGCGTCACCCGGCGGCGTAACCCGCGCGATGGATGGCAATGCCGAATATGCCTTCCTCAACCAGACCATCCCCGGGGCGGCACTGGCCACGGGCCTGCAGGTCGCGCTGGATGAGGCCATCGCAAAGCTGCCCATTCCGAAAGTCATGGCCTACCAGCTCGCCGATGGCGCCACCACCGTGTCCTTCGTGCGCCCGGCCCATGGCCTGGTTGCATTGCACGGCTCGGATGTGATTCCTGTCAAAGTGCTGGGCCTCTCTGCCGGCCGCATCACTCACGGCCACCGCTTCCAGGGCGCCAAAAGCATCGAACTGGAAAGTGCAGACGAATACGCGCAGAAACTCCTGGCCGAAGGCGGCGTCATCGCCAGCTTTGACGAGCGGCGCGGTGACATCGAAAAGCAGTTGCGTGAGCACGCCGCGAAGCTCGGCGCATCGCTGGGCGCCGAGGAAAACGTTGCGCCGCTGCTCGATGAAGTCACCGCACTGGTGGAAATGCCTACGGTCTATGTCGGTCAATTCGAAGCTGAATTCCTTGCCGTGCCGCAGGAATGCCTGATCCTGACCATGCGCGCAAACCAGAAGTACTTCCCGCTGTTCGATGGCGCAGGAAAGCTGACGAACCAGTTCCTGATCGTCTCCAACATGCGCCTCGACGACGCGACAAACGTCATCGAAGGCAACCAGCGCGTGGTGCGCCCGCGCCTGGCCGATGCACGCTTCTTCTTCGAGACTGACAAGAAGACCACGCTCGAAGAGCGCATCCCGCAACTGGCCTCGGTGACCTATCACAACAAGCTCGGCAGCCAGGCCGAGCGGGTCAAGCGCGTGCATGACCTCGCCGGCACCATCGCCGAAGCGATGGGTGCAGATGCCCGTCTGGCGAAGCGCGCCGCCTACCTCGCCAAGGCCGACCTGGTGACGAACATGGTGGGTGAATTCCCGGAACTGCAGGGCACGATGGGCCGTTACTACGCGCTGTCGGACGGCGAAGATCCGCGCATCGCCGACGCGATCGAGCAGCATTACTGGCCGCGTTTCGCCGGCGACGCTCTGCCGACGGACAATGTGGCCACCGCAGTCGCACTGGCCGACAAGCTGGAAACCCTGGCCGGCCTGTTCGGCATCGGCCAGCAACCGACCGGCGACAAGGATCCGTTTGCATTGCGGCGGCATGCACTGGGCGTGATTCGTATATTGATCGAGGGCAAGTTGCCGCTGCAGCTAAATGACCTAGTCGGCTGGGCGATTTCTGCTTTTCCTGCTGACAAGCTAGAAAATGCAGTCGGCGCACTTGGCAGCCTTCATCTCTTCATCTTCGAACGGCTGCGCAGTTACCTGCGCGACGCCGGTTACTCATCAAACGAGATCGAATCGGTGCTGTGCATGAATCCGGCGCGCCTCGACCAGGTACCGCTGCAACTGGCTGCTGTGCGCGCCTTTGCCAGCCTGCCCGAGGCCGAAAGCCTGGCGGCTGCGAACAAGCGCGTTGCGAACATCCTCAAGCAGGCTGAAGCCAAGGGCGAAACCTTTGGCAATGCGCAGGCCGCCGACATGTCCGATCCGGCAGACCGCAATCTGTTCGATGCGCTGAAAAAAGCCTCGGGGCAGGCCACGCCGCTGTTCAAGTCCGGCGACTACACCGGCTACCTGCAGGCCTTTGCCGTGCTCAAGTCGCCGGTGGACGCGTTCTTCGAATCGGTCTTGGTGATGGCCGAAGACCCGGAGGTTCGCAAGAACCGCCTCGCGCTGCTGCGCGACCTGCGCGACGAAATGAACCAGGTCGCCGACCTTTCCAAGCTGTCTTCATGATCATAATTTTCATGTAAATCCTATTGGAAAATAGATAAAATTATGAAATTGATCATTTTGGACCGCGATGGGGTGATCAACTTCGACAGCGACCAGTACATCAAGTCGCCCGAGGAATGGAAGCCCATTCCCGGCAGCCTGGATGCGATTGCACGGCTGACGCAGAACGGCTGGCGCTGCGTGGTCGCCACGAACCAGGCAGGCCTGGGGCGCGGCCTGTTCGACATGGCGGCACTCAACGCCATGCACAACAAGATGCATCGCGCCGTGAACCAGGCTGGCGGGCGCATCGAAGCGGTGTTCTACTGCCCCGACACCGACGTCTCGAAATCCTACTGCCGCAAGCCCAACCCGGGCATGCTGCTCGCGATCAGCGAGCGCTACAACACGCCGCTGGCGGAAGCGCCGCTGGTCGGCGATTCGCTGCGCGACCTGCAGGCGGCCGATGCGGTGGATGCCCAGCCCATCCTCGTGCTCACCGGCAAGGGCGAGAAGACCCGTGCCGACGGCGGCTATCCGAAGAACACCATCATCCATCCGGACCTCGCCGCGGTATCGCAGGCGCTGTGCGGATGATGGACGAGTAGGCGGCAGGTGGTTTTTCTCCGGTCCCTGCTGTTCGCGCTCTCGCTGGCGGTGCTGACCCCGCCGTACGCGGTGCTCTCCGTGCTCACCTTTCCGCTGCCGCGGCTGACCCGCTACCGCATCATCTCCGGCTGGTCGCGCATCGTGGTCGTGCTGACGCATGTGCTGCTCGGCATCCGTTACCGCGTCGAAGGACTTGAGAACCTGCCCGACCGGCCGGCGGTCATCCTGTCCAAGCACCAGTCGGCCTGGGAGACCATCGCCTTCCAGCTCATTCTCCCGCCGCATGTGCAGGTGCTCAAGCGCGAGCTGCTGTGGATCCCGTTCTTCGGCTGGGGCCTGGCCCTGATGAGCCCGATCGCCATCGACCGCTCCAAGGGCGTGACGGCGCTCAAGCGCCTCGCAGAGCACGGCAAGGTGCGCCTCGCACAGGGCTTCTGGATACTGATTTACCCGGAAGGCACGCGCATGCCGCCGGGCAAGCGCGGCAACTACCGTTCCGGCGGTGCCTGGCTGGCCGAAAAGGCCGGCGTGCCCGTGGTGCCGGTGGCGCACAATGCCGGCCTGCTGTGGCCGCGCAATGCCTTCCTGAAGAAGCCGGGACTCATCACCGTGCAGATCGGCCCTGCCATCGAGACCGCCGGGCTGGATGCCGGGACGATCAACCGCCGCGCGGAGGCCTGGATCGAGGAACGCATGGAGGTCCTGTGCCCGAAGTAAGCCGCGAACTGCGCGCCCCGCGCCGCCGTGCCCACCGTGCCATCACCGGCACCGAGTCGCGCGAACTGGCACTCGATGACCGCAACCTGCCCTACCGGCTGGTGCGCTCGCACCGCCGCAGCATCTCGATCCATGTCGGGGCCCACGGCGTCGAAACGCGCGCACCGCTGTCCGTGCCGCTCTCTGACATCGAAGGTTTCATGTGGCAGAAGGCGGAATGGATTGTTGCGCGGCTGTCCGAAGCCGGCGAGTTGCCCACCTTCGCGTGGGAGGCCGGCGCCCGGCTGCCGCTGCTGGGTGGCGAAGTGCCGTTGGTCGACGCGCCGGGACACTGCGGCATCGCGCTCCGCGAGAGCTGCCTCATCATCGGCGACAAGGACCATCGTGGTCGCACCACCCACCGGGACTGGCGC
The DNA here is from genome assembly GCA_903928055.1 of uncultured beta proteobacterium. Classification (GTDB taxonomy): domain Bacteria; phylum Pseudomonadota; class Gammaproteobacteria; order Burkholderiales; family SG8-39; genus CAIYPG01. The sequence goes on along the minus strand of CAIYPG010000046.1, from coordinate 62,394 downwards.
ACCCGGGTCATCGCCTGGCTGCGCGACGAGGCATTGATGCACTTTGCGAACCGGTCAATCGCCCTCGCTGAACAACTCGGCGTTGCAGCGCCTTCGGTGCACCTGTCCAACGCCAACGGCCGCTGGGGCAGCTGCACCCGCCTGCGGGGCGGTGAAGGCGCGCGCATACGGCTGCACTGGAAGCTGTATCTGATGTCACCACACCTGATCGACTACGTGGTGGCGCATGAGCTGGCGCACATCCGCCAGCTCAACCATTCACCGCGCTTCTGGGCCGAAGTGGCCCGGCTCTGCCCGGACTACGCCGCGATCCGTCGCGAGCTCAATCTGCGCGGACGTCTGCTGCCCATCATCTGAAAGGATACAAACATGCGCATCCTGCACACCATGCTACGCGTCGGCGACCTGGACCGCTCAATCCGCTTCTACACCGAGGTGCTGGGCATGCGCCTGCTCCGCAAGCGTGATTATCCGGATGGAAAATTCACGCTGGCCTTCGTCGGCTATGCCGATGAATCGGAGGCCGCGGCCATCGAGCTCACCTACAACTGGGGCGTGGAAAAATACGAGGTCGGCACGGGCTACGGGCACATTGCCCTCGAAGTGGATGATGCCGCCCGCGCCTGCGCACTGACCAGGGAACGCGGCGGAAAGGTGACGCGTGAAGCCGGTCCGATGAAGCATGGCACGACAGTCATCGCCTTCGTCGAGGATCCCGACGGCTACAAGATCGAGTTCATCGAACGCAAGCCCGGCTAAGTGTTCGGAGTGTCGGGCGCGTTGTCCACCGCTGCATTCGCGACGGCCACATAGTCGGCCACGGACAGATTCTCCGGACGCAGTCCGGCATCGATTCCCAGCGCAGCGAGGGTTTCCGCAGTCACCGCACCTGACAGCGCATTGCGCAGGGTCTTGCGCCGCTGCGTGAAGGCGGCGGTCACGATCGCGGCAAAACGCCCTTCGTCCTTCGCCAGGCCGCGCGCAGCGCGCTCGGCATCGGACAGCGGGCGCAGGCGCACCACCGCCGAGTGCACCTTGGGCGCGGGCTTGAAGGCTTCGGGCGGAACGCCGAACATCCTTGTCACCTCGAAGCGATATTGCAGCATCACCGACAGGCGGCCGTACGCTGCCGACGATGGCGCCGCCGCCATGCGCTCCACCACCTCCTCCTGCAACATGAAATGCAGATCGAGGCAATGCGTTGCGTACTTTCCGAGATGAAACAATATGGGGGTGGAGATGTTGTAGGGCAGGTTGCCGACAACGCGCAGTGGCCCAGGCAGCGATCCGAAATCGAATTCCAGCGCGTCGCCCTCGTGGATCGTGAGCTTGCCCTGCGGAAAACGCACGGCCAGTTCGGCGCACAGGTCGCGATCCACCTCCACGACGTCAAGATGGTCAAGTTGCGCCAGCAGCAGTGCCGTCAGCGCACCCTGACCTGGTCCGATCTCCACCAGCCGGTCACCTGCCTTGGGCGCGATAGCGGCAATGATGTTCGCAACAACGTTGCGATCAACAAGAAAATTCTGGCCGAAGCGCTTGCGCGGGCGGTGACTCAAGCGCCGCCTGCTTTGGGTGCGCCTGCTTCGGGTAACTTCCCCCGGGTGGCCTGGACCATTTCCACCGCCATGTTGATCGCCGCCAGCAGGCTGCCGGTTTCGGCGCCGCCCCTGCCGGCAAGATCAAGCGCAGTGCCGTGATCAACCGAGGTGCGGATATACGGCAGTCCCAGCGTGATGTTGACCCCGCCGCCGAAGCTCGCGTACTTCAGCACCGGCAGGCCCTGGTCGTGATACATCGCAAGCGCGCAATCGGCCGTGGCGAGGCGCGTCGGCACAAACATCGTGTCGGCAGGCAGTGGGCCCTCCAGGCGCATGCCCTCGGCGCGCAGGCGATCCAGCACCGGCGTGATGACATCGATTTCCTCGCGGCCCAGATGCCCGCCCTCGCCGCTGTGCGGATTCAACCCCGCCACAAGGATGCGCGGCTCGGCAATGCCGAAACGGCGCGTCAATTCCGCAACCAGGATGCGCAGAGTGCGTTCCAGCCCGGTGCGCGTCAGCGCTGCGGGCACATCGGCCAGTGCAAAATGGGTGGTGGCCAGTGCCACGCGCAAACCGCCACCCGCCAGCATCATCACCACGCCCGGCACATGGGCGCGCGCTTCCAGGAATTCGGTATGGCCGGTAAAAGGGATGCCCGCATCGTTGATGACGCCCTTGTGCACCGGTGCCGTGACCATGGCGGCATAGGTTCCGCTCGCGCAGCCATCGGCAGCCGCCTCCAGCAGCGCGAGCACATAACGCGCATTGGCCGGATCAAGTGCCCCTGCACGGCAGGCCGCCACCAGCGGCACATGCACGACATCGAGCATCCCCGGCTCCGGCAAGGAAGCCGGCTGATAGTCACGTATGGCAATCGTGATGCCGAGCTGGCGCGCCCGGTCGGCAAGGAGTGTGCGGTCTCCGAGGAAAACAATGCGCGCAGGCAGCGCGGACAGGGATGAAGCAGATTGCGCAGCCAGCGCGACACAGATGTCAGGACCGATGCCCGCCGGCTCGCCGGTGGTAATTGCGATCAATGGCTGGGGTTTGGCGGTACGCGCACTGGCGCCAACGGCTTTCCGAATGTCAGGCTGCATGTCGCCCCCGATTCTGATTCCGGGCGCCTTTTCAGCGCTCGTCCAGCCGGTACTCCACATAGGCACGGTCACGCAGCTGCCGCACCCATTCCTGATAGGCCTCTTCGCTCTTCTTTTCGCGCAAGGCGCGACGCGCCTCCATGCGCTTGCGGTCAGTCGCCATGTCCGCCATGCGGCGTTCTGTCACCTGGATGAGGTGCCAGCCAAACGGGGATTTGACCGGCTGGCTGACTTCACCCACTTTGAGTTCGCGCATGGCACGCTCGAATTCCGGCACCGTATCCCCAGGATAAATCCAGCCCAGGTCACCACCACGCGGCGCCGAGCCATCATCGGAATTGAGCTTGGCCAACTCGCCGAAGTCCACGCCATTGACGATGCGCTCGCGCAGGTTGGCCAGCTTGCGCTGCGCCTCGGTCTCGGACAACACTTCATTGGGGCGCACCAGGATATGCCTGACATGGTTCTGCTCCACCAGGAACGGCATACCGGCGCCGCGCTGGTTGGTGAGCTTGAGCACATGGAATCCGGCCGGACTCCTCAGAATATCGCTGACGTCGCCGGGCTTCATTTTCGCCAACGCATCCACAAACAGGTCGGGCAGCCGGTCACGGGGACGCCAGCCCAGCCCACCGCCGGTCAGGGCCTCCGGCGCATCCGAAAAGGCCGCAGAGACCTGCGCAAAATCTTCGCCCGCACGCAGGCGCTTGAGCACTTCTTCGGCCCGGCTGCGCCGTTCTGCAATCTGTTCCGGACCGGCCTGCTCCGGAACCCGCACGAGAATGTGCGACAACTCGTATTCAGACGAGTTGTCCTGGTCCTTGGCCGTCTCCTGGTCGGCCATGTAGAGGTCGACTTCACTCTCCGACACCGTGATGCGCCCCTCGACATCGCGGTCACGCATGCGCGACATGATGATTTCATTGCGCAGTTCCTCGCGAAACTTGGCAAACGGAATGCCGTCCCTTTCCAGCGCCTCGCGGAACTGAGGCACGGTCATCTTGTTGTTCTCGGCGACCCGCCCCAGGGCGGCATCGACCTGCTGGTCGTCGACACGCAGGCCGGTTTCTTCCGCATATTTCAACTGCACCCGCTCAACAACCATGCGTTCCAGCACCTGCGAGCGCAGCACATCCGGCGGCGGCAGCGAAATCTTGCGCGAGTTCAGTTCCTGCACGGCGCGCTCGATCCGCTCGTTCAGCTCAAAACGGGTGATCACCTCGTTGCCCACCACCGCGACGATGCGATCCACCAGCGTGATCGGGGTGCGTGCAACGGGGGCAGGAGCGGCCCCCTGCCCCCAAGCCGGCACGGCGGTGGCCATCACGGCCAGCGCGAACGCAGCAGCACGGGCCAGGCGCTCCAAACAATGAAACACCGGGCGACGGGAAACCAGACGGCGGGAAATTGTCATTACTGCTTTGAGGCGGCCGGCAAAAACCGCGCCTTAATCGAAAAAATCATGGGTTTGATTGGCCGAAGGCATCGGTGCCTGGTTCAGGCGCGAATACCCCGGAATATTGCGTTTCAGCGTTTCCATCGGATTGGACCCGATGCGCGAGAAGCCGTTCAGTTCCAGCTGAACGAACATGGCGTTGGTCGTCTGGCCCGTCGCCGTGGCAAAACTCTGGACGACAAACCGTGCAATCCAGCAATCTCCATTATATTCCAGCCCCGCAAGGGTCTCGACGATGCTTCTGTCCCTGATCGAGTAGTTGTAGCGGCCCACGCCATACCAGTTGTTCATTAGCGGCCATTGAATCGACACGTCGATCTGGGAGATCTGGTCGCGCAAATAGCGATGGGACAGGCTTAGCACCTTGAAAGGGCCGGGTTGGTAGCGCGCACCTACGGTAAACCGCTCATTGCGGGATTCCTGTGGGTTGTACTGCACCGCGGTCTCGGCCGTCCAGTTCTGGCTGACCCGCCCGGAAAGGGCAGCGAGCCAGTCCGAAACCTTGGCCGTCCGGCGCGGATCCCCGGGATTGAGCGTCACTTCCTGGTCACCATAGTAGTAACGCTGGCCCACGGTCGCCTTCACCGCTTCCTGCCCCGTGCGTGGCGACAGCAGCCGAGTCGTCAATGCCAGCGTCAGCTGGTTGGCATCATTGATGCGGTCACCGCCAACAAAACTGTTTTCGGAAAAAATCTGCGCATAGTTGAAGTCACCGACGGCCGTGTCGAACAGCGGAATCTGGTTCTGGTTGCGATACGGCACCCGCAGGTAATAGGCGCGCGGCTCCAGTGTCTGGGTAAAGGAATTGCCGCCAAAGCTGGTTTCACGTTCGAATACCAAGCCGGAATCGACACTGGCAATCGGAAGAACACGGACGATATTCTGCTCCGCGCCGGCCGCGGTGTTGTCCAAAGAGTACTTTGTTGTATGCAGGCCGATCTTGGGCGTGATGAAGCCCCCGGAAGAAATCAGCGGCAGTGACACGCTGGGATAGGCCGTCAGGCGCCGGCCGACCACCAGCGTCGGATGGGAAAAGTCCACGTACTCGCCGGTCATGGAAAAATCCAGTCCGCCCAGGTCCTGGCGGATCGCTGACAGCGATACCTGGGGCGTGCGCGAATACGGCGTTACAACCGGATTGCTCGGATCCTGCAGGGTCTGGAAGCGCTGCACCTTTCCGGTCACGTTGTAGGAACCGGTACCCCACCAGGTCCCGACATAGCTCAGGAAGCCCTCGCGCAGCAGGTTTGTCTGAGCAGTCAGGTTGATACGGCTGGACAGGTCGCGGAAATACCCATCGTCACTGACCTTGTTGATGCTTACGCCGCCCACCATGCGGCCGCCCAGAAGCTCGCGATTGTAGCTATGGTTGAAACTCAGCGCCGAACGATGCGTGCCAACCACCTTGTCTTCGGGCAATTCCTCGAAGCGGAGTTCACCGCCGAAAGTCGGCTCAAGGTAGCGGAATTGGCCGTTGATCTGCGTTCCGCGTTTTTCCATGTAACGCCCGGCAAGCGTCAGGTCCATGTTCGGGGCGATGTTGAAATAATACGGAATGGAAACTTCAGCGCCGCCCTTGCTCGTGCTGCCGACGCCCGGTGGCAGGAAGCCGGACTTGCGCTCTTCGTTCAGCGCGAACGTCAGCCAGGGGGTATACAGCAGAGGCACATCCATGAAGTACAGCGCAGCGTCGCGTGCCGTGCCCACCCCGCGGTTCATGTCGAGTTGCATGTCGCCAGCCTTGGCGTACCACCCTGCCTCCCCCGGTTTGCAGGTCGTGAAGGTGGCATCCTTCAGTCGGTAGACTTCTTCGCCCTCGAATTCAATCACTTCGGCATGCCCGCGCCCCTCAACGGGCATCAGCGCTCCCGGCCTGGTCGCCTTTCGGCGCGGCGACAATACGTAGTCGGGCTGCTGGAAATCGCCAGTACCGTCACCCGTGCGGTAGCGCAACGACGGCCCCCTCAGCACATCACCGTTGCGCCGGATGCTGACGTTGCCGCGGGCCTGGATTTCCTCGGTTTCGCTGTCATAGCGCAGCGAGTCCGCGCCGACCAGGACGTTCCCCTTGCGAAGCTCGGCATTGCCGCTCGCGGTCACCTCCTTGTCCGAGGTGCCCTCAATGCGCTCGGCGTTGACATACACCGGCAACTTGAGACCGGTACCGGCAGCCGCCTTGACAGCGGGCTGCGGGGACGGAGCGTCGGCGGAGGCGGCGGCAGGCGTGTCAGCGCCGAATCCGCTCGCCGGATAAAAGGCTGTCGCGAGCGCCAGGCAAGGCGCTGTCGCCAGCGCCAGTGGGCGCAAACGGATGTGCATGAGGTGGTGCGGAGGAAAGGAAATTGGAATTATGGGGTCAAAGCCGGGTGCTAAAATCGCACAATTCAGGGGCCATGGCAATTCAAACAGGAAAAAGCAGCAACCGAATGCCGGACAGCGAGGGTGTGCAGCAGCAAACGGTGCGAAGCAGGCAACTGGATGCATGGCTTGCCGACGCACTCGGGCACGCCGCATGGACGCTTGCACCCGCCTCCAGCGACGCCAGTTTCCGGCGTTATTTCCGCGTCACCCAGCCAGACAGGCCGGCCGACACGCTGATCGTCATGGATGCGCCGCCGGACAAGGAAGACTGCCGGCCGTTCGCACAGGTGGCACGACTGTTCGGTGCCGCGGGCGTCAACGTACCCCGCATCCTTGCCGAGAATTTCGAACAGGGCTTCCTGCTGTTGTCCGACCTTGGCAACACCACCTACCTTTCCGCATTGCAGGCTGACGACGGTGCCAATGCCGACCGCCTGTACCGCGACGCCATCGCAGCGCTGATTGAAATCCAGCGTGCCAGCCGCGAAAACGTGCTTCCCGAATACGATCGCGCGCTGCTGCAGCGTGAACTCATGCTGTTCCCCGACTGGTATGTGGCAAAACAGCGCGGAATCACACTCTCCCCCACCCAGCAGGCGGCGCTGCACACCGTGTTTGAACGCCTCCTCGCGAACAATCTCGCCCAGCCGCGCGCGTTCGTGCACCGTGACTATCACTCGCGCAACCTGATGGTGGCCACACCCAATCCCGGTGTGCTGGATTTCCAGGACGCGGTGCATGGTCCCATTACCTACGACCTCATGTCGCTGCTGCGCGATGCCTACATTGCCTGGCCGGAAGAACGCGTGATTGACTGGTGCGCGCGTTACTGGGAGGCGGCGCACAAGGCCGGACTGCCGGTGCAGCCGGACTTTGGCGAGTTCTACCGGGATTTCGAATGGATGGGTGCGCAGCGCCAGTTGAAGGTGCTCGGCATCTTCGCCCGGTTGTGCCATCGCGACGGCAAGGACGCCTATCTCAAGGACCAGCCGCTGGTCATGTCCTACCTGCGCAAGACCTGTGAGCGCTACCAGGAGCTCTGGCCCCTGGCGAGACTGCTGGACCAGATTGATCCCGTCGACAAGAAAACCGGCCTGACCTTCTAGACTGATGGCAGACCGACGACGATGAAAGCCATGATCCTCGCAGCCGGTCGCGGCGAGCGCATGCGCCCGCTCACCGACCGCCTGCCCAAACCCCTGCTCGCGGTGCGCGGCCAGCCGATGATCGAGCGCATTATCTCCGCGCTCGCGGCGGCAGGGATTCGTGACCTGGTCATCAACCACGCGCACCTCGGCGCACTGATCGAGTCCGCACTGGGCAACGGCTCGCGTCTTGGCGTGTGCATCGCATACTCTTCCGAAGGCGAAGCACTGGAGACAGCCGGCGGCATCGCCAGGGCGCTGCCATTGCTGGGCGATGCGCCTTTCCTCACCGTCAACGGCGATCTGCTGTGCGACTTTGATTTTTCCCGGCTCAACGGCGACATCCTTGGCGGAGATCTCGCCCACCTGGTGCTGGTTCCCAACCCGCCCCACCATCGGAATGGGGATTTCGTGCTGGCTGACGGCCGCCTTGCCACGCAGGGTGACGCCGCGCTCAGGTACACGTTCTCCGGCATCGGCCTGTACCGCCCGGAACTGTTCGCAGGCGTCACTGCGGGACAGAAAGCGCAACTCGCACCGCTGCTGCGCGCCGCCATGGACGCGGGGCGCGTCAGTGGTGAACTGCATCGCGGCCAGTGGCACGACGTCGGCACGCCGGAACGCCTCGCCGAACTGAACGCACAGTTGTAGGCATCGCGCGGCTTCCGTACCCTCTCCGCGCAGCGCGGCATGAAATGGCACAATGGCGGCATCATGAATGCACCCCTGAAACATCTCTCCGCCCACACCCTGCGCCGCGCCGAACTGGCCAGGCGCATGGGCTGCGGCGTGGCCATCATTCCCACGGCACCGGAGCATCTGCGCAACCGTGACAGTGATTACCTGTATCGTTACGACAGTTACTTCTATTACCTGACCGGTTTTCCGGAGCCCGAAGCATTGCTGGTGCAGATTGCCGGCCCGACACCGCGAGCCATCCTGTTTTGCCGCGAAAAGCATGCCGAGCGCGAACTGTGGGAAGGCTTCCGCTACGGCCCCGAGGCCGCGCAGGAGCGTTTTGGCGTCGATGAGGCGTACTCCTTTGCCGAACTGGACGCACTGCTGCCGAAACTGCTCGCCGACCAGCCTGCGCTGTTCTACGCACCGGGGGCCGATGCCGGTTGGGACGCGCGCATCATCGGCTGGCTGAACCGGGTGCGCGAACAGGCTCGCGCCGGCATTGCCGCGCCGACCGAAATCCGCGACATCCGCACGCTCCTCGATGACATGCGGCTGCGAAAGGACGAATCGGAAATCGCCACCATGCGTGAAGCGGCGGACATTTCCGCGGGCGCGCACATCCGCGCCATGCGCGCCACCCGGCCTGGCGGGATGGAATACGAGGTCGAAGCCGAACTGCTGTATGAATTCCGCCGTCGCGGCGCGCAGTTCCCGGCCTACTGGCCCATTGTCGCCGGCGGCGCGAACGCCTGCGTGCTGCATTACCGCGAGAACGACAAACTGCTCAATGACGGCGACCTGTTATTGGTCGATGCCGGCTGCGAACTGGACGGCTACGCGTCCGATGTCACGCGCACCTGGCCGGTGAACGGCAAATTCTCCACGCCGCAGCGTGAAATCTACGAACTGGTCCTGGCAGCGCAGGACGCCGCCTTCAAGGCCACGGGCCCGGGCGCGCACTGGAACCAGCCGCATGAGGCGGCGGTACAGGCTCTGGCCGAAGGTTTCGTGAAGCTCGGCCTGTGCGAAGGCCCGGTCGAGCGCGTGATCGAAACCGAGGACTACCGGCGCTTCTACATGCACCGCACCGGCCACTGGCTGGGACTCGACGTGCACGATGCCGGCGAATACAAAACAAACGGCGAATGGCGCACGCTGGAACCCGGCATGATGCTCACGGTGGAGCCCGGCTGTTACATCCGCCCTGCGGAGAACGTTCCCGAACGCTACTGGAACATCGGGGTGCGCATCGAGGACGATGTGCTGGTCACACCCACGGGGTGCGACGTGATCACTTACGCGACACCAAAGACCGTGGCCGAAATTGAAGCCCTGGTCGGCCAGTTGCCGGGAAACACCATTGGCCGCTGACCCGTTGCCAGACGACATGGACGTCGACATCATCATCGCCGGCGGCGGCCCTGTCGGTGCGGTGCTGGCCCATGCCCTGGCTCCCCTCTCCCCGCAATTGCGCATCCTGCAGGTGGGCGAAGTGCCGCCGGGCGATGACCGGCCGATCGCGCTGTCCTGGGGCAGCCGGCTGATCCTCGAACGCCTCGGATTGTGGGACAAGCTGCCCACCACGCCGATACGCCAGGTGCACGTATCGCAGCGCGGCGGTTTTGGACGCACGCTGATCCAGGCCGAAGACCATGGGGTCGATGCCCTGGGTTACGTCGTCAGCCATCGCGAGCTGGTCGCCGCCCTGCCGGCGCAACCGGCGATCGCCGCGCGCAAGGGCGTGGTGCGGGAATGGGCCGCCGATCCCAACGGCGACGGCATCGCCGTCAAACTCGACGGCAATACGCTGCGGACGCGACTGCTGGTCGTCGCCGATGGCGTGCGCGGGCGCGATGAGCGTCCGGTGGCAGGCCGTGAAAAGGTCAAGCCCTACGGCCAGAGCGCCGTGGTCTGCGAAGTCATGTCCGAACACCCGCACGGCAACACCGCCTGGGAACGTTTCACGCCCGAGGGCCCGATTGCCCTGCTGCCTTTTCGCGACCGCCACGGCCTGGTGTGGACCTCGCGCACCGAAACAGCGGAAAGACTGATCTCGCTCGATGAGAACGCTTTTCTTTCCGAACTGCAGGCGGCCTTCGGCCGGCGCCTGGGCACATTCCACGATGCCGGCGCGCGCGCAGCCTTTCCACTCACGCTGCGCTTTCGCCAGGCTTCGGCACAGGCCCATGTCGTCACGATCGGCAGCGCCGCGCAGACACTGCATCCGGTCGCCGGACAGGGGCTCAATCTGGCGCTGCGCGATGTCTGGGAACTGGCCCAGCAGATCACCGACAGCGCCGATGCGCATCCGGACAGTCCTGCCGCCGACATCGGCAGCGCCACGTTCACAAAGCATTACACCAACAGCCGCAGCCTGGACCGCAATGTCATGGTGCGCATCACCGATGGCATGATCGGGGCGTTCGGCATGCAATTGCCGTTTGCATCGCTGCTGCGCGGCGCAGGGCTGGCGTTTTTCGACAGCGTGCCGCCGGCACGCCGCCTGCTTTCACGCCGCATGATGTTCGGCGCCCGCGCGCTGCCCTGAAAAGCATTGCGCAGGACCGCGCAATTCCTGCGTGGCCCTGAACATTCTTCCGGAAAAATTTCCTAACACCGCGCATTTCCTGCGTCAACTTCGCGCCCAAACTGGTGCGCAATAATCACGCGTGTGCAGCATTTCTTTCACGCAGTGATTAGGTATAGAATTGCTCCCCCGCTGTCCCCGTTAACCCTCATTCCAGTTCGGTTCATGCAAATCGGTACGCACGTACTGCGCAACAATCTATTTGTCGCGCCCATGGCCGGAGTCACCGACCGCCCTTTCCGACAACTGTGCAAGCAGTTCGGCGCAGGGCTCGCGGTCTCGGAAATGGTGGCATCGAATTCATTGCTCTGGGGCAGCGAGAAGACGCGCCGTCGCGCCAACCACGATGGCGAAGCCGATCCGATCTCGGTGCAGATTGCCGGCGCCGATCCGCAGATGATGGCCGATGCGGCACGCTACAACGTCGATGAAGGCGCGCAGATCATCGACATCAACATGGGCTGCCCCGCCAAGAAGGTCTGCAATGTGCAGGCCGGCTCCGCGCTTCTGAAGAACGAACCGCTGGTGGGACAGATCCTTGAGGCCGTGGTGAAGGCCGTGCAGGTGCCGGTTACGCTGAAATTCCGCACGGGCTGGGACCGCCAGAACAAAAACGCCCTCGTGGTGGCGAAAATCGCCGCCGACGCCGGCATACGACTGCTGTCCATCCACGGGCGCACGCGCGCCTGTGGCTACACGGGACACGCCGAATACGACACCATCCGCGAGGTGAAGGCGGCCACGCACCTGCCGGTGATCGCCAACGGCGACATCATCACGCCTGAAGATGCCAAACACGTTCTCGACTATACCGGCGCCGATGGCATCATGATCGGGCGCGCCGCCCAGGGCCGTCCCTGGATCTTCCGCGAAATCGAGCATTTCCTCGCCACCGGCGAGAAGCTGCCGTCACCACTGGTGTCGGAAATTCACACAATATTGGTTGCGCACCTGCATGACCTGCATTCGTTCTATGGCATCGAGCGCGGCGTCAAGATCGCACGCAAGCACATATCGTGGTACACGAAGGGGCTCACCGGATCGGCGAGCTTCCGCCATCGCATGAACACGCTGGCGACCTGCAACGAGCAACTCGAGGCGATCAACCGCTTCTTCGAGGAGCTCGCGACAGGCGACCGGCGGCTGCGCTACGTGGAGGAGACGGAGATGATGGAGCTGGCCGCATGACCGCAATACGACAGACAAACGAGATCGCCGACTGCGTGAAGCGGTCGCTGGAAAAATACTTCAAGGACCTCGACGGCGAAAAGCCGCGATCGGTCTACGACATGGTGATCCGCAACGTGGAGCGCCCCCTGCTCGAGGCCATCCTTGACCACGCCGAGGGCAACCAGACCATTGCCGCCGAAATGCTGGGCATCAACCGCAATACCCTGCGCAAGAAGATGCTGATGCTGAAGATAAAGCTGTAACCGGCCATGGCACAGATCCGCCAGGCGCTGATCAGCGTCTCAGACAAGACCGGCCTCGTTGAACTGGCCCGGGGCCTCGCCAGACACAACATCCGCATCCTCTCCACTGGCGGCACGGCCAAGCTGCTCGCCGAGAACGGCATTCCCGTCACCGAGGTTGCGGACCATACCGGCTTCCCGGAAATGCTGGATGGCCGGGTCAAGACGCTGCACCCGAAGATCCACGGCGGCCTGCTGGCGCGCCGTGACCTTCCGGCGCACATGAGTGCCATCGAACAGCATGGCATCAGCCCGATCGACCTGCTGGTGGTGAACCTCTACCCCTTCGAGGCCACCGTGGCCAAGCCCGGCTGCACGCTTGAGGAGGCGATCGAGAACATCGACATCGGCGGCCCGGCCATGGTGCGTTCCGCGGCCAAGAACTGGCAGGGCGTGGCGGTGCTGACCGACCCGTCGCAATACGCCGAAGCGCTGGCCGAGATCGGAGCCCAGGGCTCGGTCTCGCAGAAGACGCGTTTCGCGCTGGCGGTGGCGGCCTTCAATCGCATCTCCAATTACAACGCCGCCATCAGCGATTACCTGTCCGCACTCCAGCCGGACGGCTCGAAGAGCGAATTCCCGGGGCAGTCCAACGGCCGCTTCGTGAAGCTGCAGGACCTTCGCTACGGCGAGAACCCGCACCAGAGCGCGGCGTTCTACCGCGACCTTTATCCCGCGCCGGGCACGCTCGCCACGGCACGCCAGCTCCAGGGCAAGGAACTGTCCTACAACAACATCGCCGACTCGGATGCTGCGTGGGAATGCGTCAAGACCTTTGATGACATGGCAGGGCAGACGGCCTGTGTCATCGTCAAGCACGCCAATCCCTGCGGCGTGGCACTCGGCGCGAATGCGCTGGAAGCCTACAAAAAGGCCCTCTCGACCGATCCCACCTCGGCGTTCGGCGGCATCATCGCCTTCAACCGGCCGGTTGACGCTGCCACAGCCGAGGCCGTGTCCAAACAATTCGTCGAAGTCGTGATGGCTCCGAAAATTGACGATGCCGCATTGAAGGTCTTCGCCGCCAAGGCCAATGTGCGCGTGCTGGAAATCCCGCCGGGCCCGGACGGCAAAAATGGCCGCAACAGCCATGACGTGAAGCGCGTCGGCTCGGGTCTCCTGATCCAGACCGCGGACAACCACGAGATCACCCGCGCGAACCTGAAGATCGTCACGAAAAAGCAGCCTACCGCAGCACAGTTGGGCGATCTCCTGTTTGCCTGGCGCGTCGGCAAATACGTCAAATCCAATGCCATCGTGTTCTGCAAGGACGGCATGACCATGGGCGTGGGCGCGGGCCAGATGAGCCGCCTCGACTCGGCGCGCATCGCCAGCATCAAGGCCCAGGCGGCCGGCCTCTCGCTGAAGGACACTGTCGTGGCCTCGGATGCATTCTTTCCCTTCCGCGACGGGCTGGACGTGGTCATCGATTCCGGCGCCACTGCGGTCATCCAGCCCGGCGGCAGCATGCGTGATGACGAAGTGATTGCCGCCGCCGACGAGCGCGGCGTGGCCATGGTGTTTACCGGCATACGGCATTTCCGTCACTGAGGAGGCCGACCCCATGCGCACAGCCTGCTCCCGATTGCTTCTGATCGCCGGCCTGTGCCTGCTGCCCGCTACACAGGCGCTGGCTGATTGCACACCGGACTCCTGGCTCGGGCGCAAGTGTCTGCGCATCGTCGAAGCCTGGGACAAGGGGCGCAACGACCTTTACCTGCCCTTTCTTGCGCATCACGGCCGCGACACCTATACGCCGGAGCGCATCGCCGAGCTGAACGAGGATGCCTACGGCATCGGTTACGGACGCTCGATCGTGACGGATCGGGGCCGCTACCGGGATGACTGGGATGGCATTTAGGCCATGGGCTTTCGCGACTCCCACCGCCAGCTCCAGTTGATGGCCGGCTATGCCTACCAGACCTATCTGGGCACCAATAACATCAACTTCGGCATCGGCTATACCGCGGCTTTTACCTCACGCCGGGACATTGCCGGCGGCTTTCCTGTTCCCGTGGTGCTGCCCATGGCATCCATCAATTACAGGGATTTTACGCTGATGGGCGCCTACGTTCCGCGGCTGTCCGGAAACAAGGGCAACGGTGACGTGCTGTTCGTCTTTGGTCACGTGAGTTTCTGAACCCATGAAACTGCTTGTCATTGGCAGTGGCGGACGCGAACACGCCATCGCATGGCGCCTGACGCAGAACCCGCGCGTGCAGAAGGTCTATGTTGCACCGGGCAATGCCGGCACCGCGCTGGAGCCCGGCCTGGAGAACATCGCCGTTTCGGGCAATGCTGAGCTCGTCGAGTTCGCCAGGAAGGAAAACATCCACCTTACCGTCGTCGGCCCCGAAGCACCGCTTGCCGAAGGCGTGGTCGACGCGTTCCGCGCCGCCGGACTGCGCATTTTCGGTCCGACGCAGGCCTGCGCCCAACTGGAGAGTTCCAAGGAATTCGCCAAGGAATTCATGCAGCGCCACCACATTCCGACGGCGGCCTTCGGCAGTTTCACCGACCCGAAGCAGGCCCACGCCTACATCGACCGCCAGGGTGCTCCCATCGTTGTCAAAGCCGATGGCCTTGCCGCCGGCAAGGGCGTGGTGGTGGCCATGACCGCCGCCGAAGCGCACGAGGCCGTGGACCGCTTCCTCATTGACCACACCATGGGCTCGGCCGGCAACCGCGTCGTGATCGAGGGCTTCCTCGACGGCGAAGAAGCCAGTTTCATCGTCATGGCCGATGGTCGCCACGTGCTGCCACTGGCCACCAGCCAGGACCACAAGCGGCTCGGCGACGGCGACGTCGGCCCGAACACGGGCGGCATGGGCGCCTATTCCCCGGCCCCGGTCGTGACGCCCGAGTTGCATGCGCGCGTGGTGCGCGAGGTGATCCAGCCGGTCATCGCCGGCATGATTGCCGAAGGCCACCTCTACACCGGCTTCCTGTATGCCGGCCTGATGATCGACAAGGCCGGCAATCCGAAAGTGCTGGAGTTCAACTGCCGCCTCGGCGATCCCGAGACGCAGCCCATCCTGATGCGCCTGAAAAGCGATCTGCTGGAACTGATCGAGCTTGCCGTCGACGGCAAGCTGGACACCGCCGAAGCCAACTGGGACCGTCGCACCGCGCTCGGCGTGGTGATGGCAGCGCACGGTTATCCCGAATCACCGCGCAAGGGCGATGCCATCACCGGCATTCCCGCAGAAACCGAAGACTGCAAGGTGTTCCACGCCGGCTCGGCGCTGGAAGGCAAGCAGGTGCTCACCTCCGGTGGCCGCGTGCTGTGTGTCACCGGCCTCGGTGACTCGGTAAAGATGGCGCAGCGGCGCGCCTATCAGGCGGTCGACCAGATCCGTTTCGATGGCATGCAGTTCCGCCGCGACATCGGCTACCGTGCGATCGCTGCGGCCACCAGCGGTCGCAGTGATCCGGCGAAAAAGGCCTGAGCCTTTTCCGGCCAAGTGCAATGAGCATCGTCAACGTCGAGAGCGTCAAAACCTATCTCATGGACCTGCAGGACCGCATCATTGCGGGACTGGAGCAGTTGGACGGCGGCACGTTCAGGTCCGATGCCTGGGAGAAGCCCCCTGGCGCCACGTTGGGCGGCGGCGGTCGGCTGCGCATCATCGAGGACAGCACCGTGTTCGAGCGCGCCGGCGTGGCTTTCTCGCATGTGCGCGGCTCCAAGCTTCCACCTTCTGCAACGGCCGCCCGCCCGGAACTCGCCGGCCGCGGATTCGAGGCCATGGGTGTGTCGCTGGTGCTGCATCCGCGCAACCCCTACGTGCCCACCGTGCACATGAACGTGCGCTGCTTCGTGGCTCACCCAGCGGTGCAATCGGGTTCGATTGCGCAGCCGAGCCTAGGCGCCGGCGACGAAGGCAACGACGGCGCAGGCGCGCAATCGAAGCCGATCTGGTGGTTTGGCGGCGGCATGGATCTGACACCTTACTATGGCAATGATGAGGACTGCCGCCACTTCCATGCCACCTGCAAGGCCTCGCTCGCACCCTTTGGCGCCGAAACTCATCCGAAATACAAGCAGTGGTGCGACGAATACTTCTTCCTGAAGCACCGTAATGAACCGCGCGGCATCGGCGGCATCTTCTTCGACGATCTGATGCAGCCGGATTTCGCGACCTGCTTTGCGCTGATGCAAAGCGTGGGCGACCATTTCCTGCCGGCCTACGCGCCCATCGTCGAGCGCCGCCGCGACACGGCCTGGGGCGAGCGTGAGCGTGACTTCCAGGCCTATCGCCGCGGGCGCTACGTTGAGTTCAATCTGGTGTTCGACCGCGGCACGCTGTTCGGCCTGCAGTCGGGCGGACGCACCGAATCCATCCTGATGTCCATGCCACCTGCCGTGAAGTGGCGCTACGACTGGCATCCCGCAGCGGGCAGCCCCGAAGCGGTGCTGTACGAGAACTATCTCAAGGCACGGGACTGGGTCTGATTTCCTGAATCAGGACCTGCTCCGGCCAGTACGGTCCGCCCCTGCGTCGAGGATGCGCTGCCTTTGGGCTGGCCCTCGTACGATACTCCCCGCCCTGCAGCAGCAGGTCATTCCCGGAAAATTATTATCAGTAGTAATATTTACTCCTCTATTAAAGCAGTTTTAAACAATGATTATGATCATGATTTAATTCCGGGAAGGCAGCACGGGACGTACTTCCGATCCATCCCTTGTGCACGCAGCGCCTGGATTGCCGCGATTCTGCCGCGCCGGAAATCCGCGGCTCCCAAAGTAGACCGTCGCGCAGCAGTGTAGGATTCACGGATTCCGGATCGCCAGACAATCAAAACAAGAACCCCATCCGGGCTACCCAAGGAGGGAGACATGAATACATCATCACCGTTGATCAGGGCTGCCATCGTGACCGCAGCCATCTTCGGCACAGCGAGTCAGGCTGCAGCCCAAAGTTATCCCACAAAGCAGCCACGCATCGTTGTCAGCGTGGTGCCGGGCGGGAACCTGGACATCATCGCGCGGGCGGTGGCCAACGGCATCAGCGACGGGCTGGGAAAACGCGTGCTGGTGGAGAATCGCCCGGGCGCCAATTCCGTCATCGGCATCGACCATGTGGCCAAATCACCGGCCGACGGCTATACCCTGCTCATGATCTCGCCCAGCTTCACCTACGCGCCCTACATGACAAAGAGCCTGCCCTACGACACGCTGCGCGACTTCACCGGCGTGAGCCTCGCCGCCTGGATTCCACAGATGCTGCTGGTCACCCCGAGCCTGGCGGCACGCAACGTCAAGGAACTCATCAGCTACGCCAAGGCCAATCCGGGCAAGCTCGACTACGGCTCCTCCAGCCTGGGCTCGGGCTCGCACATCGGCATGGAACTGTTCAAGCACGCTGCGGGCGTCGCCATTGTGCGCATCGGCTACAACGGTGATGCGCAGGCACTGGCCGACCTGGCCGGCGGGCATGTCAGCGTAAAGTTCGACAATTTCAGCACGGCCATCCCGCTGGTCAAGGGCGGCAAGGTAAGGGCGCTGGGCGTCAGCAGCCCGCAGCGCTTTTCACTGCTGCCGGACATCCCGGCCATCGCCGAAACACTGCCCGGCTTCGAGGCGAGCATCTTCAACGGCGTGGTCGCGCCGGCGGGCGTGCCAAAGGATGTGCTGGCGCGCCTGCATGCGGAAATCGCCAGGTACACGAACAACCCCGAAGCGCGCAAATTTTTTGCCGAACAGGGCATCGAACTGCAGGCCAGCGCCAGCCCTGAGCAGTTCACCAGTTTTCTCGCCGCGGAAGTCGCGCGCTCCGCGAAGGTGATCAAGGATGCAGGCATCGTTCCGGAATGATGCCCGTGGCTGACCGCACCCCTCCGTCCAGAACCGACACAGGAGAACGACATGATCGAACTGCACTCGAAACCCACGCCGAACGGCCAGAAGGTCATGATCATGCTCGAGGAGACCGGCCTCGAATGGAAGCACTTCGATGTCGACATCAGCATCGGTGAGCAGTTCACGCCGGATTACCTGAAGCTCAGCCCGAACAACAAGATTCCGGCCATCGTCGACACCGAGGGGCCCGGGGGCCGATACACCATGATGGAATCGGGCGCCATCCTGATCTACCTCGCGGAGAAGACCGGCAAGTTCCTGCCCAAGGACCCGCGCAAGCGCTACGACACGCTGCAGTGGCTGATCTTCCAGATGGCGCATGTCGGCCCGATGTTCGGCCAGGCCGGGCATTTCAACAACCAGGCCAAGGGCCCCGAACTTCAGTACGCGCGCGACCGTTACAACAACGAGGCACTGCGCATCTACCGCGTGCTGGAGAACCGCCTGCGCGAAAGCGCATGGCTGGGCTGCGACCAATACACCATCGCCGACATGGCGGTCTATCCCTGGACGCGCGGCCATGCGGACCGGGGCATCGACAAGGCCGGGTTCCCGAATTTCATGCGCTGGTTCGAAGCCATGGAGGCCAGGCCCGCCGTGCAGCGGAACAAGCGCATGGCGCACGAGATCCGCGAGCGCATGGCCGAGGCGGCCAAAGGCAAGGCCGCCGTCAACATCTACGATACGAAGGACAACGCGGCACGCCTCGCGCGGGCCACGGGCGGCGGCACGGGCACCTAGCCCGCAAAGCACAACCTCCAATAGCACATGACCCGTCCGGGTTATGTGCGTCGGCGCACAGACTGCACACGCCGGAAACAAGACCCTAGACGTTCAGGAAGGCGCCGGGCCGCCGGGTCGCCGGGTCGGATGCGCCTTCGTGATCCCGCCAGGATGAATGCTCCCGCCGTCGCGTTCGCCTGCGCGGCTGATCGGGCATGCGCGCACAAGGCGAGTCTGACCTGCGCGCTTCCCGTACCCACCACTTCCGGTGCCCTGGCTGACGCCACTTCAAGGAGAACTGCACTTGAAATCGAGCGCCAAGCCCGTTCGCAAGCCCGCCACGAACTGGTGGTCGCCGGCCCGCTGGTCAAAATGGCTGCGCCCTGCGCCAGTGCCAGCCTCCGTCGAAGACGAGCCGCCGCTGCGCGCGGAATTGCTGAGCACCGACCAGATGGAACAGCACGGCCGCATCCTGGCCGGCGCGCACCGGCTCACCCTCACACCGGCGCCGGACCGCCTCCTGGCAAGGCTGGCCGACAATGAAGCCATGCTGGTTACGGTCTGCAACCTGCTGACCGGCGCGGTCACCGCCAACCGCCGCATCTCCCCCGCCGGTGAATGGCTGCTCGACAACTTCTATCTGATCGAGGAGCAGATCCGCACCGCCAAGCGCCACCTGCCCCGGCGCTACAGCCGCGAGCTGCCGCGACTGGCCTACGGCCCCTCGGCCGGACGGCCGCGCGTCTACGACATTGCGCTCGAATCGGTGTCGCATGGCGACGGGCGCATCGACCTCGAACGGCTCAGCCGCTTTGTCGCCGCCTACCAGAAGGTGACCCTGCTCGCCCTCGGCGAACTGTGGGCCATTCCCATCATGCTGCGGCTTGCGTTGATCGAGAACCTGCGCCGCGTTGCCGCACGCATTTCTTCAGGCACCAGCGACCGCGACCAGGCCGGCGCATGGGCCGACCGCATGATCGAAGTCGCCACAAAGGATCCCAAGAGCCTCATCCTCATGATCGCGGACATGGCGCGCTCAAGCCCGCCGATGAGTTCGTCCTTCGTCTCCGAATTCGCGCGCCGCCTGCAGGGCCAGAGCCCGGCACTTGCGCTGCCCCTCACCTGGATAGAACAGCGGCTCTCGGAGTCCAGCCAGACCATCGAACAACTGGTGCAGTCCGAGGCGCAGAAGCAGGCCGCTGACCAGGTCTACGTCAGCAACAGCATCGGCAGCCTGCGCCTTCTCGGCGCTGTGGACTGGCGCGAATTCGTCGAAGCCATGAGCGTGGTCGAGCAGAAGCTGCGCGAAGACCCCGGCGGGGTCTACGGCCGCATGGACTTCGCCACGCGCGACAACTACCGGCACGTGGTGGAACGCATCGCGAAGGCCGGACAATTGTCCGAATCCGATGTGGCCCGCAAGGCCGTGCAACTGGCGCACAGGGCGGCAGCCCTTCACGACGGCAATGAAGGCGGTAGTGACGACCAGCGCGCGGCGCACGTCGGCCATTACCTGATCGGCAAGGGGCTGCCCGAACTCGAGCACGCTGCGCAGACGCGTTACGCCACAACCACGACGCTGCGCCGCGCCGCGGCGCGTGTTCCGCTGTCGCTGTACCTGGGCGCCATCGCGCTGCTCACGGCCGCACTCGCCACGGGCCTGTGGAGCCGGGCCTGGGCCGATGGGGCCGGCGAGGCGGTGCTGACACTTGCAGCCCTGCTGCTCGCCCTCGGCGCAAGCCATCTCGCCGTGGCACTGGTGAACTGGGTTGCAACCCTGCTGGCAACGCCCCATGCGCTGCCGCGGCTGGATTTCAGCGCAGGCATACCGGCTGAATTCCGCACGCTGGTCGTGGTGCCGACCATGCTGCCGGACGAAGCCGGTGTCGAGGCGCTGGTCGAGGCACTGGAGATCCGCTTCCTTGCCAACCAGGATGACAACCTGCTGTTCGCGCTGCTCACCGACTGGAACGATGCAGGCGCAGAGAGTCTGCCTGGCGACGCGGCACCACTGCAGCTCGCACGCCGGCTGGTCGAAGACCTGAACACCAAGTATGCGGGCAACGCCGGAAAAGGCGACCGGTTCTTCCTGCTGCATCGCCCGCGCACCTGGAATCCGCAGGAGCGACTGTGGATGGGCTATGAGCGCAAGCGCGGCAAACTGGCCGACCTCAATGCGCTGCTGCGCGGCGCTCCGGCAACGCGCTTTGCGCTGATCGTCGGCGCCATCGAGAACCTCGCGGGCATGAAGTACGTGATCACGCTGGACACCGACACGCAGTTGCCGCGCGATTCGGCACGCCAGTTCGTCGGCGCGATGGCGCATCCGCTGAACCGTCCGCGCCAGGACAAGGCCGAGCGCCGCATCAGCGAGGGCTACGGCATCCTGCAGCCGCGCATGGCGGTGAGCCTGCCGGCCGCCGGACGCTCGCGCTATGCGCGGCTGTACGGCAGCGAATCGGGCATTGATCCCTACACCCGCGCCGTATCCGACGTCTACCAGGACCTGTTTGCCGAAGGCTCCTTCATCGGCAAGGGCATCTACGACATCGACGCATTCGAGTTCGCGCTCAAGGGCCGCTTCCCCGAGAACCGCATCCTCAGCCACGACCTGCTGGAAGGCTGCTACGCGCGCTCCGGCCTGCTGAGCGACGTGCAACTCTACGAGGAACACCCCGCGCGCTACCAGGCCGATGTCAGCCGCCGCCATCGCTGGATCCGCGGCGACTGGCAGATCGCGCAGTGGCTGCTGTCGCGCATTCCCGCCAAAGGCAAGCGGCACGAACACAATGCGCTCTCCGCCCTGTCCCAGTGGAAGCTGTTCGACAACCTGCGCCGCAGCCTGGTGCCGGCGGCAATCACGCTGCTGCTGCTCATCGGCTGGACCGTGCTGGCATCGCCGGTGTTCTGGACGTTCGCCGTGCTCGGCCTGTTGCTCACGCCAACGCTGGCCGCGGCCGCACTCGACCTGGCACGCAGGCCCGATGACATGGACTTCCGGCAGCATGCCAAAGGCAGCCTGCGTGCCGCCGCCGGACAATTTGCACAGTCGGCATTTGCCCTGGCCTGCCTGCCCTACGAAGCCTGGTTCAGCCTCGATGCGATCCTGCGCACCCACGCGCGCGTGCTGTTCACGCACCATCGACTGCTCGAATGGCAGCCCTCGGGCGAACCGGCCCGGACCACCGGCTCGGATCGCACCGACTTTGCATCGGCCTGGGGAACCATGTGGATTGCGCCGGCCATTGCCGTCTCGACCGCGGCATGGCTGGCAGCGACGCGCCCTGCGGTGCTGGTCATCGCCGCTCCGCTGCTGGGCCTGTGGTTTGGATCACCAGCCATCGCCTGGTGGGTCAGCCGGCCCCTGCCGCGGCGCGCCGCGCGCCTGACCGGGGAACAGCGCGTGTTCCTGCGCAAACTCGCGCGCCGGACCTGGGCGTTCTTCGAGGCCTTCGTCGGCCCCGATGACCACTGGCTGCCCCCGGACAACTTCCAGGAATATCGCGACGCGGTACTGGCACATCGAACCTCGCCGACCAACATGGGCCTTGCGCTGCTCGCGAACCTGGCAGCGTATGACTTTCGCTACCTGCCTGCCGGCCTGCTGGCCGAGCGCACCGCGAACACGCTGCAGACAATGGCGGGCCTGGAGCGGCACCAGGGGCATTTCTTCAACTGGTATGACACGCAGTCACTGCAGCCGCTGCAGCCGCGCTACATCTCGTCGGTGGACAGCGGCAACCTTGCCGGCCACCTGCTCACCCTGCGCCAGGGCCTGCTGGCGCAGCCCGACGAGCGCATTTTCTCGACGCACGTATTCGAGGGCCTGTGCGACACGCTGGATGTGCTCATCGCCGCTGCCGGGACGCATCCCACGCCCGCACCCCTGGACGAGATGCTCGGCCAGATGCGCCGCGACCTCGACTCCGCCTTTGATTCACGTCCCGCCACAATTGCCGCCGCCTGGCACTGGATGACCCGTCTGGCCGCCACGGCCAGGACGGTTGCGCTCGGCATCGATGCCGTCGATGCCATACCCGCGGACGACGATGCGCGCTGGTGGGCCCATGCACTGGACCGCCAGTGCCGCAGCTTCGCCGACGAACTGCTGTGGCTTGCGCCATGGCTTGCGCTGCCCGCTGCGCCGGCACGCATCGCCTCGCTGCCGGGCCGCATATCGATTCCGACGCTGCGTCATATGGCCGTACTCGATGCGCAATTGCTGCCCGCCATCGACAAGCGGCTGAACCTGCCCGATGCAAACCCCGCCGCCGGCGCAACTGCAGATGCGCTCACCCATGCCCGCACTGAAGAGCGCGCCTGGCTCGCCGCACTGCGCGATTCAGTCACCCTGGCCGGCGAGCGCGCCCGTGAACGCATCGCGGCCATCGATGCGCTGGCGCAACAGGCTGCCGATCTGTCCCGCATGGAATACGACTTCCTGTACGACCATGCGCGCCACCTGCTGGCCATCGGCTACAACGTCGATGACCGCCGGCGCGACGCCAGTTTCTACGACCTGCTGGCATCGGAGGCGCGCTTCTCCTGCTTCGTGGCCATCGCCCAGGGGCAGCTCCCGCAGGAAAGCTGGTTCGCGCTCGGCCGCCTGCTGACCAGTTCCGGGGGCGACCCCGTCCTGCTGTCGTGGAGCGGCTCGATGTTCGAGTACCTGATGCCGCTGCTGGTGATGCCGGCCTACGAGGACACGCTGCTCGAACAGACCTGCCGCTCTGCGGTGGCGCGACAGATCGACTACGGCCGGCAGCGCGCCGTGCCCTGGGGCATTTCCGAATCGGGCTATCACCTGGTCGATGTGCAGCTCAACTACCAGTACCGCGCCTTTGGCGTGCCGGGGCTGGGCCTGAAGCGCGGGCTGGCCGAGGACCTGGTCGTGGCCCCCTATGCATCGGCGCTGGCGCTGCTGGTGATGCCCGAGGCGGCCTGCCTCAACCTGCAGCGACTGGCCGACGAAGGCCTCGAGGGCCGCTACGGCCTGCATGAAGCCATCGACTACACGCCCTCGCGGCAGCGCCGCGCCACGGGTGCCGGTACAACAGGCACCACCGGGACCAGCGCGGCCGGCACGGTGGTCCGCTCCTACATGGCGCACCATCAGGGCATGACGCTGTTGTCGCTGGCGCATGTGCTGCGCAATCGCAGCATGCAGCGGCGCTTCGAGGCGGACACCATGTTCCGCGCCACGCTGCTGCTGCTGCAGGAGCGCATCCCGAAGGTCGCCGCCTTCCATCTGCGCGGTGCGGAACTGTCGGGCATTCCCGCCGTATCGAGCGGTCCGGAGATGCCGGTGCGCATGCTCTCCAGCCCCGACACGCCGGCACCCGAGGTGCAACTGCTGTCCAACGGGCGCTATCACGTCATGGTGACCAACGCCGGCGGCGGCTACAGCCGCTGGAAGGACATCGCCGTGACGCGCTGGCGCGAGGACAGCACCTGCGACAGCTGGGGCACCTTCTGCTTCATCCGCGACCTGGCGAGCGGCGAATTCTGGTCAAGCGCGCACCAGCCGACGCTCGCGCCCACGCCGGCCTATGAAGCGATGTTCTCCGAGGCGCGCGTGGAGTTCCGCCGCCGCGACCACAACTTCGACACCCACACCGAAATCGTGGTCTCGCCCGAAGACGACATCGAGCTGCGCCGCCTGCACATCACGAACCGCTCGCGCTCGCGCCGCACCATCGACGTGACGAGCTATGCCGAAGTCGTGCTCGCCTCGGCGACCGCCGATGCGCTGCATCCGGCCTTCAGCAATCTTTTCGTGCAGACCGAGATCATCCCGCACCGCCAGGCCATCCTGTGCACGCGCCGGCCGCGTTCGGTGGACGAGCAGACACCCTCGATGTTCCACCTCATGGCGGTGCACGAGGCCGACAGCACGGCGGTGTCCTATGAGACCGACCGGCTGCGCTTCATCGGCCGTGGCGGCACGCTCGCCGCACCGCGCGCCCTGCGCGAACCGGCAGCACTGTCGGGCAGCGCCGGCTCGGTGCTCGATCCCATCGTCGCAATCCGCCACCAGATCACGCTCGAACCGGAACAGTCGGTGATCGTCGACATGGTGACCGGCGTGGGTGAAACGCGCGATGCCGCGCTCGCACTGATCGACAAGTACCACGACCGCCACCTGGCCGATCGCGTCTTCGACCTGGCCTGGACCCACAGCTGGGTGATCCTGCGCCAGATCAACGCCACCGAGTCCGACGCGCAGTTGTACGGGCGCCTCGCCGGCTCGGTGCTCTACACCAGCCCGGCGCTGCGTGCCGACCCGGTCGTCCTCGCCAGCAACCGCCGCGGGCAATCCAGCCTGTGGGGCTATGCCATCTCCGGCGACCTGCCCATCGTGCTGCTGCAGATCTCCGACCTGGAGAACATCGACCTGGTGCGCCAGCTCGTGCAGGCCCATGCCTACTGGCGCCTGAAGGGCCTGGCGGTGGAACTGGTGATCTGGAACGAGGACACGGCCGGCTACCGGCAGGTGCTGCAGGACCAGATCATCGGCCTGATCGCCGCGGGCGTCGAAGCCCATGTCATGGACCGGCCCGGCGGCATCTTCGTGCGCCGCGCCGAACAGATCTCCGACGAGGACCGCATCCTGATCAAATCCGTGGCGCGCGCCATCATCACCGACCAGCGCGGCACACTCGAAGAGCAGATCAGCCGGCGCAGCCGCGGCGCGATGCGCGCCCCGCACCTGAACCTGCCGCGCTTCATCCCGACCCGCACGCGGCGCGCCGAAACCATGCAGGCTGCGGTGCCCCTCCTGCCGGCAACCCCTGCAGCAGCGAAGGTGCAGGACGGCGCGCTGATCTTCGACAACGGCGTGGGCGGCTTCAGTGCCGACGGGCGCGAGTACGTCATCACCACGGTGCGCGGGAAACTCACGCCGGCGCCCTGGGCCAATGTGCTGGCCAATCCGCATTTCGGCAGCGTGGTTTCGGAGAGCGGCGCGGTCTACACCTGGGCGGAGAACGCACACGAATTCCGCCTCACGCCATGGAGCAACGACCTGGTCTGTGATTCCAGCGGCGAAGCCTTCTACCTGCGCGACGAGGAAAGCGGGCATTTCTGGTCCCCCACCCCGCTCCCGGCGCGCGGCAACGGACCCTACGTCACCCGCCACGGCTTCGGCTACAGCGTGTTCGAACACAGCGAAGACGGCATCCATTCCGAACTGTGCATGTACGTTGCGCTGGATGCATCAATCAAGTTCTCGGTACTGAAGGTGCGCAACGAATCCAACCGGGCACGCCAGATCTCCGCCACCGGCTATGTGGAATGGGTGCTGGGCGACCTGCGGCCGAAAACGGTTCCGCATGTGATCACCGAACTCGATCCCTCCAGCGGCGCGCTGTTCGCGCACAACGCCTACAACAGCGAGTACGTCGACCAGATCGCCTTCTTCGATGCCGACGACACCACGCGCACCGTGACCGGCGACCGCACCGAGTTCATCGGGCGCAACGGCACGCTGCGCCGTCCGGCCGCCATGACCCGCGCGCAGCTTTCCAACAAGCTGGGAGCGGGCCTTGATCCCTGCGCCGCGATCCAGGTTCCGGTCGAGCTTGCCATCGGCGAGGAACGTGAAATCATCTTCCGGCTGGGCGTTGCCGGCCGGCGCGGCGCACAGGACGCCAACAAGCTCGTGCGCCGCTTCCGCGGGCCCGCCGCCGCGCACCAGGCACTGGAGGCGGTGCGCCAGTACTGGCAGCACACGCTGGGCGCGCTGCAGGTGGAAACACCGGACCGCGCCGTCAATGTGCTGACCAACGGCTGGCTGGTGTACCAGACCCTGGCCTGCCGGCTGTGGGCGCGCAGCGGCTACTACCAGTCAGGCGGCGCCTACGGCTTTCGTGACCAGTTGCAGGATGTGATGGCGCTGATGCATGTCGAGCCCGGCCTCGTGCGTGAACACCTGCTGCGCAGCGCCTCGCGCCAGTTCCGCGAAGGCGACGTGCAGCACTGGTGGCATCCGCCCTCGGGCCGCGGCGTGCGCACCCACTGCAGCGACGATTATCTGTGGCTGCCGCTGTCGGTGAGCCGTTACGTGCTCACCACCGGCGATCGCGCCATCCTCGACGAGGTCGTGCCGTTCCTCGAGGGCCGGCCGCTCAATCCCGAGGAGGACTCCTATTACGACCTGCCCGTACGCTCCGAGGAAACCGCCAGCCTCTACGAGCACTGCGTGCGCGCCGTGCTGAAGGGCCTGCGCTTCGGCGCGCACGGCCTGCCGCTCATGGGCGGCGGCGACTGGAATGACGGCATGAACATGGTCGGCAACCAGGGCCGCGGCGAAAGTGTCTGGCTTGGGTTCTTTCTGTACGAGGTGCTGACGCGCTTCAGCGGCCTGGCCCGCAATCACGGCGACGCGACCTTCACCGCGCGCTGCCTGGCGGAAGCCGACCAGTTGCGCCGCAACCTCGAACAGCACGGCTGGGACGGCGAGTGGTATCGCCGCGCCTGGTTCGACGACGGCACGCCGCTGGGTTCGGCGGGCAATGATGAATGCCAGATCGACTCGATCGCGCAAAGCTGGTCGGTGCTGTCCGGGGCAGGCGACCCGAAGCGCTCACGGCAGGCCATGGATTCACTGGACCGGCGCCTGGTGCGCCGCGAGCACGCGCTGGTGCAGTTGCTCGATCCGCCTTTCGACAAGTCGGCGATGAATCCGGGCTACATCAAGGGCTATGTGCCGGGCGTGCGCGAGAACGGCGGGCAATATACCCATGCTGCGATCTGGGCGGCGATGGCCTTTGCCGCCCAGGGCGACAGCCGGCGCGCCTGGGAACTGGCCACCATGATCAATCCGCTGAATCATGCAATGACGGCCCCGGACATCGAGCGCTACAAGGTGGAACCCTATGTCGTTGCCGCCGATGTCTATGCCGTTGCACCGCACACCGGCCGCGGCGGCTGGACCTGGTACACGGGGTCGGCCGGCTGGATGTACCGGCTGATCGTGGAGTCGCTGCTCGGCCTGCGGCTGGAAGGCGACACGCTGCGCCTCGCCCCTTGCCCGCCCGAAGTATGGGAGGGGTATGTGCTGCACTACCGCCATCGCGAGACCAACTGGCACATCACGGTGCGGCAGCAACCCTCCGGTTCGATAACGACAGCAGACAGCGCGATGCACGTGTCAGTCGACGGCGTCGATCAGTCCGAACCGGTGATTGCGCTGGTTGATGACCGCCAGGAACATGCGGTCGAAGTGACGGTGGGCAGGACCTTGCCGGTTGCCCCAAGCAAGGTCGCCTGAGCGTCAGGAGTTTCCGTAATTATTATCAAAAACAATAATCATCTGTTTTCAGAAGCGTGTTCACCGAATAATTAAAATCAACACAGTCCGGAATATCCGGCATGGGGAAACCGCTCTGCTTCAGCGGCGTCAGGACACCACAAACATCGCCACGACCGCGGCAGCCATGACACCCGTGGCCAGCCACCCCAGGAAACGCAGCCGCCCGCTCACCACGAAGCGGCCCATCACCTCTGGCCGGGCGGAGAGCAGCATCATCACCGCCATGATGGGCACCGACACCACGCCGTTGATCATCGCGGCCCACAGCAGCATCTTGATGGAATCAACGCCGGTCAGGTCGATCACCACGCCAAGCAGCGTGGCAATGGTGAGAATCGAATAAAAGCCGCGCGCCTCGGTCAACGGCAACCCCAGGCCGATGCGCCAGCTGAAGCTCTCGGCCACGGCGTAGGCCGCCGAACCGGCCAGCACGGGAACCGCCAGCAGGCCGGTACCGACGATCCCCGCGGCAAACAGCAGGAAGGCGAAATCCCCCGCAAGCGGCCGCAATGCCGTCGCCGCCTCTGCCGCGCTGTCGATATTGACGACCCCCGCGCCATGCAGCGTCACAGCCGTGGTCAGCATGATGCAGAAGGCGATCAGGTTGGAAAAGATCATCCCGATGTAGGTGTCGACCTTGATGCGCTGCAAATGAATGCGCGCCTGTTCCGGAGCCTCGCGCAGCGGTTCATCCCCGGGGGTGGCACGCTGTTCCTCGACCTCCTGCGATGCCTGCCAGAAGAACAGATACGGGCTGATGGTGGTGCCGAACACCGCCACCAGCATGCCCACATTGCTGCTCTGGAAGGACAGGTTCGGCAGCAGCGCACCGCTCAACATCTCCTCGAGCGGCACATGCACCACCAGCACCGTACCTACATAGGCGAACAACGCCAGCGTCAGCCACTTCAGGAGCGGTGCATAGCGCGGGAACGGAATGAAGACCTGGAGCGTCAGCGACACCAGCGCAAAGAACACGATGTAGATTGCGCTGCGGCCACCGACGATCAGCGCCAGCGCATCGCCCATGGCGCCCAGATCCGCGGCAATATTGATCGTGTTCGCGATCAGCAACAATGAAACGATGAAATACAGCAGCGGTCGCGGAAACTGCGCGCGGATGTTGGCCGCGAGGCCGTGCCCCGAAACCCGACCGAGGCGCGCGCTGACAATCTGGATGCCGATCATCAGCGGTGTAGTGAGCAGCGTCGACCACAGCAGCCCGTAGCCGAACTGCGCACCGGCCTGCGAATACGTCGCAATGCCACTGGGATCATCGTCCGCGGCGCCCGTGATCAGTCCGGGGCCGAGCTTCTTCAGCAGCGGCACATGGTCCGTGGCGTGCGTTTTGGCGTGTGGAGGGGATTCCTGATTCATGCGTTGAGCCTGCTGTTGCATGCCGTTGCCGGTCTGCATGCGATTGATAATTCAAACGCCGAAAGATTCCGGTTCGCCATTATCCCCGCCTGAGCGCGGCAATCACTGTCGCCAAGCTGTCTGTGCAGGGCCCGCCCCGGCGGAGCCCGAAGTCTTTCGATGACACCCTCTGTGCGGAAGGGTCATTCAGCGGTAAGGGATACCCAATCCGTTATCATGACGGCATGTCAGCCATCACAGCCACTGCAGCCATCATTTCGGTCAAACAGCTCTCCAAGACCTATGCCTCGGGTTTCCACGCCCTCAAGAACATCAGCCTGGACATCCGCCCTGGCGAGATTTTTGCGCTGCTCGGGCCCAATGGCGCCGGCAAGACCACGCTGATCAGCACCATCTGCGGCATCGTCACGCCCACCTCGGGCACGGTGACCGTGGACGGGCACGACATCCTCACCGGCTTTCGCGCCGCACGCTCGCTGATCGGCCTGGTGCCGCAGGAACTGCACACCGATGCGTTCGAATCGGTGTGGGCCACGGTGTCCTTCAGCCGCGGCCTGTTCGGCCTGCCCGCCAAACCGGCGCATATCGAGAAGGTGCTGCGCGAGCTGTCGCTGTGGGACAAGAAGGACAACCGCATCATGACGCTCTCCGGCGGCATGAAGCGGCGCGTGCTGATCGCCAAGGCACTGGCCCATGAGCCGCGCATCCTGTTCCTCGACGAGCCGACGGCTGGCGTGGATGTCGAGCTCAGGCGCGACATGTGGGCGCTGGTGCGCGCGCTGCGCGCCAGCGGCGTGACCATCATCCTCACCACGCATTACATCGACGAGGCCGAGGAGATGGCCGACCGCATCGGCGTGATCAGCAAGGGCGAATTGATCCTGGTAGAGGAAAAGGCCGAGCTGATCCGCAAACTCGGCAAGAAACAGATGACGCTGCAGCTCGTCCATCCGCTCGAGGCCATCCCGCCTGCGCTCGCCGGTTACGCGCTGACGCTGGCCTCCAAAGGGGCCGAACTGGTGTACACCTACGATGCCCATGAGGCCGAGGACGACAGCAGCGGCATCGCCGCGCTGCTGCGCGACTTGGCGACCGCCGGGGTCCATTTCAAGGACCTGCATTCCACGCAGAGTTCGCTCGAGGACATTTTCGTGAACCTGGTCCACGAAGACAAGCCGGCCGCAACGAAACAGCCCACATGAAAAACTTCAATTTCCACGGCACCCGCGCCATTTACACTTTCGAGATGGCGCGCTTCAAGCGCACGCTGATGCAGAGCCTGATCTCGCCGGTGCTGTCGACAGCGCTGTATTTCGTGGTGTTCGGCGCGGCCATCGGTCCGCGCATGCAGGAGGTGAACGGCATCAGCTACGGCGCCTTCATCGTGCCCGGCCTGATCATGCTGTCGCTGCTGACGCAGAGCATCGCCAATGCCTCGTTCGGCATCTACTTCCCGAAGTTCACCGGCACGATCTACGAGCTGCTGTCCGCGCCGATCTCGTATCTGGAGATCGTCATCGCCTATGTCGGGGCCGCGGCCTCGAAGTCCATCATCCTCGGGCTGGTGATCCTCGCCACCGCGGCAATGATCGTGCCGCTGGAGATCGAGCACCCGTTCTGGATGATCTGCTTCCTGGTGCTGACCTCGGTGACCTTCAGCCTGCTCGGCTTCATCATCGGCATCTGGGCCGACGGCTTCGAGAAACTGCAGATCATTCCGCTGCTGGTGATCACGCCGCTCACCTTCCTCGGCGGGAGCTTCTATTCGATCAAGATGTTGCCGCCGTTCTGGCAGACGGTGTCGCTGTTCAATCCGGTGGTGTACCTGATCAGCGGCTTCCGCTGGAGCTTCCATGGCTCATCGGACGTGAGCATCGCCGTGAGCCTGGGGATGACGCTGGCCTTCCTCGCCGCCTTCCTCGGGGTCGTGGCATGGATCTTCAAGACCGGCTACCGACTGAAGACCTGAACCAGCACCACAAAAACAACGAAAACAGCAATCCGATAAGGGAAAATCCATGTTGAATTCACGCCAGATGTGCATGGCGGCATCAATGGCCATCTTAACCATGGCGACTGGCATTGCAGAGGCCCAGACCTATCCCACCAAGCCGATCACGGTCATCGTGGCTTTCGCAGCCGGCGGACCGGTTGACCTGGAGAGCCGCTTGTACACCACCAAGGCCTCAGAGATCATCGGACAGCCCCTGGTCATCGAGTACAAGGTCGGCGGCGGCACTGCGGTCGGCAGCGGCTATGTGGCGAAGGCCAGGCCGGATGGCTACACGCTGCTGTCCACGTCCGCGGCCCTGGCCGTGTTCCCGGCGTTCTACACCGACCTCAACTTCGACGTGCTGAAGGACCTCGTGCCAATCACGCAGATGAGCAAGCGTTCCTCGGTGCTGGTGGCGAGCACCATCGCGCCGTTCAAGACCTACGCCGAGTACCTCGCCTACGCGAAAGCCAATCCCGGCAGGATCAACTACGGCACCGCCGGCGTCGGCGACATCAGCCACCTCGTTGGCGAGTGGATGCATTCGCTCACCAATACGAAGGTGACCTTTGTGCCTTTCAAGGGCACCGGGCCGCTGATGACCGAACTGATGGCGGGCCGCGTGGATGTTTCATCGGGCACGCTGATCGCGACGCTGCCTCTGGTGAAGTCCGGCAAGATCCGGCCGCTGGCCATGCTGGGCAGCGAGCGCTCCAAGCACATGCCCGACGTGCCCACGGTGGCCGAGCACAACCTGCCGGAATTCGACTACGCCAACTGGCTGGGCTTCTTCGCGCCCGGCGGCACGCCGCCTGCGATCGTGAACAAGGTGACTGATGCGCTTGTCCGGGTGGCGAAGATGCCGCCCATCGTGGCCGAGCTCGACAACCAGGGCAGCCTCGCCGTGGGCAACACGCCGGTACAGTTCAAACAGTACTTTTCCTCGGAAGTCGTGCGCTGGAAGAAGGTGGTGGACGGCGCGGGAATCAAGCTGGCGGAATAGGCAGGAGATTCACCGGTGTCCCCGCTTTACCTGACCTTTGCCTTTTCGCTGATCACCTACAGCGCGGTCACTGCTGCGCGGGTGCTGCTGTCGCTGTATGCACTGGAACTCGGCGCGCAGCCGGCCGAGATCGGCCTGCTCGCCGCCACGTTCTTTGCATTCCCCCTCGTGCTGTCCTGGCCGATCGGCGTATGGGCCGACCGCACCGGCCCGCGCAAGCTGCTGCTCTACGGAATGTTCGCCGGCTCAGTCGGCATGCTCGTGCCCTGGTTGTTCCCGAAGCTGCCGGCGCTTTATGTGGGCGGTGCGCTCTCCGGCATGGCCTTCGTGTTCTGCAATGTGCTGGTGCAGAACATCGTGGGCCTCGTGAGCAAACCCGAGGAACGCGCACGCAATTTCAGCAACGCCAGCCTGATGGGCTCCGGCTCCAACATCCTCGGCCCCCTAATCGCCGGATTTGCCATCGACCACGCCGGCCACGCCATCGCCAGCCTGTGCGCCGCGGGCCTGTTCTTCATGGCATTTACGATGGTTGCGCTCCGCGGCCAGCAACTGCCCGGCGGCGGGGGCAAGCACGCCATCGCGGCACAGAATTCCCTGAAGGAACTGATTTCGGACAAGGCCGTCATGGCCGCCATCCTCACCACGACGCTGATCCAGATCGGGCAGGACCTGTACATGTTCTACATGCCGATCTACGGCCACAGCATTCCGCTGTCGGCATCGGCCATCGGCACGGTGCTGGCCAGTTTTGCGACGGCCTCATGCGTCGTGCGCCTCGTGCTGCCCTGGCTGCTCGCGCGCATCGGCCAGGAGCGGCTGTTGGGTGGCACCTTTCTCGCAGCAGCGGTCGCCTTCCTGCTGCTGCCCCTGTCCGGGAACATCCTGATACTTTGTGCGATTTCGTTCTGCTTCGGTTTCGGCATGGGCTGCGGCATGCCCATCACCATGATGATGCTGTTCAACAGCGCGCCCGAAGGCCGCTCGGGGCAGGCGATCGGCCTGCGGCAGACCGTGAACAACCTGGCGCGCGTCATCAGCCCGCCAGTGTTCGGCGCGATCGCCTCGGCCGCCGGACTGTTCACCGTGTTCATGATCAGCGCGGTGCTGATGGGCGGCGGCGCACTTGCCACGCGGAAGAGAACAGCAGAGGCAACACCGGACCAGCCCGGCGACAAATAGCCGCGCTGCTGGCATGCTGGCGGCCATGAACCCCGCCATCCTTGCCCCCGACCCTGCGCAGACCTTCGCCACCGAAGAGCGCTGCGACATCCTCGAACTCTCCAACACCCCGGACGACCCGGACTGCTCCATCGCCCGCGCCAGCGTCGCGCCGGGCGTCACCACGCGCTGGCACCGCCTCAAGGGCACCGGTGAGCGCTATGTGATCCTGGAAGGACGCGGCCGCGTCGAGATTGGCGACCTTGCGCCGCACGAAGTCAAAGCCGGGGATGTGGTGCTGATCCCGGCGATGTGCCGACAGCGGATTGCCAATGTTGGTGAGGGGAAGCTGGTGTTTCTGGCGATTTGCACGCCACGATTCCG
Source organism: uncultured beta proteobacterium (assembly GCA_903928055.1). Classification (GTDB taxonomy): domain Bacteria; phylum Pseudomonadota; class Gammaproteobacteria; order Burkholderiales; family SG8-39; genus CAIYPG01. The sequence continues at coordinate 28,234 of CAIYPG010000046.1, read as the reverse complement.
CCAGGAAAATTACGAAGACCTGGCGGCGCAATTCGGGGACTGATAGTGTCCAGAAAGCAATTCCATCGTGATCGTCATTACGATCCATTTCTCGCTGGAGTCCGCAAGTGAGCATCGGCAGCATCGAATCTTTCCGGCACATCGTGCCTGCGCTACGCCTCTTCCACGGGCCTGACAGCCTGGCGATGCTGGGCAGGGAACTCGAACGCATCGACAGCCATCGTGCCGTGCTCTTCTGCGGTTCGTCGCTGGCGCGGGACGGCATGGCCGACCGTGTTCGCGTCGCAGCGGGCGACAGGTGCGCAGGCGTGCATGCCGGCGTCAAGGCGCACAGTCCGCTGCCCGCCGTGGAGGCGGCAGCGGCCGAACTGCAGCGCCTCAACGCGGATTGCATCATCGCCCTGGGCGGGGGATCGGCGATTGTGACGGCCCGTGCGGCGGGCATCCTGCTCGCGGAAAAGGGTGGCGCACGGCAGCTCTGCACATCGCGCGACGAGAGTGGCAGGCTCAGAAGCCCCAAGTTGCTGGCACCGAAGCTCCCGCAGTTCGTGATTCCCACGACACCGACGACCGCCACGCTGAAGGCGGGGAGCGCAGTGCTCGACCCCGTTGATGGCAGGCGCCTCGCGCTATTCGATCCCAAGACCCGCGCGCAGGCGGTGTTCATCCATCCGGAACTGCTCGCAACACCGCCAAGGAAGCTGGTTGTCAGCGCCGGTCTCAATACGCTGGCCATGGCGATGGAAGGGCTCATGTCACGCTCGGGCGATCCGTTTTCCGATGCGCTGCTGATGCATGCCGCGCGGCTGCTGCGGCAGCGCCTGGTGGAAGGGGATGGCGACGATCCGGCAATCCGCGCCGACCTCATGTTCGCATCGCTGCTCTGCGGCCACGGCACGGACTACACCGGCGCGGGAATTGCCCTTCCGCTGGGACATGCCATCAGCGCCCGGTTTCATGTCGACAACGGCCTGGCCAATGCCATCGTGCTGCCGCATGTGGTTCGGTTCAACGAGGTGGCAGCGGCAGAAGGACTCCAGAAGCTGGTGAATGCCTTCGGAATGAATGCCGACCAAAGGGCGCCTGTCGATGTCGTGGTCGAGGCCATGCGATCAATTTTTGAGTCGCTCGGCACACCGGGGCGCCTGCGGGACATCGGTGTCACACGCGAATCCCTTCCGCATCTGGCCGCCATCTCGATGGAAGACTGGTTCGTTCGCGACAATCCGCGGCGGGTACAGAATGCGGGCGAACTGGAACAGGTTCTTGAGAATGCCTGGTAGCCAGCTCGTTACTTAGATCAGCACGGCCCCATCAACGCGTACCCCATCAACTCCCGAAGCGCCTTCTTTTTCTCCGGCGAAGCCAGGCGCATCATCAACTTCATCGGCACGGGAATCGGGAAGGGCCGTCCGAGGCGTTCGCCTTCCACGGGCATGTAGCGCATCTCGTTGCATTGCCATCCATGGCCGCGGAAGAATTCGAACCAGTCCTGCGGCTTGAATTTGAATGGCGCGTTCTGCATGCGGTTCGCCATGCCGCCGCGTTCGCGGTATTCCATCGCCAGTGCCGAGATGTAGTCCACGATCCAGCCGCTGGCTCGATCAAGGGTTCGGAGGTCGTCGGCCAGTGCGGCGGCTTCCTCCACGCTGAGATAGGGCAGCACGCCCTCGGTGATCAGCAGCATCTTTCCGGCGCGCGCATTCACGCCGGCCAGCATGCTGCGGCGTGCCTCGCGATCAGCAAGGTCCAGGCTGATGCGCTCCACTTGGCAGTGCGCCTTCTTCCCGGCGAGTTGCTCGGCCTTGTAGGCCATGAGGTGCGGATGGTCCACTTCCACCCAGCGGAGCGTCGGCGGCAGTTCCATCCGCCAGGGCCGCGCATCGAGGCCGGCGCCGAGGTTGAGCACCGTGTCCACCCCGTGCGCAATCGATTCGCGGATGAAATCGTCGATGATGCAGGTGCGGACCGATACGTTCCAGGCAACGAAGCGCTGCGCCGGCAAATCCCTCCCGATCACCTGCCCGCGCTCACCCGCCAGCCGCCGGGCAAGCGGGTCATGGAACAGGGCATCGGGCCGGTCGCTTTCTTCTGCGCGATGGTGCGCAATCCAGAAGGCAGTGTCGGAAACATTCCGGATCGGTGATTCGGTCATATCATTATAATCAATTTTACAGATTTATTAATTATTAAAGCAACTTTACAAGACAATTATGATCATTAAAAGATGAGGTCAACTGACCGAAGTCACCAGCACCGCCAGCCCCAGCAACAGCAGCGCCATCCCCAGCAGCTCACGCTTCTCGGTTTTCTCCTTGTACCACTGGTGCGAGATGAAGAAGCCGAACAGCACTTCGACGAGGCTGAGCGCGCGCACTTCGGCGGCGTTGTGCATGGCGAACGAGGTGAACCAGCCCGCGGAGGCGGTGGCGCCGAGGAAGCCCGCAGCCAGCGACAGCTTCCATTCGCGCATCACCATCATCAGCGCCTGGCGGTTCTTCACCAGCAGCCATCCGCCGAGCAACACGGTCTGTATCGCCTGTGCCCACACCAGGTTGAATGCCCCGGAGTAGAACGGCGTCCAGTCGGGATGCTGAAGGGCCGCGCCGCGGTAGCCCACCGCCGAGAGGCCGAACAGGCCGCCGGCCACGATGCCGTAGAAGGCGGCAGGGGACAGCCATTCGGACCACCAGCGCTTGCCTGCACCCCCATCGCCCATCTGCGCGTCCGGCTTCACCGACAGCAGCATCACGCCCACCACCGAAAGCAATATGGCCACCATGCCACCAGTGCTCACCGCCTCGCCGAGCAGCACGAAGCTGAACAGCGCCACCTGCAGCACCTCGGTCTTGGCATAGGCGGTGGCGACGGCAAAGGAGCGGGTCTGCATGGCAAGCAGCAGGAAAGCCGTGGCGATGATCTGCGACACGCCGCCCATGGACACCCACATCAGGAAGGCTGCGGACACGTCTGGCGCATCGGCATTCACAACCGGCGGATGCTGGTAATGCAGGATCGCCAGCCACACCACGGCAAACGGCAGTCCGTAGAGGAAGCGCACCAGTGTGGCGCCGAGTGTGCCGGCAGTCTTGATGAGGCCGCGCTGGGCGGCATTGCGCGCAGTCTGGAGGACTGCAGCGATGAGCGTGATGGGGATCCAGAGCCAGGTCATTGTTGTTGGAGGAGCTTGATGAATGCGGGGATTGGCTTCGTCCTTCGACAGGCTCAGGACGAACGGTGGTTGTTTGATTCCGTTTCATGGTGAGTCCTAATCTCGTTCGAAGGATCGAACCATGAACGAAATCAGGCTGGCATCGGGAAACACGGTTTCCCTCGCCCCCGGCCCCTCTCCCCGGGGGAGAGGGGAGAAAAGCAGGGGTACAGAATGCGTACTGCTTAAGCGACCTTCTGGCGCTGCGCGACTTCGGCCTGCATGCGGTTCCATGCCGACAGCACCGCCTTCATCGACGCGCTGACCGTGTCGTGGTCGAGCGCGACGCCGGAGACGCGCTGGCCATCGATGTTGATCTGCACATAGGCCACGGCTTCGGCGTTGGTGCCGGTGCCGATGGCGTGCTCGCTGTAATCGACGACGGCGATCTTGCTCTTGCCGTGCTTCATCAGTCCATCGACAAAGGCCGACAGCGCGCCCTCACCTTCGCCGTGCATGGTCACCTTCACGCCGCGATCGACGACATGCACCTTGATCGCATCATGGCCGGCGCTGCGATCGAGCTGGTAGCCAGTGAGCGACACCGGGTCGCGATCGGCGATGAACTGTTCCCTGAAAAGGTTGTGGATCGTGGCCGGGTCCATTTCGCCGCCGCGAACCTCGCTGGCCTTCTGCACCACCTGCGCCAGTTCGATCTGCAGCCAGCGCGGCAGGGCAAGGCCGAAGTCGCGCTCCAGCACGAACGCCACGCCGCCCTTTCCGGACTGGCTGTTGACGCGAATGATGGCCTGGTAATCACGACCCAGGTCCTTGGGATCAATCGGCAAGTAGGCCACTGACCAGGGTTCACCGGCCTTCTGCTGCTGCAGGCATTTGCGGATCGCGTCCTGGTGGCTGCCGGAGAAGGCCGTGTACACAAGCTCGCCAAACCACGGATGGCGCGGATGCAAAGGAATGTCGGTGCACTCGGTGACCACCTGGATGATCTCGTCCGGATTGGACAAATCGAGCTTCGGATCAACGCCCTGGCTGTAGAGGTTCATGGCCATGGTGGTCATGTCCATGTTGCCGGTGCGCTCGCCATTGCCGAGCAGTGTGCCTTCAACGCGATCGGCGCCCGCGAGCAATGCAAGTTCACCGGCGGCGACGGCGCAGCCGCGGTCGTTATGCGTGTGCACGGACAGGACCACCGAGTCGCGACGGCTGATGTGGGTGTGGAAGTACTCGACCTGGTCGGCGAACACATTCGGCGTGGCCACTTCCACCGTGGTGGGCAGGTTGAAAATGCATTTGTTCTGCGGCGTGGGCTGCCATACGCCCATCACCGCCTCGCAGACCTCCACGGCGTATTCGGTCTCGGTGCTGGTGAAGCTCTCCGGGGAGTATTCGAACTGCCATTCGGTGCCCGGATATTTCGCGGCTTCGTCCTTCACCCACTGCGCGCCCTGGCGCGCGATGGCGGTGATGCCCGCCTTGTCCATGCCGAACACGCGCTCGCGCTGCACCGGCGAGGTGGAGTTGTAGACATGCACGATGACGCGCCTGGCGCCCTTCACCGCTTCGTAGGTGCGCTTGATCAATTCGAGACGCGCCTGCACCAGCACCTGGATCGTGACGTCGTCGGGAATCTGCTTTTCCTCGATGGCCCAGCGCACGAAATCGAAGTCCGTCTGGCTGGCCGAGGGGAAACCCACTTCGATTTCCTTGACGCCGAGCTTGACCAGCAGCGCCCACATGCGCTTTTTCTGTTGCGGGTTCATGGGTTCGAGCAGCGCCTGATTGCCATCGCGCAGGTCCACACTGGCCCAGATCGGGGCCTTGGTGATGGAGCGGCTCGGCCACTGGCGGTTGGCCAATGCCGGAGCTAAGGTCGGGCGGTACTTGCTGTGGTCGAAGGCTTTCATGGGCGGCTCCTTGCCGGTCGTCATTGCGGTCGTCATTGCCATTGCTATGGGCTGATTCGTGGATCACTCAAACTCTGCACGCATCCGTTTGGGATGCGCCGGCCTCGGATCGTGCCGCCCGTCCTTGTGGGACAGCGGCTGACCCGCGCCGGGCCTGAAACAACCTGTGGGTAACAGGAGCAGCCAGTGTAGGCCAAGGGGCCCGGCAGGCGATTGCGTTATATGGCCTCGACTGATATATTTACGCAATAATATTGCTTAAATTTACGATTATTTCCTATAATAATTGCTCTATCGTTATTTACTGGCAATATCGTGCAACTTGACCGCTACGACAGGCACATCCTGGAAGTGCTGCAGGAAGATGCCCGCATCAGCAACCAGGACCTCGCCGACCGCATCGGCCTGTCGCCCTCACCCTGCCTCCGGCGGGTGAAGGCGCTGGAGGAGGCTGGCGTGGTAACGGGGTATCGCACGCTGGTGTCGGCGCGCGCACTCGGGCTGACGCTGATGGCGCTGATCTACATTTCCATGGACCGCCATACGCCGGAGCGCTTTGCGAACTTCGAGGCCCGGGTGGGTGAACTGCCGGAAGTGCTGGAGTGCCTGCTGGTCACAGGGCAGGACGCCGACTACCAGTTGAAGGTGATCGTGCGCGACATGGATGCCTACCAGGAACTGCTGCTCGACAAGATCACGCGCATCGAAGGGGTGACCGGCGTGCATTCGAGCTTCGTGCTGCGCAAGGTGGTGGACAAGACGGCGCTGCCGGTCATGGCCATGACGAAGGCTGCAGCAACCGGAACCCCCTGAACAAGACGCGAACGGCCCGACATGAATTCGACCATGCTTTTGCTGCAATCCATCTCGCAGAACATCGCCTTGTTCTGCTGCGCGCTGTTTGCCGGCGGCTCGGCCTACATCAGCCTGGTCGAAGACCCGGCGATCGCCGAAGGCGGGGCGGAACTGTCCAGCACCTACCGGCTGATCGCGCATCCGCGGCCTGCCATCGTTCAGGGCGGATTCGCAGCGCTCGGCTCGCTGGCGGGCCTCGTGCACGGCTGGGCCGGCGGCTCAATCTGGTCGGGCATCGGCGGCATCATCCTCGCGCTCTCGGCGCTGATGCATCTGCTGGTGATCACGCCCAAGACGCGCAAACTCGCCGGCATGGCCGAGCAGGATGACCCGACGCTGGCGCTGGCCGCCTTCAAGCATCTGGCCCACCTGCATGCGGGCGTCAGCATGGCCAGCCTGCTTGCACTGGCCATCTTCATCCTGCGTACCTGAATCACACCACCCTCGTGTGCCGTGTCAGATCGTACTGCGTCACTCCTTCGTCGATCCCCGTCGATTTGAGCCAGTCCGGATGCACGATGGTGTCGCGCATGTCGCGCTGGCCGGCCTGCCAGTGCTCGAGCACCGACACCCGCGAGAACTCGTAGTCCTTGGATTCGAGTTCATGTGCCGCCTGCCGGTAAATGAGGTGGACGATGTCCGTCGGAATCGCGTGCATTGACGACAAAAGTTGCCTGACCGAGGGCTCGCCCTTCAACGCTTCGGGCAGCTTCCCCAGCAGGTCGCAGAGCGCCTTGCGGGTGTTGGCCACTTCGGCCGCCATGTTGCTGTTGTAGCGCGTGCGGCTGGAATACAGGATGTCCTTCTGGCGCTGCGCCACGCCGGCAAGGTTTTTTGGCAGGTCGCCGCGCGCGCTGAACAGGTCCACCTGGAACACCATCAGGCTCTGCCTCTCCCGCACATCGAGCACATATTGCAGTGGCGTGTTCGAGACCAGCCCGCCGTCCCAGTAGGCCTCCCCGCCGATCTCGATGGGCGGAAACGATGGCGGCAGCGCGCCGCTGGCCATGACGTGTTCCGGGGTGATGGTGCGATCGAAGTTGTCGAAGTATTCCGAATTGCCGGTGCGCACGTTCACCGCTCCCATGGACAGGCGCACCTTGCGGCTGTTGATCAGGTCGAAATCGACCAGTTTCTCCAAGGTGCCGCGCAACGGCGCGGTGTCATAGAGGCTCAGTGCGCCGGACGCGCCATCGGGCAGCAGCCAGGCTGGCGGCATGCGCGGTGCGTAAAAACCGGGGATGCCCAGCATGGCCGACCACAGCGCGCTGAACTGGTTGAATGCGCTCCGCGGCTTGCCGAGATGAATGCTCTGGTAGTCATGCGGCGGCGCAGACAGTGCATCACTGACCGGCCCCATGCCCGAAGACACGAGGTGCCAGAACTCCGAAAGCCGTTCCACGCGCCGTTCCGGCGGATTGCCCGCGATCAGCGCGGCGTTGATGGCGCCGATCGACACCCCGGCAATCCAGTCGGGCTGGAATTCGGTGCTGGCCAGTTCTTCGTACACGCCGGCCTGATAGGCGCCCAGCGCACCACCACCCTGCAGTACGAGCGCAATCCGGTCGTGCCGGCGGGCAATGCCCGAGGGTTTCTTTGTCGCTGTCGATGTTTTCGCCATGATTTCTCCGCTTTACTTCCAAATAACCTGCTGGAAGACCGATGCACAGCGCCAAACCGCAGCAAAACACGGGCCATCGCATAACGCGACAGGCGCATGTGAAATCGGCCAGAATCACATTGGACAGCACGATGCCGGAAATATCTTCGCCGAGACATCAAAGTCTGTCGATTTCGGGCCGGACCGCGCGTCATTGTCACAGTGAGGCAGATTTGCCGCACCGCTGTCGTCACTGACAGCAAACCCAACAGACCAGGAGATCGCCATGCAGTATTTACTGATGATTTACGGCAACGAAGCCGCCATGACGCCGGCCACCCCGGAGCAAAGCAGCCAGATGCACGCCGCCTATGGCGCCTATACCGAGGCGCTCAAAAAGGCCGGCGTCCTGCTCGGCGGGGAGCGCCTGAAGCCCACGTCAACAGCGACTTCGGTGCGCGTCGCCAAGGGCAAGACCGAAGTGCTGAACGGCCCCTACGCGGAGACCAAAGAGCAGCTCGGCGGCTATTACATGATCGACGTGGCCGATCTCGACGCCGCGATCGCCTGGGCGGCACGCTGCCCAGGCGCAAGCTTCGGCACCATGGAAGTCCGCCCGATCTGGCCAATGCAGTAGCAAGGGATGGCAATGCGCGATCCGGCGAACGAAGACGGGCACCGCGAACCGCGCGCAGTGGCGGAAGCCGTGGCCCGTCGCAGCTACGGCAAGCTGCTCGCCTTCCTCGCGGCGCGCACCCGTGATGTGGCCGGGGCCGAGGACGCCTTGTCCGAGGCCTTTTCCGCCGCGCTCACCGACTGGCCGGCGAACGGCGTTCCACGCTCACCCGAGGCCTGGCTGCTGACGGTGGCGCGGCATCGCATGGTCGATGCCGTGCGCCGGCGCCGGGTGGGCGAGGACGCCGCACCGCATCTGCAGCTTCTGGTCGAGCTTGCCGACACTGAAGATCGCGCCGATGGTGAAGCGGCCATCCCTGATGACCGCCTGCCGTTGATGTTCGCCTGCGCCCATCCGGCCATTGAGGCAGGCATACGCGCACCGCTGATCCTGCAGACCACGCTGGGCTTCGATGCCGCAACCATTGCCTCGGCCTTTCTGGTGTCGCCTGCCACCATGGCGCAGCGACTGGTGCGTGCCAAGAACAAGATCCGCCAGGCTGGCATTCCGTTTCGCGTGCCCGAGCGCGCCGACCTGGCTGAACGGCTGGAGGCCGTGCTCGATGCCATTTATGCGGCCTTCGCCGAAGGCTGGTCCGACCCGGCCGGAACCGAAACCCGCCGCCGCAACCTTGCCGCAGAAGGCATCTGGCTGGGCCGGCTCGTCGCCTCGCTGCTGCCTGAAGAGCCTGAAGCGCTGGGCCTGCTCGCGCTGATGCTGTATGCCGAGGCCCGACGCGGCGCGCGGCGCAATGCCGCAGGAGACTATGTGCCGCTCGCCGAACAGGATCCCGCCGCGTGGCATGCGACGCTGATCGATGAGGCCGAAGCACTGTTGTTCCGCGCAAGCGGCATCGGCCGGACGGGCCGCTACCAACTGGAGGCTGCACTGCAATCCGCACATGTCGTGCGCCGCCAATGGGTCGGTACTACCGGCCGCGCCGACTGGGCAGCCATCGTGCAGCTCTACGACGCGCTGCTTGCCATGACCGCTTCGCCGGTGGTGGCGATCAACCGTGCAATCGCCGTTGCCGAAACGCTGGGTGCCTCTGCCGGCATTGCGGCGCTTGACTCCGTGGCCGGCGACGCCCGGCTTGCCGAATATCAACCCTATTGGGCGGCGCGCGCCGGCCTGCTCGCACGGACCGGGAATGTGGACGCTGCCGATGCCGCCTATGCCCAGGCCATCGGCCTGGAATCCGATCCGGCAGTTCGTGCCTTCCTTCAGCGGCGCCGAAAAATGCTGGGCAGCTGACGTTGCGACCTGATTCAGGCAGCTTCGCCAGCCGTTCTGCGCATTTCTACATCCTGCCCGTCAACAGCAGAATCACAACAATAATTAATATCAGGCCGACGCCGCCGCTGGGACCATAACCCCACTTGCTGCTGTGGGGCCATGTCGGGATCGCGCCCGCCAGAAGCAGAACCAGAATCACGATCAGTATGGTTCCAAGGTTCATGTCTGTTCTTCCGGTTGGGGCATTGTGTGAAAGGGTGGAGTCCTGCCTTAGTTCGTGGCCGGCTTGAGCAGCATGTCATTCTTGACCGACTTGACGCCCTTGACGCCCTTGGCCACTTCAACAGCCTTGTCGATGTCGGCCTTTGAGCGCACGAAGCCGGTCAGCTGGACAGTGCCCTTGTAGGTCTCGACATTGATTTCGGACGACTTGAGGGATGAGGTTTCCAGCACGGCGGCCTTCACCTTGGTGGTAATCATGGCGTCATCGACGTACTCGCCGGTGGATTCCTTCTTGGCCGTCGTTGTGGAGACTTCCTTGGCCGGCGCTGCGGCAGCGGCCGTCTTGGCCGGTTTCGCGGCTTCCGATGTCTTCATGGCCGGCTTCATTTCGGCCTCGACTCCGTTGTGCGCTGCCTTGGCATTGCTCACGCAGGTAGACTTGGCATCGCCGGACAGGTCATCGCACTTTTCCCTGGCGATGGCATAGGTGCTGTCGGACTTGGCAACAGCCACCGACTGACTGGCATTGAGTTCGGCACGGGAGACTTTTTCCTTGCCCTTGGCCTCGGCCATGCAGATGTCCTTGGCATTGGCCTTGAGCGTTGCGCAGGTGGCGGAGGCGGACTTGAAAGCGGCGGAAATCGTGTCCTGGGCGTTCTTCAGGTCGGTCTTGGACATGACCTGGGCCATTGCGCCGGTGCTGAATGCCAGGCCGATCGCGAGGGCGATCGCATGCTTGTTGAATGTGTTCATGGTCTTCCTTGTGTAGGTGTTCGGGAATGCGCAGGACTTCGCCTGTTTCAGCGCCTGCGGCCGGGACGATTCCCGGATCAAAAGCGCTTCAGACATGAATGGTGGCCCTCCCGACGACCGGATTCCGTACGCCAGCGCACATATGAAAGCCGCCAGCCGCGTGCCACAATCCGATCAGGCACTGGAATGCCGGTAAAACAACGGGCCGAAAACAGACAACGGGGAGAGACCGATGAGCGCCGTACTTTATGAATCAAAAGACCATGTGGCCACGATCACCATCAACCGGCCGGAAAAGCGCAACGCCATCAACGAGGAGGTGAGCGTCGGTCTGGCCGCGGCCTGGCAGCGCTTTGCTGCAAGCAAGGACGACTGGGTCGCGGTCCTGACCTCGGCCGGCGACGTGGCGTTCTCCTCCGGCCGCGACCTGAAGCATCCGCCCAAGGATTCCTGGCGCAGCGTTCCCAATGTCGGCATTGACCTCGACAAGCCGGTCATCATGGCCATGACCGGCTGGTGCATCGGCGGCGCCATGGTGTATCCGCTGATGGCCGACATGATCATTGCCGACGAATCGGTGCGCTTCCTATACCCGGAAGGCAAGGTCGGCAACTCCGGCGGCATCATGGCCGCCCTGGTATCGCGCATGCCCTACAAGGTGGCGATGGAGGTCATGCTGGTGGGCGACGAACTGGGCGTGCAGCGCGCCTACGAGGTGGGCTTCGTCAACAAGGTGGTGCCCAAGGGACAGCACCTGAAGGTGGCCCAGGAGTATGCGGCGAAGATCGCAGGCAACGCCCCGCTGGTGATGCAGGCGCTGAAGGGCTTTGCACTCTCGACCGTCCCGCGCAGCCCGGCCGAGCGCTTCTACCGCGAGGTTGGCCGCCTTGACACGCTGAAGGCGAGCGAGGACCGCAAGGAGGCACAGGCCGCGCGCCGCGAAAACCGCAAACCGGTGTTCAAGGCGCGCTGAAGCGGGGCCCGGTACAGCCTCACCGGCCATGCCACAATCCGGCCATAAGACTGCTGAAACCACTCTTCGTCGGAAAACACCATGGCCATCAAACGCTCCAAAGCGCCCGCCGGCACGCTGGTCGTGCAGGACCACAACTCGAAAATCCTCAAGGGCAATCCCCTCGGCGATCCGCATGTGCGCAAACTCGCGGTATGGCTGCCGCCGCAATACGAGGCCAATCCGCAGCAGCGCTTTCCGGTGCTCTACGACCTGGTGGGCTTCACTGGCACCGGCCTGTCGCACACGAACTGGAAGCCCTTTGGCGACAACGTGCCGGAGCGTGCCGCACGGCTCATCCATGAACAGAAGATGGGCCCGGCCATCATCGTGTTCCCGGACTGCTTCACGGCACTGGGCGGCAACCAGTACATCAACTCGTCGGCGATCGGCAATTACGCCGATTACCTGACGCGCGAAATCATCCCCTTCGTGGACCACGAGTTCCGCACGCTCGCCGGCCGCGAGCACCGGGGCTGCTTCGGCAAGTCATCCGGCGGGTATGGCTCGATCATCCACGCCATGAAGTATCCGCAGTACTGGGGTGCGATCGCCGACCACTCGGGTGATTCGTATTTCGACTTCGTGTACTGGCATGACTGGCCGAACACACTGAACGAACTCTCGCGCCACCGCACCGCGCGGCGCAAACCCGGCGCCTATGACGCGCTGGCCGAATCAACGCGCAAGGGGATGGCCGAAGGCCTCGATGACGGCCGCATCAAACGTTTTCTCGCCCAGGCCTGGAAAAAGGAAAAGCTTGCCGGCAGTGAAGGCCACTGCATCATGAATCTGTGCATGGCGGCGACCTACGATCCGGACCCGCGCGCGCCAAACGGCTTTCGCGTGCCCTTCAATCTGGAAACTGGCGAACTGATCCCGAAGCGCTGGGCGAAGTGGCAGGCCAATGACCCCGTGAACCTGGTGGACAAGTACCGCGCAAACCTGAAGACCCTGCGCGGCATCTACATCGACTGCGGCTGGCGTGACCAGTACCACATTCAATACGGCACGCGCATCCTGTCCAAGCGCCTGGCCGCCGCGGGCATTCGCCACACCTATGAGGAGTTCGACGATAACCACTCGGACGTCGATTACCGCATGGATGTCAGCCTGCCGTTCCTGTACAGGGCATTGAAACCCTGATGGACAGCGTGACGCTGTGGTGGGCATGCCTCGCCGCCGTGGCACTGCTGAACTCGGGACTCTGGGTTTTCGCCCGGCGCAGGCTGGCTCAGCGCAACGATCTGCCGGCGGAGGTCCGCGCCACGCGGCAGTGGGTACTGTGGCTGTCACTGAGCTATGTGCTCGGCTGTGCATTCCGCTCCCTGTTGCCGCTGGTCGATGCGCCGCGCACCTGCCTGCTGGATGTGTGGATTTCCCGCGTCGGCATCAGCCGCTCCGTCGCCACCATCGCGGAACTGTGCTTCGTCGCCCAGTGGGCGCTGCTGTTGCGCGAGGCGGGCCGCAACACCGGCGACCGCTTTGCGATGCTCGCCGCACAATTGCCAATTCCGCTCATTGTCCTGGCGGAAATATCCTGCTGGACCGCCGTACTGAGCACGAATTATTTCTTCCACCTGGTCGAGAATTCGCTCTGGACGCTCACCACCGCGGTGATCGCGGCAGGATGCCTGTCACTGCGGCCGCGACTGGCGGGCGGGCCGCAACGCTGCGTGACGGCGGCCATCGCCTTCGCCCTTGTCTACATCACATTCATGCTCTCCTTCGACCTGCCCATGTATTTCTCGCGCTGGCGGGCAGACCTGGCTGCCGGACGGCAGTACCTGTCGCTCGCAGAAGGCATGCATGAAGTGCTGGAGCGCTGCACCGTCACCTTCGATTGGACAAGATGGCGGAGCGAAGCTGCCTGGATGACGCCTTACTTCACATTTGGCGTGTGGGTCAGCATCGCACTGGCGCATGTACCACCGCTCGTGCGAGGCCCGCTTGGCCGGCAGGGCGGCACCGACGGCCCGGCAAACACCATCCGATGATGTCGCCAGACAAACCTCAGACCCGGGGAGTATTGATATGTTCTATGGCCTGACACCGCTTGGTGTCGTTCACACCGCCATCGGCCTGGTCGCCGTCACCGCGGGACTCATAGCTCTCGTTCGCGATCGGCAGATTTCCCGCGGCAACACGCTTGGCCAGGTGTACATCTGGGCCACTGTCCTCACCTGCCTGACCAGTTTTGGCATTTTCCAGCACGATGGTTTCGGCAGGCCGCACATGCTGGGCATTTTGACGCTGATCGTGCTTGGCGTCGCCTTTCTCGCGGGACGCTCGGCGCTCTTCGGACGCGCCGGCCCCTACGTGGAGACCGTCAGCTACTCGGCAACTTTCCTGCTGCAAATGATCCCCGGAACGATCGAGGCCACCACGCGACTGCCGCCGGGTGCGCCCCTCTTCTCCGGCCCCGAAGCGCAGGAGTTGCAGGTGGCGTCCGGCGTGATGTTTCTGATCTTTTTGATCGGTGCAATGCTGCAGGTGCGTCGCATGCAGGCAAAGCAACTGCGCTCGACCGCGTCATCAGCGCTGCATTGAAGCAGGTCAGTCGGCGAGTTCCCAGGCTGGATTCCACGCCGCTTCCCAAAGGTGGCCATCGGGGTCCCGGAAATAGCCGGCATACCCGCCCCAGGCCGTCTCATGCGCCGGCTTGACGATCACCGCGCCCGCCGCTGCAGCCTGCGCCATGACGGCATCGACTTCGGCTTTTGACGAAACATTGTGGCCTATCGTGGAATTCGTGACATGGGCGGCACCGGCGTCATCGACGGGAAGTCCGGTGTCATGTGCAATGCTTTCCCGCGGCCACAGCGCCAGCTTCAGGCCCGCCTGCAGATCGAAGAACGCCACCGCGCCGTGCTCGCATTCCCGGCCGACAATGCCCTCGGTCTTCAGGCCAAGCCCGTCGCGATAAAACCGCACAGCCCGCTCAAGGTCATCGACGCCAAGGGTGATCAATGTGATGCGTGGTTTCATGCACGAAGTACGGCCATCAGTAATGCGGCGGCACATCGTCCGCCGGATTGCGCGGCTCGTTGGGTGCTGCCATCTGTACCTGCAGGCGCAGGGCACGCAGTTCCTGGTGCAGTTGTTCGATCTGCTGTTGCTGGCGATAGACGGTGCGGTTGAGCTCCTCGAGAAGGTCTTCGGCAAGCGAAGCCTTGATTTCCAGCTCGGTCAGACGGTCCTCGACCGGCTTGCCATGGCTTTGCAGAGAACTCACGCCGCCTCCTCGTCATCAGGTGCCGTAGGAGGCGATGACGGCGACGACGACAAACGCTTGTCACGATCAGGCATTTTCGCCTTCGCCGCTTTGGCGGCTTTCTCGGCAAGCGCCGCAGCCTTGGCAGCCGCCTTGATTTCGTCTTCGGCGATCATCACGGCGCGCGTCTCCGGGGTCTCCAGGCTGATGCGGCCCAGCGCGCCATCGCGGTAGTCCTGCAGGAAGATCAGCGATGCGCGTTCGAAGTCAGGCTCGCCGCCCCGCCCCTTCAAAAGGCAGCCGCGGCGCTTTGCCACCGCCTCAATGACGCCGGCCGCATCCAGCCCTTCCGTCTTGAAGCCATAGCGCGCAGTCAGCCGCTCCGGGTAACGCACAAGAAGCAGACCGGCGAGAAAGGTCGCAACCTCCTCGTCAATCACGGCATTGCGGCCGATCGCATGGCTCGCGGCCAGCATCCAGCCATCGGACTCATGGTCGATCTTGGGCCACATCAGGCCGGGGGTGTCGACAATGTACTGGCGCGGGCTGATGTCGAAGCGCTGCTGCGACTTGGTGACGGCCGGCTCATCACCCACCTTGGCCACCTTGCGCTTCACGAGCGCATTCATGAACGTTGATTTGCCGACGTTGGGGATGCCCATGATCATCATGCGCAATGGCTTGAAATTGTCGTCGCGATGCGGCGCGAGTTTCTGGCACAGCGCGGGCACCTTTGCGACTTCACCTGCCTTTTTGCAGGAGATCGCCACGGCGGTGACGCCCTTCTGCCTGTTGAAATGGTCGAGCCATGCCCTGGTCGCATCGGGGTCGGCCAGATCCGCCTTGTTGAGCAGCTTCAGGCAGGGGCGCTGGTGCAGCTTGCGCAGCGACGTGATCATGGGATTGCTGCTCGCCTCGGGATGGCGGGCGTCGAGCACCTCGATGATGACGTCGATGTCCGACATGGTCTCGCCCGCCTTCTTGTGGGCGGTGCGCATGTGGCCGGGAAACCATTGGATGGGCATGGACGTCTTCAGGCATGGAAAGGCAAGGCGACATTATCCGGCTTTATGCCGGCCGCGCACATTAAGCTGCGCTGCCGCTGCGGAAACTCAGGCTTCGCCGGTGGCACCCGCCGCGAGGCCGGCATCGGCCGCAGCGCGGAAATGCCGGTTCGCATCGTGGATGCGGCCGACACGGTCGAACAGGCGGGCCAGCGCAATGTGTGCGGTGCGCGTGGGTTGCACCGACAGGCTGGCCTCGAGGTAGCTCTGCGCCTTGCCCCACAACTCGCGCTGCACACACAGGCGCCCCAGCGTGAGCAGCAGCGGCCAGTCGCGCGGGCGCTGGTTCAGCCAGCGCTCGGCGCGTTCGATGCGCGACAGCGCGTCATCATCAAGGCATTCGCCGTAGAGCAGCACCAGTTCGGCGGTCCAGGCCGTGCCCAGCGCATCCTCGATGATGCTGTGCGCGGTATGGCAGTCGCCCAGTTGCATGTAGGCGCGCGCGGCGGCGGCGGCAAGTTTGGAACCGCGCCGTTCATCCTGGGGAACGCCCTTCCAGTATTCGGCGAGCGACTTGGGATCGTGGGACTTTTTGTCCAGCACGGCAATGCGCGCCCGCATCAGTATGCCTTCGAGCGCGGCGGCCGGCAGGCCGGAGCGCTTCTCCAGCAGGCGCGCAATGCGGATCACTTCCTCCCAGTCACCCAGCTCCTGCTCGGCACGCAGCAGCAACAGCAGCGTGGCGATGTGGATGGGGCCGCTGTCATGCAGGCCGCGCAGCACGCGACGCGCATCGGCGTACTTGCGATCATCGACCAGCAGTTCACCGCGCGTGGCCTGCGTCGCCAGCTTCCAGGCGGCGCCACCGGCTTCCTCGGCGCGCGCCAGCCACAACTCGCGCCGCTCGATGTCGCGCACGCGCTGCGCCGCACGTGCCGCAACCAGGCTGACGGCGCCGCGTTCCGCGCCCAGGTCCCAGGCTTTCGTGGCAAGTTTCTCGGCGCGCGAGAAGCGGCCCTCGAACCAGGCCTGCAGCGCGCCATGCAGCGCGTCCTCGGCACGGTCGCGCCGCTTGCGTTCGCGGAAAGCGCGCACATAGGAGGGCAGCTCCAGGGTGTGTGAAACGATGCGTGTGAGGCCGTAGGCCAGTGCATAGCCGGCGAACAGCAGAATCACCAGCAAAATGAGCGAGATCTCGACGCGGTAGGGCGGGAAAACGAACAGCGCGTAACCATCAATGGCGCGCAACCCGAGCGACAGGGCCACCGCCAGCCCGAACACGCCCACCACCCAGAAGAGGCCTCTCACTCCGGAACCTATCTCGCCCTGTCGCGGGCAACCTTGTAGTTGCGCACCGCGTTCAGGCTGTCGCCAATGGTCGGCAATTCGATCTGGATCGCGGACGCGGACATCTGGCGCAGCGTGGTCTGCGCCGCCTGCGTGGCGCGGGAACGCGTGTCGAACCAGTTCGCCAGCCATGCCGATGCGGTCTTCACGTCCTCGCGGAACGTGGATTCATCGTGCGACAGGAGCGCAAGGCGCGCATTCAGGAGGCGCAGCTTGAGGTTCTCGCGCAGGAAGAACACCTGGCTGGGCGCGATCAGGCCCGGCTCCGGCCGGTCGGTGACCTGGATGCGGATCAGCGACTTGAATTCGTTCCAGACCTCGGCACCCAGGCGTGCCCAGAAGCCGTCGGGCAGCGCGGCGGCCGGCGTGCGCGCGGAGGCGGCAATGCGCTCATCGCCTGCCAGCGGCAAGGTGTCTACCGCCGTGATCAGCTGGTCGATCTTGAGGGCCAGGCCGGCGATGTCGGGGTTGGGGGTGACTTTCAATCGATCCAGGTCGCGCGCGATGACCTTGCGCAGCGGAATGAACTGCGGCCGGTCGGCGCGCGCCAGGCGCTGGTCGGCGGTCTGCAGCGCCGCCACGGCGGCCTGCACATTGCCGGCCAACTGCAGTTGCTGCGAAGCGATGGTGAGGATCTGGTCCACTTCAGCCAGCGCCCACTCGTCGCGATTGCGCGACAGCTCCTGGTACAACGCCTCGAGCGCCACCTGCTGGTTCTGGGATTCGGCCAGTTTGGAATCGAGCTGGCCGAGCCTGGTCTGTGCCTCGCGCACCGCCTCCTGGGCCTGGCGTGCCACCAGGCGGGCATCACGGCTGTCGGCATCGCTGTCGCGCAGGCGGGTGGCCAGTTCTTCGCGCAATGCCGACATGCGGCTGTGCTCGTCGTACCACTGCCAGGCGAGCAGCAGCACCAGCAGAAGCACCACAATCGCCCAGGGATTGCGCAGGAATTCCCGCAATGCCAGCAGCAGTCCGCGCCGCGAAACAGGCGGCGTCGACTCGGGCTGCGGAAGCTCTGGCTGAGGGGAGGGGGAGGTTTCGTTCATGTGAATGGGTGATGCATCGACCCGGATTGCCGAAGCATTACGCTACTTTAGCAAAAAAGGCCTGCAATTCCCGAACCATTGCATCATCGCCCGCGCCGGTGACGACCACTTCACGTGCGCCAAGGGCGCGCGCATGCCCGGCAAGGCGCGGATGAACGACGAACATCGGCGTGGCGAGGACCGCTGCACGGGCTTCCGCGGGCAGCATGGCCAGCAGGTTGTCGAGGGCTTCGCGCGAGGTGATGGTGGCCGCGGCAATGTCACCCGCAATGACGCGTGCCGCCAGCGGCGCGGCATCGACGTCCGGACGGACGCGCCGGTAACACTCCAGGTATTCAACCGTGGCGCCGCGCGCGCGCAGCGTATCGGCCAGCCAGGGGCGACCGCCCTCGCCGCGCACGATGAGGACGCGACGGCCGGCAAGCTGCTGCATGTCCGGTAATGCAGCCAGCGCTTCGCTGTCGGCACCATCTTCGGGTGCAATGACCCTGGCCACCCCGCGCGCCTGCAACGCGCGCGCCGTGGCATGTCCGACGGCGGCGACTTTCACGGACTCCGGCAGCAGCGCATCGAACACCGCGACGGCATGCTCCACGGCCGTCGGGCTGACAAAGACCAGCAGGTCCGCATCAATAACATTCATGTCATCGATTTGCGTGGATGAATCACTATTTTTTGAAATTGATACTATTTCAAGCGTCGGGAACAGCACCGGATCGCCACCGGCCTCGCGCACCAGCGCGGCCAGGCGCGCAGCACGCGCAACGGGACGGGTGACAAGGATGGCCCTGCCGGCCAAGGCGTCCGAGGCAGCCGGTGCCTTCATGTCGCGGGGCTCACGGGGTTTTCACGACAGGGCTGCGATGATCTCGCCGGCACCCATGCTGCGCAGCTTTGCCGCCAGCGCATCGCCCAGCGCCTCGGGCGCTTCGCGCGTTCCGCTCTGGGCGGCGCGAATCACGCGCTGCCCGTCGGGCTGGGCGACCAGCGAATGGAGTGACAGGGTCGCGCCCTCGCAGGTTGCATGCGCTGCCAGCGGCAACTGGCAACTGCCCGACAACGCGCGACTGAGCGCGCGCTCGGCACGCACACAGGCGGCGGTGGCCGCATCATGCAGCGGTGCAAGCCAGCGCACGATGTCTTCGCGCCCTTCACGGCATTCGATCGCCAGCGCACCCTGCCCCGGCGCGGGCAGGCTGTCTTCAACCGACAGCAATGCACGGATGCGTCCGGCCATCCCGAGGCGCTTCATGCCGGCGGCGGCCAGGATGATGGCCTGGTATTCGCCGCGATCAAGCTTGCCAAGGCGCGTATCGAGGTTGCCCCGCAGCGGCGCCACCTTCAACTGCGGATAGCGTTCACGAAGCTGCGCTTCGCGGCGCAGGCTGGAGGTACCGACCACGCTGCCCGCAGGCAGTGCAGCGAGGGAATCGTAGGTATTGGAGATCAGGCAGTCGCGCGGATCCTCGCGCGTGCCGAACGCAGCCAGCATGAAGCCTGCGGGCAGGTCCATCGGCACATCCTTCGCCGAATGCACTGCAATGTCCGCGCGCCCGTCAGCCAGCGCAGCCTCGAGTTCCTTCACGAACAGTCCCTTGCCGCCAATCTTGGACAGCGACACGTCAAGGATCTGGTCACCCTTCGTGGTCATGCCGAGGATCTGCACGTCGCATTCGGGATAGAGCCCTTTGAGCGCGCTGCGCACATGTTCGGACTGCCACAGCGCAAGGCGGCTTTCGCGGGAGGCAATGACGATTTTTTTGGGAGCGCTCATGGGGTCAGGGACGCCGATGGCGTGGTTGCGCCAGTGGGAAAGCGGTGTTCGGACATCGAACAGGATGGGGGAATTTTAGCATGAGGTGTAGTGCATCTCACTGGGATAAGCCCCACTCAAACCCCTTCGGCTTTACCTTTTCTTTGAAGAGTTGTTTCGCCTCTCGGCGACTTATTCTCTTTTGCTTGTGCAAAAGAGAATAAGCAGAGAAAAGCCCCCCCCATGCGCCGGTCGCCTGCGGCGACTACCCTGTGCTGCTCGCTGAGGCCAGCGGCTGCGGAACTCGCCGAAACCCTGGCCTCATCTGCGCTGCTCGGCGACGCATCAAGGGCCCCCAAGAGCGAAAGTCAAAAGCAAACCACTGGTTTGCTGTGGCTGTGCCCCTTTGGTGACGCCGAGAAGCGCAGCAGTCTGAGGGGCCGTCGGCGAGGACTGTCTGAGCTGCGAGCGAAGCGAAGACAGCGAGTTCCGCAGCCGCCGAAGACTGCGAGCATCGCAGGGGGTTCCGGCGCGCAAGCGCCGGAACCGGCACCGTAGGGTCGCCTTTCTTTGGTGACTTTCTTTGGCGAAGCAAAGAAAGTCACTCGGCGAAGCCGAAAAAGCTTCTATCAAACCCCAACTATCGCCTTAACCCCCGGCCACTGCCTCCGGCTGACAGGCAGCTTCTCCGGCCAGCCCTCCAGCACCACTGCCCATCCCTCCCCGTCCTCGCCGGTCACGCGCTCAAAACCACGGATCAGGTGCCGGGCCACGAGGCAACTGCGGTGGATACGGATGAACAGCCCGCCGAACTCCTCCTCGAGGCGGCTGAGCGGCTCCTCGATCAGGTGCTCGGCTTCGTGCGTGCGCACCAATACGTATTTCAGGTCGGCCTTGAGGAACAGCACGTCCGCGACCGGTACCAGCTTCACCTTGCCGCGCTCGGCAATCGCGAAATGACGCCGCGGCTGCGGATCGAGGCGGGACAGCGTTTCTCGCGACAGGCCGGCCGGCGCCCGCGCGCCGCCGATCTTCTTCAAGGCCGCGGCAAGGCGCACCGCGCGCACCGGCTTCAGCAGGTAGTCGATGGCATTCACTTCAAAGGCCTCGACGGCATACTGGTTGTGCGCGGTGGCGAAGATCACTGCGGGCGGATGCTCCAGCACCTGCAGGTGGCCGGCGAGCTCAATGCCGCTCATGCCCGGCATGTTGATGTCCACCAGCGCCACGTCCGGCCGCGCCTCGGGCAGCAGCGCCAGTGCCTCCATGCCGTTGGCCGCTTCACCGACGATTTCATGGGGCACTTCGAGGCGGCAGTCATCGAGCAGTTCACGCAACCGGTTGCGGGCCGGCTGCTCGTCATCGACGATGAGGATGCGCAGGGTCATGGAATCACGTATCAGGGCATTTTCCGGTTGGGAACGGTGACCCGGATCTCGAAGCGGCCACCGGTGATTTTTGTCTCGATCTTCGCCTCGACATCAAAATGCAGCCGCAGGCGCTCGCCGATGTTCGCCAGCGCCATGCGGTTGCCCTGGCGATGCTGGTGTTCCGGATGGTAGGGATTGGAGAGCACCAGGCGCAGCTCATCGCCCTGCAGCGCAGCTGCGATCTGGATGGTGCCCGGACCCATGCCCGGCTCAACGCCGTGGTACACGGCGTTCTCGACCAGCGGCTGCAGCATCAGCGGCGGCACCTGCACGGATTCGGCACGCGGATCGATCTTCCACTCCACCGTGAGACGCTCGCCCAGACGCAGGTGCTCGATGTTCAGGTACTGGCGGGTCAGCGCCACCTCTTCACCCAGTGTGGACAGCGTGCGGTTGTCGGCCATGAGCGTGCGAAACAGTTCGGCCATGTCCTCGAGCGCGCCCTCGGCACGGCGCGGATCGGAGCGCACCAGCGACAACACCGCATTAAGGCTGTTGAACAGGAAGTGGGGACGGATGCGCGCCTGCAATGCCTGCAGCCGCGCTTCCGCCAGTGCCGGCGAGAAGGCGCGTTCGCGCAGACGGAAGTAGCCCAGCATGCCCCACGCGGCAAACGCTGCGAAGGCGGCATGCAGCGTCCAGTGCCCTTCGCTTTCGAACATCGGTATGCCGGTGCCCCGGATCGCAAGCGAATAGCCAGCGGTTACCAGCACGGCAACGACGACCACGCACGCCGCACCAGCGAGGTAGCTCAGGCGCAGCAGCGGCCGCGCGGCGGCATACAGCAGCACGACCGTGGTGAGCAGCACCGGCTCGACCCAGGCGCTCAACTCCACGACGGCGTTCGGCATCAGCATCAGCGTCTGTGCGCGCACCGCCGCGGCGAAGACCAGCGCGATATTCACGCCGAGCAGGATGCGCAGCATGACGCCCAGGCTGCGAAAATCGGGAAGCCTGTCGGGATGCATGCCGGAAGCATCCTTGCGGACAACATCAGCATTGGCACTCATCGTGTGTTTGCTCCGTACCGGACAGGATCATGATCAACCCTGACAAAAGGGTCAGCCTGCTCCCCTTTTCCGAAATAAGCTCTTATACTCTGCGACTTAGGTGCAGGCACGACTGTTGTTTTTCGGATTTCTGTTGATCGGCGGCAGGGGCGGAAGCGAAGCGGCGGGACACCACAATCATCCGGGTTCATTGTACACATGGCCGCAAAATCTCCTAAAAAATCCTCCACCTGGTCCGGTCGTTTTGCCGAACCGGTGTCCGAAACCGTGAAGCGTTACACCGCCTCGGTGGGTTTCGACCAGCGCCTGGCACAACACGACATCCGCGGCTCGCTGGCGCATGCGCGCATGCTCAAGACCTGCGGCATCCTCACCGGCGTCGATCTGAAGAAGATCGAAAAGGGCCTCTCAGCGATTTCTAATGAAATCGCCGCGGGCAAGTTCATCTGGTCGCTGGACGCCGAAGACGTGCACCTCAACATCGAGCGCCGCCTCACCGCACTCGTGGGCGATGCCGGAAAACGCCTGCATACGGGCCGCTCGCGCAATGACCAGGTGGCCACCGACATCCGCCTGTGGCTGCGCGACGAGACCGACGCCATCATCGCGCTGCTCGCCGCACTGCAGAAAAGCCTGATTGCACAGGCGGAACGCTATGCCGCGACCATCATGCCCGGCTTCACCCACCTGCAGGTCGCCCAACCCGTGACCTTCGGCCATCACCTGCTGGCCTATGTGGAGATGTTCGAACGCGACCACACGCGTTTTGCCGACTGCAGAAAGCGCGCGAATGTGCTGCCGCTGGGCGCCGCAGCGCTGGCCGGCACGTCCTTCCCGATCCGCCGTGAACTGGTCGCAAAGGAACTGGGCTTCGATGCCGTCGCCGCGAATTCACTGGATGCCGTGTCCGACCGCGATTTCGCGATCGAATTCTGCGCGGCAAGCTCGATCACCATGGTCCACCTGTCGCGCCTTTGCGAGGAACTGGTGCTTTGGGTGAATCCGCGCTTCGGTTTCGTGACCCTGCCTGACCGCTTCTGCACCGGCTCGTCCATCATGCCGCAGAAGAAGAACCCCGACGTGCCGGAACTGGCGCGCGGCAAGAGCGGGCGCGTGTTCGGCCACCTGATGGGCCTCCTGACACTGATGAAGGCGCAGCCGCTGGCCTATAACAAGGACAACCAGGAAGACAAGGAACCGCTGTTCGACACGGTTGATACGCTGCGCGACACGCTGGCGATCTTCGCGGAACTGGTCGCGGGGCTCACCGCCAATGCCGGCGCCATGCGCTCCGCGGCGCTCGAGGGCTATGCCACGGCCACCGACCTGGCCGATTATCTGGTGAAGAAAGGGCTGCCCTTCCGCGACGCGCACGAAGCCGTGGCGCGCGCGGTGAAATTTGCCGAGAAGGCCAAGCGCGACCTCTCCGACCTGTCTCTCGCCGAATTGCGCCAGTTCGCGTCCGGAATCGGCAAGGATGTGTTCGCCGTGCTGACGCTGGAAGGCTCCGCCGCGGCGCGCAAGCACACCGGTGGCACGGCCCCCGCGCAGGTGCGGGCAGCGGCACGCGCGGCACGCAAACGGCTCGGGCGCTGAGTCGAATCACAAAACCCATGCTTGAAACCATCGGCAAGTACGAGGTCATCCGCAAGCTCGGTGAAGGGGCGACGAGCGAGGTGTACCTGTGCCGCGATCCATTCAAGAACCGCGAAGTCGCGGTCAAGGTGGTGTTCGAGGATCGGCTGACCGCGACCACTGGCGGTGCGCTCACGAAAAAACTGTTCATCACCGAAGCCTCGCTTGCCGGCAAGCTGCAGCATCCGCACGTGGTCGAGATCTTCGATGCCGTGGTCGGCGATGACCTGAGCTATATCGTGATGGAGTTTGTGGACGGTGGCACGCTGGAGAAATTCTGTGATCCGGCCGGCCTGCTGCCGATCGACAAGGTGGTGGAGATCATCTTCAAGTGCACGCGCGCCCTGGATTTCGCCCACAAACAGGGCGTCACCCATCGCGACATCAAGCCGGCAAACATCCTCCTCACTGGCGAGACCGACATCAAGATCACCGACTTCGGTGCCGCGCTGATGGCCTCGGGCGACCAGACCCAGGTTGCCGGCATCGGCTCACCGGCCTACATGTCGCCCGAGCAGATCAAGGAGCATCCGCTCAACCACCAGACCGACATCTATTCGCTGGGCGTGGTGATGTACCAGTTGCTCACCGGCCATCTGCCATTCCAGGCCTCGAACAATTTTTCCATGATGTACCAGATCGCGAATGTGGAGCCACCGCTACCCTCGTCCTATCGCCGCGAGATTCCGCTGGCGGTGGACAAGATCGTGAGGAAGGCGATGCAGAAGGAGCAGGAGCGCCGCTACCAGAGCTGGGGCGAATTCTCCTTTGACCTTGCCGAGGCCTTTCGCAGCGAGCATTTGTCAAACCGCACCGATGAGGTGGCCGACAGCGAGAAGTTCAGCACGCTGCGCGGCATGCCGTTCTTTTCCGAGTTCTCCGACGCCGAGCTCTGGGAAGTGCTGCGCATTTCGAGCTGGGAGAACCTGCGCGCAAACACCACGATCATGCAGGACGGTGACCCGGGCGACTTCTTCTGCCTGCTCGCCTCAGGCGAGGTAAAGGTCACGAAACGGAAGAAGCTCCTGAACGTGCTGACGCCGGGCGAATGCTTCGGCGAAATGGCCTACCTGTCACGCACCGGCAACGAACGCACTGCGGACGTGGCCACAATGAGCGATTCACGCATCATCCGCATCAAGGCGGAGGACCTTGACCGGGCCTCGGACGTCTGCCGCCACCGCTTCGACCGGGCCTTCATGGGTATCCTGGTGGAACGCCTCACACTGGCGAATACCCGACTGACCTCGGTTTAATCCCCGACGTTGCAGGGTTGTCACGGCGGCGCGCCTGCGCTGCCTCGCGGCAAAATCTACTGGCGGCCTGCCAGTGCCTTTATGAGATCAGCGGACTGAACCACTTCAGCCTGGCGCGGAAATATCTTCGTGCACAGAAAATCATGCACGGCGGCATCTGCATCAGCGCAGCAATCCTCGGCAATGAACAGGCGATAGTCGGCGTCGGCAGCATGCCGCGTGGTGGACAGCACGACGCCACTGGTGGCATAGCCCAGCAGGATCAGGGTATCCACGTTGTTGGCCCGCAGGATGACTTCCAGGTCAGTGTTGTGGAAGGCGTTCACCCTGTGCTTGCCCACCACCGGCTCTGCCGCCAATGGCTTGAGGCTCGGATGGATGAGCGCGACAGGATCAGTGACTGCCGGCTTCCCCGAGCGCTTGCGCTCGCTGAAGCTCTTGTTGCGCTCGCTGATCTCGATGTAGCCGGGCCGGAACACGGTGGCCGAATAGCAAACGAGCAGGCCGGCATCGCGCGCCGCCTGCCGCAGGGCCTGTGTTCTGGAGATGCAGTCGCGACTCACGGCATGTGGCAGCGTGCCCATCATGTCGGCGTAGAAATCCGCAATGAGCAGCGCGGTACGACGCTTGTCCAGTTCAATCATCGCGTGCACCCTGCCAGTTCAACGATTGATTGCAATTGCATCGCTCAGCCCTCAAGGAGTTTCTGCAATTCGCCCGACTGGTACATCTCGCGCATGATGTCCGAGCCGCCGACGAATTCGCCCTTGACGTAGAGTTGCGGAATCGTGGGCCAGTTGGCGTATTCCTTGATGCCCTGGCGGACTTCGGCGTCGGCAAGCACGTCAACCGAAGTGATTTCATCGACACCGCAGGCCTTGAGGATCTGCACGGCGGTTGCGGAAAAGCCGCATTGCGGCAACTGCGGCGAACCCTTCATGTACAGCACAACGCGATTGCCGGTGACAGTCTGTTTGATGCGATCCTGCACGTTCATGTGATCTCCTTGGTGAAACGGGGCGAGGAGATACTCCCCTCGCGCTCCCCTACTTCAGAATCCCGACGAATATCCCGTCAGAACCAATTAATACCCGATTAATTCTGTCGGGAATGGTACCGCGGGCTGGTGGATCAGGTCAAATTGGCAGTCCGTCCGGCACAAACCCGGGGGTGCCCAGCCAAGTCGATGTTAGTAAACACTTCCTTGTATTCCATTGACTGTAGAAGACTATGACATATCCCTCCCTGGTCGTAGCCATGCTCAAACAGCAGCCAACCGGCAGGCTTCAAATGCGCGGGAGCCTCGGCGGCAAGGCGCCGGATAAGCGTCAATCCATCGGTACCGCTGGCCAGTGCGGCGTGAGGCTCGAAACGCAGGTCGCCGGTGGACAAATGCGCATCCCCCTCGGCAATGTAGGGTGGATTGCTGACGATGACATCAAAGCGCTTTCCAGCCAGAGCCGGCGACGTGAATGTCGCCAGCAGATCGCTTTGCACAAAGCGGATGCCGGTGCCATGACGCCGGGAATTGGACTGTGCGACAGCCAAGGCCTCCATTGATATGTCGCAGGCCCACACCTCCACGTCAGGTCGAGCGTGCGCGACCGCCACGGCAATGGCACCGCTGCCGGTGCCAATGTCGATCAGGCTGCCATGCAGGGGAAGGCGCTCGAGCACAAGATCAACCAGCAACTCCGTCTCGGGACGCGGAATCAGCACCGCCGGCGTGACTGCAAACATCAGGCTGTAGAACTCGCGCTCACCCAGAATGTAGGCCACCGGCTCCCCGGCTCGGCGACGGACAAACGCCGTGTGCGCAGCATCAAGGGCATCCTTTGCAGCTTCTTCATCATCATGGGCCAGCATCCAGCTGCGTGCCCTGCCCGCCGCATGGGCGGCAAGCAACCGCGCTTCGTTGAGCGGCAGGCCGCTTGCAACCATCATTTCGCGCCAGGTGGACATTGCGACGTGACGCGTCAGCCCGCTTCGCCCAGGGCGGCAAGCAGTTCGGCCTGGTGCTCGGCCAGCAGGGCCTGGGTCAGTTCCTCGAGATCGCCGTCCATGATTGCGGCAATCTTGTACAGCGTGAGATTGATGCGGTGGTCCGTTACTCGGCCCTGAGGGAAGTTGTAGGTGCGGATGCGCTCGGAGCGATCCCCGGACCCCACCAGCGATTTGCGCGTGGCCGCCTCCTTGGCCTGCGCCGCGCGCGTCTGCTGGTCCATGATGCGCGCCGCCAGCACCGACATCGCGCGCGCCTTGTTGCGGTGCTGCGAGCGGTCGTCCTGGCACTCGACCACGATGCCGGTGGGCAGGTGGGTGATGCGGATCGCCGAATCGGTCTTGTTGATGTGCTGGCCGCCGGCGCCGGAAGCGCGGAATGTGTCGATGCGCAACTCGGCCGGATTCAGCACCACTTCGGCAACTTCATCCGCCTCGGGCAGGATGGCCACGGTGCAGGCCGAAGTATGGATGCGCCCCTGCGATTCCGTGGCCGGCACACGCTGCACGCGATGGCCGCCGGATTCGAACTTCAGCCGCGAATAGGCGCCCTGGCCGATGACGCGGGCGATGATTTCCTTGTAGCCGCCCATTTCGCCGGCGCTCTCAGAGATCACCTCCACCTGCCAGCGCTGGCGCTCGGCGTAGCGCGAATACATGCGAAACAGGTCGCCGGCGAACAGCGCCGACTCGTCGCCGCCGGTGCCGGCACGGATTTCCAGGAAGATGTTGCGCTCGTCGTTCGGGTCCTTTGGCAGGAGCAGTTTCTGCAGTTCCGCCTCAAGCGCAACAATGCGCTCCTTGGCCGTCTTGATTTCGGCTTCCGCATAGGACTTCATTTCCGGATCAGCCAGCATGGCCTCGGCATCGGCAATGTCGCGCTCGGCCTTTCGGTATTCGCCAAAGCGCTCCACCACCGGCGTGATGTCCGAATGCTCCCGCGTCATGCGCCGGTACTGGTCCATGTCACGCGTGGCGTTCTCGGAAGACAGAAGTCCGTCGATTTCGGCAATGCGCGCGGTGAGCTGCTCGAGTTTGGTGGCGATGCTGGGTTTCATGCTCATTTGCGTTTCATGTACACGACGGCTCCGCGGGCGCAACGCCAGTG
>CAIYPG010000045.1 GCA_903928055.1 uncultured beta proteobacterium | reverse complement strand
GCGGCCCTGATGGACGATGACCAGTTCGCTGCGGCCTTCGAGCAGGTCCTGGCTGCTGACCCTGCGCGGTTCGGCTGACGTGACCTTGGCGCGTTCGAGGCGCGGCATTGCATTTCCGATATTATCGTTACCCATGAGTTAATGATAATAGTTCTCATTTATAGAGTCAACGACTATTTTGCCATAAAAATAAAATATCTCCCTTGTTTTTCATATAGTTGCACTTGTTCAGATTGTCAAATCTGGTGTATGGGCATGACAATACACAGTCTCCCATGGCGCCGTCATCTAAATAATAATCATTCTTATTGTCCCATTGCCGCACGTTGCGGCCGATTTGACGTATTTCGGCTTGGCGAATCGCCCATTCCAGGCCGCATGCTAGCCTTGGGCAATGCAAACCCGGGCAATCACGCAAGACATCCAGGGCAGTGGCACTGACGCGAAAGCTATCAACCGGCCGGATACCCGGGGCAGATTGGCCGGAATCGGTTGTCGCGCGTGTTCCCCTCGATCGCCGACCTAGGAAACTTCGTTGCCTCCGACCTACACCCCCCTTGATTCTGTCGCCCTGCAACGCGACCTTGCGGCGCGGGCGCCTGCGCTCACCGTCAAGGTCATTGAAGAGTGCGGCTCCACCAGCACGCTGCTGGCCGAGCGCGTCGCCGCAGATCCCGCGACGCCGGGCGGCAGCGTGATTGCCTGCGAGCGCCAGGTGGCGGGACGCGGACGGCGTGGCCGTGTCTGGATGTCCGAGGCCGGCGCGAGCCTGACCTTTTCGCTGTTGTGGCGCTTTGGTGGCGCGGCGCGGCGCGGACCGGCGCTGTCAGGCCTGTCGCTGGCGGTTGCGGTGGCGGTCGCACAGTCACTGGAACAGATGGGCCTCATCGGCATTGCGTTGAAGTGGCCCAATGACCTGCTCTACGAGGGTGCAAAACTCGGCGGCATCCTGGTCGAAGTGAGCGGCCCGGGCATCGCGATCATTGGCATCGGGCTCAATGTGCAGTTGCCGCCGGGATTCGCCGCGACGCTGGATCGCGCGGTGACTGACCTTGCTGCCATGACCGGAGGCCGTTTTGTCCTGCCTGACCGCACCACGCTGCTCGCCGGCGTGCTCGCCGGACTTGCCGCAGCGATGGAGCGCTATGACCGAGAAGGATTCGCGCCGTTTCGTGCCGGCTGGCAGGTGCGCCATGCGCATCAGGGCCTGCATGTTTCGCTGCTGCGCGACGACCAGAGTGTCGCTGCAGAAGGCATCGCCACGGGCGTGGCCGAAGATGGCGCGCTGCTGCTTCGCACCGCGGCCGGCCTTCAGCGCATCCACAGCGGCGAAGTTTCCCTGCGCTGATGGGGGTGTGCGGTCTTGGGAAGTGGCTGTTCGCCCTTCGACAGGTTCAGGACAAACGGTTGCTGGTTGTTCCGTTCGTGGTGAGCCTGTCGAACCATGAGCGGAACAACCCACCGGTTCGATTTTTTAACCTGATCAGAATGGCCGGGAACAGAATCGGTCTGCGCTTGCGCGGCCACCCGCCATCCGTCCTGAGCCTGTCGACGGACGAACCCTGAATGCAATCAATGCCATCACCCGTTCAGCATTTCCTTAAAATAGCCCCATGAAAATTCTCGCCATCGACAGCGGCAACACGCGCATCAAATGGGGCTGCCGCGAAGCGGGCGAATGGACGCGCGTGGGTGCGCTGGGCCACGACGAGGGCGGCGGCCTGGCTGCAGCATTGGCCGCGGCTTTTCCGTCGGGAGCCGCACCGGAGCGCATTGTCATCGCCAATGTCGCCGGCGGCGGTGCTGCGCGCCTGATCGAGGCGGCTTGTGCGCCTTTGTCGCGGAATGCGCCGCCCATTTCGTTCATCTGGGCGCAGTCCATGCCGGCACAATGCGGCGTGGTGAATCGCTATGAAGAGGCGGCGAAGCTTGGTGTGGACCGCTGGGCCGCGCTGATCGGTGCACGACAGCGGCAATCCGGCGCCTGCCTCGTGGTCTGCGCCGGCACGGCAACCACCGTCGACATGCTCTCGGCCAACGGCGAGTTCCGCGGCGGCGTCATCCTGCCCGGTGTCGCGTTGATGAAGCAGTCGCTGGCCGGCAATACCGCGCAACTGCCGCTGACAGAGGGCGTGTATGCGGATGAGCCGCGCAATACCGCCGATGCCATCGAGACCGGTGTGTTGCACGCGCAGGCCGGTGCGATCGAGCGCATGCATGCCCGGCTACTGCGCAGCGAAGGCGGCGGCGCGGTGATGTGCCTGCTCTCAGGCGGCGCGGCGGCCAGGGTGGCGGCCGGCCTTGCGATTCCGCACCGACTGGCCGACCATCTGGTGCTCGATGGTCTGGCGGCCATTGCCGAAGCGGCGTGAACCCATGCAAGGAATGCGCTTGAGATCGAATGGATCAATCAACCTGAGGCTGGCGCTGCTCGTGTTCCTGCTGGCGAACGTCGCTTTCTTCGCCTGGACGCAGTACGCCGACACCCTGATCGCGAAATCCGCGGAGAACCACCTGCTCGACCGGCAGATCAATCCGGATGCGATTCACCTGCTTACCCCGCAGCAGGTGGCGGCACTCGGCACGCAGCAGGCCGCGGCGCCCAGGCCGGCGGCGTGCCTGGAGTGGGGCGCGTTCAATACCACGGACATGGCGAAGGCCGAGGAATCACTGGCCGCGCTGTCGCTTGGCAACCGGCTGGGCCGGCCGCGCATCGAGGAGACCGCGGCGTATTGGGTATTCCTGCCGCCGCAGGCGACACGCCAGGGCGCGCAGCAGAAGGTCGCCGAACTCAAGCGGCTCGGCGTGGCGGAATATTTCATCGTGCAGAATGATTCGAAGTTCCGCAACGCCGTGTCGCTGGGCGTGTTCCGCACCGAAGATGCCGCCAGGGCCTACCTCGCACAGCTCCGCACCCAGGGCGTCAAGACGGCGCAGGTCGGCCCGCGCGATGCCCAGGTGCAGCATGTGTATTTCCAGGTGCGCAACGTATCGGACAGCCTGCGCGACAAACTTGCCGAGCTGGCGCAGAGCGTTCCGGGCACGGACATCAAGGACTGTGGCGGTGCATCCGAACCGGGCACATCCGTTTCGGCGCCGGTGAGCGCGCCGGCGCCTGCTGCCCCACCCGCTGCTGCGCCTGCAGCAACTGCGCCGGTCCCTGCATCAACGCCAGCACCAGCACCTGCCCCCGCGCCAAAGGCCGCACCCAAAGCGGCATCCAAGGCCGGCGCCTAGGATTCGCCGGCTGATCGCTGTTGCCGCGCGGTGTCCGCGCGATCTGCATCGATCAGGCCGGGTCGTCGAGCACCAGCCGGCTGCCCGGTGGCAGCGCGTCTTTCAGATCATTCAGCAGCGGCGGATTTTTGAAGATCAGTCCGAATGCGGGCTTGCCCGAACCCATTGAAGACAGGCGCTCGACGGCAATCACTTCCAGGCGTCGCTGCGCCGCGCCACCCAGTGCCAGTGCCGGCGTGAACTGGCCCACGCAGGGCGTGCCGCTGTGGACAAAGGCGAGCAGCACCGCGCCGCGGCCGGCAAGGTTCATGGCGTTATGGACTTCAATTTCGGTGCGCAAGGGGAGAAACCTCTTGTGGGGTTGATGTGCGGAACCTACGCACCAAACATCGCGAGGTTGAGCGGCACTTCGTTGCCAAGCCATGACGCATGCGTGGTGTGGTCCTTCAGGTTGTCACCGGTCTGGCCATGTACGAGGACGGTGAGGCCATTCCGATGCTGCTCCAGCCACGGAATCAGCTGATCGAACTGTGACGCGGTGAACGCCAGCTGGCAACTCCAGCACGGATGTGGCCCCACGAGCTTGCGGTGCACGCGTCCGACGGTCACGCCGAACAGTGCGCCCGCCTGTTCGCAGAGCGCGGTTGCCTGGTCCACGGTGTGTTCGTCGAAGTAGACGTGGGCGTGATAGGCGGAGAAGCGGTTTTCGGGGTGTTTGGGCATTTCAGATTGTCGGGATTTTTTATTCGGGAGCGTAGCCGGCCTCGCGCTGATGCCGGATCGTAAGAATCAGCACGGTGTCGAATGCCTCCTCGTAGCTGTACAAAGCGAGATAGCCGGTGCGACCGCGCGAGATGACCAACTCTCTCATGCCTTGCTCCACAGGACGCCCGACCAGCGGATGGTTCTCGAGGATATTTACCGCTTCCGAAATCAGCTTGACGGTTTCCAGTGCTGCAGCAGGCTCCGTTTCGAGAAGAAAATCAGTGAGCCGTTCGAAGTCGAGCAGTGCCCGCCGGGAATAGATCAGCCGCGCCAAGACCGGGCCTTTGGCTTGGCAACGGCCTTGCCCTGAGCGCGTGCGCGGATGTAGGCATGAACCTCGTCCGCGGAATGGCCCTTGCCGGATTTGAGGGTTTCAGACCTTGCTGCAATCGCATCGGACACGAACACCGCGCGCTTTTCCGCCGCAACTGCAGCCGCCCGGATCGCATCGACCATGAAGGCGTGCGGCGTGACGCCCTGCTGCTTCGCCGCTGTAGCCGCGAGCTGCTTGATGTCCTCTGGAAGCTTCAGCGAAGTGGTGGACATTGCGATGCTCCGAAGTGGGGTGACACCATGGTAACACTGTCGAGGAGCGGAGGCTACTGATGCTCTGGAGTTGCTCAACGTCAATAATCAACGGGCGCCGAAGGCGGTCCGTTGGATTTAAAGTTAGATTTCTTCATGCTGGAGATACGCCCTTCCCTAGGTTGCATGACAAACACAAGGTTCGTAGATTGTCAGCGACCGTCGGGCCACCGCGCGCCCAAGGGTGAATGTGATCGATATGCAGGACGATGCCAGCTGTGATTGCAGGTGATGCGCCGCACGCGACACAGCGAAAACTATCTCGCCTAAGAACGTAGTATCGAAGCGACAACGGAATATCTCTTGAGCCAAGGTCTGGAAGTACAGGGTTGCCATTTGCCTGCTGTTCTAGTGGGCTTGGCGGTGACTCGGGAGGCGCTGGATCGCTCTCTATGCGTTGGACAAAAGCTGCGAGGGCTTTTCGCCAAGTACCCCAGCGCAGGACATATGCCTTTGAACCCACAGCGGAGGGGGCATGGTTCATTTCATTGTGCTTAGGCGGGCGCCCGTAGTGGGTCCAAAGAACAAGCAAGTTCTCAAAGCAGTCTTCGTCGGTATATCGTTTTCCCAACGAAGACTGGCCAAGTTCAGCGGCAATAAGCGCGGCCTTCCATGATCCAAATACGCGTCTCACAGGGGCACCGGTTATTCCGGAATGTGCTTCAAACTCCTGAAGTGTCAGCACGGATTTCTGAAGTTTTTCCGCTGTACCTTTTATCATTTGCAATAGATCTTCACGATCTTTGCCAAAACTAGCGTCGTCAAATCGGTTTCCTAAACCTGCTGCTTCCAAAGCCCCTTTCCAGCTCCCAAAGCGTTTTTCCAGCGTAGAGCTGTGAACTTTGGCGAGGCCTGTGAACTGGGTGCGTGTCAGTTTCTGCGTGTGGACGAGCGACGCGACTCGACGTAGTTCGTCAAGGAGTGACGAGTCGTCATAGGAGTCAAGGTGTTCGAGTTCAAAGTGCATTTGAGTAGCCGAGAAATCTAACTTGTAATAGACGTAATGCGAGGCATCCTAAAACCATATATCGGTATATGCAACGATCCATTGGTATATGTCGCTATATGCTGGCATATGGTTTTCCCATATGCCGATATATGGTTTTCGAGTTCCTTGCTTCCTCACCTTTCAAGTGAGGGGGCGGGCAGCGATGCAGACTTCACAAACGGAATGCGTGCGGCCTTGCAGCCCGCTGCATTCCTCAGCCCTTGCGAATCCGCTCAACAATCGCAGTGGTGGAGCGCTCGTGCTCGAAGGGAATCGAGTGCACGCTGCCGCCCCAGCTCTTGACGTCGGAGGCGCCGACGATGGTGTCGGGTTTCCAGTCGCCGCCCTTGACGAGCACGTCGGGCTTGCAGGACAGGATGAGGGCGAGCGGGGTGTCTTCGTCGAACCAGGTGACGAGGCTCACCGGCTCGAGTGCGGCCATCACGGCCATCCGGTCGGCCAGCGTGTTGATGGGGCGGTCGGCGCCCTTGCCGAGGCGCTTGGCCGAGGCATCGCTGTTCAGCGCCACGACGAGGCTTGCGCCCTGCGCGCGCGCCTGCGCGAGGTAGGTCACATGGCCGCGATGCAGGATGTCGAACACGCCGTTCGTGAATACCAGCGGACGCTCGAGCTTCTGCACGCGCTGCGCGAGTTCGGCGGGGGTGCAGCGCTTGGCTTCAAAGCCGGGACGGGCGTACTGGGACATGCGGACTCGCCATCGTTCAGTGGGTGTGGCGGCAGTATACGGCAAGCGATGCCGGCGCCGTGCCGGTTCGTCCGGGCGGTCCGTCCATGGCCGTCCCGTACAATGCCGGCGGGCATGACGCACGGTCGCTTGCTGCGCCGACGGCAAGGCCGCCTTTTGACAACACGAAAACATACACAGAAAGCTGACGCATGTCCGACCTGCCGCAGACCGGCCACTCCGCAATCCAGCCCGACGCCATGCCCACGCGCCAGCGCATCGGCCCGCTGAAACTGCTGATCATTTTCAGCCAGGTGACGATCACCGGCTTCGGCGGCGTGCTGCCCTTTGCCTATCGGGCGATGGTGGAGCGCAGGCCCCTGCTGACCAAGGCCGAGTTCGCCGAGTCCTTCGCGCTCGGACAAATCATGCCGGGGCCGGCGATCTCCAATTTTGCGCTGATCATCGGCTATCGCGATTCGGGATGGCGTGGCGCGATTGCCGCGGTGACGGGTATTGTCACGCTGCCCATGCTGCTGATGATGACAGTCGGTTATTTCTATACCCGGTACGCTGATGTCGAACTGATTCGCAATGCGGTCACGGGCATGGCCACCGTCACCGGCGGGCTGGTCCTGGCCATGGCGCTGAAGATGTCCTCGGGGATGCAACGCCGTCCGCGGTCATTGCTGCTGCTTGCCTCGGGATTCGTCGGCTTTGGCTTGCTGCGGCTGCCCTTCATTGCGCTGATTGCCGTGCTCGCGCCGCTGTCGGTGTGGCTGGCGTGGCGCGATGCCGGCGCTGCGATGAAGCGCGACGGGGGAGCGGCCTGATGGAAGACTGGTTCGATTCGCCGATCTGGCTGTTTACGGTCCACATTTCGATTCTGTCGTTTGCCGCCGTGGGTGGCGGACTTGCCCTGCTCATGCCCGATTTGCAGCGCTTCATGGTGACCGAGCATCACTGGCTCACGAACGAGGAGTTCATTGCGGCATTCACGATCGGGCAGGCGGCGCCGGGGCCGAATTTCCTGTACATCACGCTGGTGGGGTGGCGGCTGGCCGGTTTCGCCGGTGCGCTGCTCGCCACCTTTGCGGTGCTGGTGCCGCCCAGCCTGGTGGTCTATGCGGTGCTGCACTTTGGCGAGTCGCGCATCAGTCCGCGTTTCCAGAAAGCCATGCGCGAAGGCCTGGCGCCGGTGTCAGCCGGCCTGATGCTGGCCTTTGGCTGGGTGTTGTGCAGTCATGTGGATGTGAACTGGCGCGCCACCGCGGTGACGATCCTCACGGTGGCGGTGCTGCTGCGCACGCGTGTCAATCCGGTGTGGCTGGTGGCGATCGGTGCCGCGCTGGGCGTGGCCGGCGTGGTGACCTGACCGGCGTGTGGTTGGCCGGGATGGGCCTGATCACAATTCCTGCGCGAACTCACCTGAATAACCGGAGAAAATCCGTTTCCGATCACAATGACGGTACCCGGATTTCCCGGGCCCGGCCTGATTATTTCTTTGCAGGTTGCGTCGTCGCGGGCGGTGCAACGATGTATTCGAACACCCGCACCACCTTCTGCACGCCGCCAGTGGAGCGTGCTGCCTCGGTGGCGTCGTCGGCTTCCTTGCGCGTCACCAGGCCCATGAGGTAGACGACACCGGCTTCGGACACGACCTTCACGTCGTTCGGCGAGAACTTGTCCGCGCCGATGAATGCGGCCTTGACCTTGCCGGTGAGGTAGGTGTCATTGGAGCGTGAGCCGAACGAACTCGGGCCCGCCACCTGCAATTCGTTCACCACGCTTTTCACCTCGGTGATCTCGGCCACGAGGCGCTCGATGTCGGATTTCAACTGTGCGGTCTGGGCCTCGCCGGTCAGCAGCACCACGCGGTTGAAACTGGTGACATTGACATGCACCTGGTCCTTGAATCGCTCGCTGATGCGGGTGCCCGCGGACAGCTCGATGCGCTGGTCGCCCAGCACCACGTCGGGCTGGCGGCGGTCCACTGCAACCATGGCGGCGGTGCCGGCGCCTGCAGCCACCAGCGGGAAGCAGCCCTGCAGCAGGGGCAGTGCGGCGACGACGAGTGTCGTTGCAAGGAGACGGTATGAAAGCTGTTTCATCATTCTGCTCCTAAAAGCATGTAATCGATGCCATCGCACAGGCAGTGCAGCGTCAGCAGATGCACTTCCTGGATGCGGGCGGTTCTGGCGTGAGGTACGCAGATATTGACATCGTCAGCACGCAAAACGTTCCCGATTTCTCCGCCGTCCCGGCCGGTCATGGCCACGATGCGCATGTCGCGATCATGGGCCACCTGGATGGCGCGAAGGACATTCTTCGAATTTCCACTGGTGGAAATGGCCAGCAGCACGTCGCCGGGAGAACCCAGCGCCGCCACCTGCTTGGAGAACACCTCTTCGAAGGAGTAGTCATTTGCAACGGCGGTGAGCGTGGAGGTGTCGGTGGTCAGTGCGACGCAGGCCAATGGCGGGCGCTCGCGCTCGAAGCGGCCGAGCAGCTCGGCGGAAAAGTGCTGCGCATCGGCGGCCGAGCCACCGTTGCCGCAGGCAAGGATCTTGCCGCCGGCG
This sequence comes from uncultured beta proteobacterium, assembly GCA_903928055.1. Taxonomy (GTDB): domain Bacteria; phylum Pseudomonadota; class Gammaproteobacteria; order Burkholderiales; family SG8-39; genus CAIYPG01. The sequence continues at coordinate 26,308 of CAIYPG010000045.1, read as the reverse complement.
AGCAGCGATTTCACCATGCTCTCCACAGCCTGGGCGATGGGGGCGGCGAGTTTGCCGGCGGACTTCTGTTTGGTTTCTGCGCTGTCGCGGAATTGCCCGCCGATACGGGCTTCGAGCTCGGAACCCGTGTCCGACGGCTTCTTCTGGGGAGAGGTGTTCGTCATGGCGGCGATTCTACCCCAAGGCCTCGCGGGCCAGCGTGAACGATTGCCGCGGTTTGAGTGCGTGAGCGGTTGTCAAAATCAGCGCAGGAACACTTCGAATTCCAGCCGCTGGCGCGGATTGCCGTGGGCCTGGAGACGGCTGACGCGGGCGATCACAGCTTCGCCGCGGTCCATGGCCCAGGCCAGCGCGGCGTTCTGCGAGCGCGGCACGTAGCCGAGCTTGCGTTCGTGCCAGTACACGCTGACGGCATTCGCGTCGTGCGGATTGTCCGGCTCGCGCAGCAGCGTGAGTTCGTCATCGGCGCGCAGCGCCGCAAACACCGCCGGCGCCTCGTGGAAGGTGAAGCCGGCCAGTGGTGAACTCTGCACCAGCAGCCGCACCGATTGCGCGTTCGCGGTGCCGGCTTGCAGCGTACCGGCCGCAAATGTCATTGCGACGAGCGCGGCTTTCAGGAGGTCAGGGCGCATCGAAGGCATTGCGTATCCATTCGATGTCACGGCCCTCGTCATCGGCCATGAGGATCACGTCAAAGCGGCAGGGGCGGTCAGCGCTGTTTGCAAGACCGGCGAGGTACGCGCGTGCGGTCGCGGCAAGCTTTGCCTGCTTGCGGTGGTCGATGCTGGCGGCGGCGCCGCCGAATGCGCTGTGGGTGCGGAGTCTCACCTCTGCCATAACGATCATGTCCCCTTCCCGGAGGACAAGGTCGAGTTCGCCGAAGCGACAGCGCCAGTTGCGCTCGATGACGCGCAGCCCCTGCTTTTCCAGGAAGGCCGCGGCCAGCGCCTCGGCCCGGGCGCCGCGCGCTTTGCGTGAGGTGTCATCGTCCTTGCGGCTCATGCGGCACCCCGCCGGCTTGCCCCGGCACCGTGCAGGCTTGCCCAGGCTGCGGCCGCCGCGCACAATGCAGGGCCTCGCGCGGTGGCGCGCCTGGCAGACCGGATGGACTGATGGACATGACGGGCAGCAGTGCACATGAGGGCGGTACCCAGAACGTGAGTGGCGTGAGTGACGTGGGCGGCGACGGCACATTATATGTAGTGGCCACGCCCATCGGTAACCTCGCCGACATCACGCTGCGCGCCATCGAGACCCTGGGCGCGGTCGATGTCATCGCCGCCGAAGACACTCGCAATTCCTCCCGGGTGCTGGAGCGCCACGGCATTGCCACGCGCATGCTGTCGCTGCACGAGCACAACGAGGCAAGACGCGCTGAGGAAATCATCCGGCGCCTTCAGGAAGGGCAGCGCGTGGCGCTGATCACGGATGCCGGCACGCCCGCCCTGTCCGATCCGGGCGCCGTGCTGGTGGCGCGCGTGCGCGAAGCCGGATTCCGCGTCGTGCCAATTCCGGGACCGAGCGCGGTGATCGCCGCGTTATCGGTGGCCGGACTGGCGGGCACCGCCTTTCTTTTCTCCGGCTTCCTGCCGGAGCGTTCCACGGCGCGGCGCAAGGCCATTGCCGGGCTGGCTGGATTGACCTGCACGGTGGTGTTTTATGAAGCGCCGCATCGCGTGGTCGAGGCGGTGCGCGATCTCGCGGCAGAGCTTGGACCCGATCGCGAGATCGTCATCGCCCGCGAACTGACCAAGCTGTTCGAGAGCGTGCATCGCTGCGCGCTGGGCGCGGCGGTCGCCTGGCTCGAGGCCGACAAGGACCGCCAGCGTGGTGAGTTCGTGCTCCTCGTCTCGGGTGCGGAGGAGAAGGCCGGCGCAGCCGCGGTGGATCCGGACAAGGTGCTGAAGCTGCTGCTCGCCGAACTGCCGCTGGCGCAGAGCGTGAAACTCGCCTGCGCCATCACCGGCCTGAAGCGCGGCGACCTGTATCCGCGGGCGCTGGAACTGTCGGGGCAGAAAGTCTCGAAAAAGGACGCCTCCTGATTCCGGGATTGAGGCAGGTATCATTGCAGCCATGAAAGACACACTGACCCTCACCCAGCCCGACGACTGGCACCTCCACCTGCGCGACGGCGCCCTGCTGGCGGATGTGCTGCCGCATACGTCGCGACAGTTCGCCCGCGCCATCGTCATGCCCAACCTCAAGCCGCCGGTGACCAATGTGGCGCTGGCCGCCGCGTATCGCGACCGCATCCTCGCCGCACTGCCGGCCCATTCGACCTTCCAGCCGCTGATGACGCTGTATCTCACCGACCGGACATCGGCGGCCGATATTGCTGCCGCGAAGACAAGCGGTTTCGTGCATGCGGTCAAATATTATCCAGCCGGTGCCACGACGAATTCAGATGCCGGCGTGACGCGCATCGAGAACGCTTTCGGTGCGCTGGAGGCGATGCAGAAGCATGACCTGCCGCTTCTCGTGCATGGCGAGTCGACGTCCCAGGACGTGGACATTTTCGATCGCGAGCGCAGCTTCATCGACACCACCCTAGCGACGATACGCGCCCGGTTCCCGGCACTGCGCCTGGTGTTCGAGCACATCACCACGCGCGAGGCGGCGCAGTATGTGATGGAAGCACCGGCCGGTGTGGCTGCGACGATCACCGCGCACCATCTGCTGTACAACCGCAACGCGATCTTCACCGGCGGCATCCGGCCGCATTACTATTGCCTGCCGGTGCTGAAGCGCGAGGCGCATCGCGTGGCGCTGGTGAACGCTGCCATCAGCGGCAATCCGAAATTCTTCCTCGGCACCGACAGCGCGCCGCATGCGCGCGGCCTGAAGGAACATGCCTGCGGCTGTGCCGGCTGCTACACCGCGCACGCCGCGCTCGAGCTGTATGCCGAGGCCTTCGAGGCCGCCGGTGCACTGGACAAACTGGAAGCCTTTGCCAGCTTCCATGGCCCTGACTTCTACCGCCTGCCGCGCAATGCCGGCAAGGTCACGCTGAAGCGCGAAGCGTGGACACCGCCTGCGGAATACCGCTTTGGCGGCGAGACGCTGGTGCCGCTGCGTGCCGGCGAGGCGCTGCATTGGCGCCTGGTCTGATTCCGTTAGCGGTTCGACAGGCTCGCCACGAACGGAATGAATGACTGGAAGCAGCAACTTGTCTCACCCGCACATGCCTGCTTCGACGGGCTGATCCCGCAGCTTCCGGCTGCGCATTTTCCCGATTGCAGTGAACTCAACGCGCTGATTGACGACCGGCATCGCAGCGGTTCGGGTGTGCCGATCCGCTTTGTGCCCGCCAGTGAACTTGCGTTGCGCGATGAGATATCCAACGAGCCTTATGAGTCCCGCATCTTCCGCTCAGGCGAAGTGGCAACGCGCGAACGGAGTTGGCACGACCTGTTCAATGCCCTGGCCTGGCTGGCTTTTCCGGGAACGAAGCGCGAAATCAACCGCATTCACGGCGAGCATCTGTTGCAGCGTCCGCCCGAACGTACCGCCCCGATGAGCCGGGGCACGACGCGCGATGTCCTGACTTTGTTCGATGAAAGCGGGGTGCTGGTGGCCTGCGCTGACCCGTCGCTCGCAGACTTGCTGACGGGTTTTCAGTGGAAGGATCTGTTCTGGACGCGGCGCGCCGATGTCATCAGCCGGATGCGGTTTTTCGTGTTCGGGCATGCGCTGCATGAGCAGGCATTGCGGCCTTATCCCGGCCTCACTGGAAAAGCGATGATCGTCGATGTCGATGCGTCGTACCTGCAGGCGTCACTGCCTTCGCAACTGGCCGTGCTCGACGCGCACGCCGCGGGCTGGTTTGCCACTCATCCGCTGGCCTCCACGCGCCTGCTTGCACCCCTGCCGCTGCTCGGCATTCCGGGCTGGGATGCAGTCAATGCCGATGCGGTTTATTACGACAATGCCGCGGTATTTCGTCCCGGCCGCCTGCGTTCGACGGTATCCACGTAGAATGCGCCCGTGAAGTCGGCCGGACGGTCGCTGCATGCCTCGTGTGTGCAGAGGAAAGTCCGGGCTCCGCAGAGCAGGGTGCTGGGTAACGCCCAGACGCAACAAGCCGGGGGAAACTCCGGCCCAAGGCGATGAACAGGGCAACAGAAAGCAAACCGCCGATGGCCCGATAGTGCGAAAGCATCCATTGGGATCAGGTAAGGGTGAAACGGTGCGGTAAGAGCGCACCGCGGACGTGGGAACACGGACGGCACGGTAACCTCCACCCGGAGCAACACCAAATAGGCGGACGATGACGCTGCTCGCCGAGTCCGCGGGTAGGTGGCTTGAGCCCGGGAGCAATCCCGGGCCTTAGAGGAATGACCGTCGCGACACCCGCTGTGTAGTACAGCGGCTGGTGCCGACAGAACCCGGCTTACAGGCCGACTTCACACCTCCTGTACACGATGCCGCGTCGTCATGACATTACGGTGACGTCGCGGTGACATCGCGGGTGTCAGTTGCATCACATGTCGTTTGTGTGCGACCTCGCACATAGCGACGTGTGATCGATGCTGCGACGCAGCAGGTGATATACCATTGCACCAATGTGATGCGGACGCTGTTGTGGCGCATCGTCATGACGCATCTGCAAGAGCAATTCATTGTGCCGCTCCGCCCGAACCACATGATGCACTTGCTCCGGGCATTGCTTTTGAGTGCATTTCTGCGCGAACGACAGCAAGCCTCGCGGCATTGGCCCTTGATTTGGTGTATGGCCCCGGTTCCCAGCCTTGGCATCGCCCTTGCTAATTGCTCTCCAAGATTCGTGGCCGCTTTATTGCCGGCTTGTGACAATCCGATGGCAGGGGGCGATCGCCGAAATCCGGCGACGGGTGGAGAAATGAATTACGCACAGGCAATCCGCAGCATCATTGGCGAGCAGGATGGCGATGCCGTTGCAGGCCTGAATGCCGACGAGGCCGGGCGGTTGTTCGCCGCGATGCTTGATGGCGGATTGCCGGAACTGGAACTGGGCGCGCTGCTGGTTGCGCTGGGTGCGCGTCCGCTGTCGCAGCAAGCGATGCTCGGGTTTGATGCGGCGCTCGCCGAGCGCGTGCTGTCGCTGCCCTGCGAGACCGAACAGCGGCCCGTGGTGATTCCTTCGTATGGCGGCGCGCTGAAACAGACGAACTTCACGCCGTTGCTGGCGTTGCTGCTGCAGCGCCTTCATGTGCCGGTGCTGGTGCACGGCACGCTCGAAGGCCATGGCCGCGTGGCCAGCGCCTACATCTTCCGTGAACTTGGCATCCTGCCCTGCACGACTCTGTCGCAGACACGCGGCGCCCTTGAACAGGACAAGCTCGCCTTCGTGCCCACCGGTGTGCTGGCACCCGGGCTGGCGCAATTGCTGTCGCTGCGGGGACGCACCGGCATTGCCGGCGTTCCGCTGGCGATGGCCGGCCTCATCGATCCCTTTAATGGCGCCGGGTTGCGCCTTGCCGCGGCGGATACCGGTGCGCGCGTCCAGCCATTGCGTGACCTGCTGCTTGCCGCGGGCGCCACTGCGCTGGTATCGCGCGGGACCGAAGGCGAGGTCTTCGTCAATCCGCATCGTCGTCCGCGCATCGAACTGGTGTGCGACGGCGTGGGCAGTGTGCTGTTCGAGCAGGAGCATGCCCACGACGACATTCCGGAAGCGGCCGAAGCGGCGATTGATCCGCGGGCCATCGCAGGACTGATCAGGCGCATGCTCTCCGGCGCCGCAAAACTGCCGCTGCCCATCGTCAACCAGGTGGCCTGCTGCCTGTATGCAGCCGGGCATGCCGCCGACCTCAATGAAGCCAAGGCGATCGTCGCGGTGGACATTCGCGGACTGGCCGCCGCCTAAGTTGTGCTATTGCGGTGTTGTTGCCGTGATCTCGGTGATCTCGTCCAGCACCCGCTCCGGCGCGAGGTCGTTCATGCACTTGAAGTGCCCGAGCGGGCACTCGCGCTGAAAGCAGGGACGGCATTCCAGCCCGTCCACATGCAGCAGGCGCGCGGGGCTGCCTTCCTGAACCAGTGGCGGCGTGTGTTCGGCGCTGGATGATCCATACAGCGCGACCAGCGGCCGGCCCAGTGCGGCGGCCACGTGCATCAGCCCTGAATCGTTACTGACCACGAGTTGTGCCGCGGACAAGAGATCGATGGCTGCAGCAAGGTCGGTGCGTCCGCACAGGTTGATGGCGGCGCCTTCGGACAGCGTGGCGATTTCCTCACCAACGGCGCGATCCTTGTCCGATCCGATCAGCCACACCGAACTGCCGCGCGCGGCAAGCCGCCGGGCAAGTTCGGCGAAATGCCGTGCCGGCCAGCGCTTGGCCGGACCGTATTCGGCGCCGGGGCAGAACGCCGTCACCGGTTTGCTGCGATCCAGCCCGAGGCGGCTGACGGTGATCAGCAGATGGCCTTCATCCACGGTGAGGTGCGCTGGCGCCAGAGGGAGGACGACCGCGTCGCCTGGTGCTTCGGCCAGTTGCGCGTAGCGCCCGGCCATCAGCGGCAGTTTCTTCTCATCGAGTTTGTGCACGACGTTCAGGAGTCCGTAGCGCGATTCGCCGACAAAACCCACGCGCAACCGAATGTCGGCGAAGAAGGGGATGAGCGCCGCCTTGAAGCTGTTCGGCAGCACATACGCCTGGCTGTATCCCCGCAGCCTGAGCGCTCGGCCGAGCTTCCAGCGTTCCTTCAGTCGGAGGTCACCATGGCGGAAATCGGTGGAAAGTACTTCGGCGACTTCGGGCATGCGCTTGATGACCGGTGCGGTCCAGGCGGGTGCCAGAACATCGATTGCGACACCGGGCAGTCGCTGATGCAGGCGTGAAAGCAGCGGTTGTGCGAGCAGTGCATCGCCGATCCAGTTCGGGGCGACGATGAGGATTCGCAGCGGGGACAGGGAAGGGGACATGGGCAGGAAGGGCAGGCGCTCGGCACCGCAGGGCGGCGCCTACCCCGCGCCACCCGGCAGTCTCAACTCAGTGGGCCTCAGTGAGCCTCGGTGACCCTCAGTGTCCCTTGGGCGCAGGCCCTGCATAGGTGTACAGCGTGCCGCAGTAGGGGCAGAGGATTTCTCCGGTCTTCGCCACATCGAGGAAGACGCGCGGATGCATGTTCCACACCGGCGTGGACGGCGTGGGGCAGTGCAGCGGCAGGTCCATGGCGTTCACTTCCACCGTGCGCGATTCGGGCTTCGACGCAGTGTTCATGATTTCTTCCCTGGTTTGGCTGATTTCTTCCCGGTCTTCTTTGCGGCCTTGGTGGCACCGACGGGCGTCAGCCACTTCTTGTACTTCGTGACCTTGCCATGCACCACGTCGAAGTACATCTTCTGGATCTTCGTGGTGACCGGGCCGCGCTTGCCGGCGCCGATGACGCGGCCATCCAGTTCGCGGATCGGCGTGATCTCGGCGGCGGTGCCCGAGAAGAATGCCTCGTCGGCGATGTAGATGTCGTCGCGGGTGAGGCGCTTGGAGGCGACCTTGTAGCCGAGTTCCTTCGCCAGCGTGTGGATCGAATCGCGGGTGATGCCGATCAGCGCGGAGGCGATCTCCGGCTCGTAGATCTTGCCGTTCTTCACGATGAACAGGTTCTCGCCCGAGCCCTCGGCCACGAAGCCGTCCACATCGAGCAGCAAGGCCTCGTCGTAGCCGTGCTCGATTGCTTCGGTGTTCGCCAGGATGGAGTTCGCATAGGTGCCGGAGAACTTGGCGCGCGCCATGTTCACGTTGACGTGGTGGCGCGAGAACGACGAGGTCTTCACGCGGATGCCTTTTTCCAGCGCTTCCGCGCCGAGGTAGGCGCCCCAGGGCCAGGCGGCTATCGCCACATGCACCGATGCGCCCTTGGGCGACACGCCCATCTTTTCCGAACCGTAGAACGCGATCGGTCGCAGGTAGCAGGACTTCAGCTTGTTGGCGCGCACGACTTCGCAGTGCGCGGCCATCAGCACCTCCGGCGAGTAGGGCATCTTCATCATGTAGATCTTGGCCGAGTTGAACCAGCGCTCGGTGTGCTCGGGCAGCCGGAATATCGCGGGGCCGTCGACGGTATCGTAGGTGCGCAGGCCTTCGAATACGGCCAGGCCATAGTGCAGGGAATGGGTCAGGACATGCGTGGTGGCCGAACGCCAGGGCACCAGTTTGCCGTCATACCAGATGGAACCGTCACGATCAGACATCGACATCGCAGAACTCCGGAAAGAACCTCGAAAGAAGCCATTTTAGCGGAACTGTGCGGCAGCACGCAGTGAGGGCGAACCTGCGGGGCGTATCATCTGGCGAGAAGGCCAAATGCCGGACGGAAAGTCAAAAATGCTGGAGGGAAAGTCATGACCATCGCTTACTGGTGCATTCTGGCTGCGGCCATGCTGCCGTATCTGACCGTTGCAGCGGCGAAGGCTGCGCCCGGGTTCAACAACAGCACTCCGCGGTTGTGGCTGGAGCAGTTGTCCGGCTGGCGGCAGCGCGCATACTGGGCCCACCAGAATGCCTTCGAGGCTTTTCCGCCGTTCGCAGCGGGTGTCATCGTTGCGCACCTGGCTCATGTCGCGCAGGGTCGGATCGATGCGCTGGCAATCACCTTTGTCGTCGCGCGGATTGCCTATTCCGTGATGTACATCGCCGACAAGGCGGCGCTGCGCTCCCTGGTGTGGGCGGTGGGCATGCTGTGCGTGCTGGGATTGTTCATATCGGCTGCGTGAGGCACGTGGCTGTCCAGGCATCCCGGCTGCAGGCTAAATGAGATAACAATTCTCATTGAAACCTGCTTTCAGTATGATTATGAATTCAAAGTTGATCATAATCAGGAATTTCCGAGGACGGCATTCCAGAGTGCCAGCGTGGCTTCGACATGGGGCGCCAGCTCCTTGCGCGGCACGCGCGCAAAGCCGCTGCCTTCCAGCCTGAGGGCGTGCTGGCGGCGGCGGAAGGCGCGGTAGGCCTCCTGCACCTGCGTGGCCGCACCGGCAGCGATCAGGCCGAGTTTTGCCGCGTAGCCCAGCAGCGCGATGTTGCCGTCATTGCGCGCCAGTTCGGCATGGTGGTGGGCGTGCGCCAGCACCAGGAACTGCACGATGAACTCGATGTCCACCATGCCGCCGCGGTCGTGCTTGATGTCGAACAGCGCGCTGCGGTTGGGGTGGCCATCGAGCATGGTCTGGCGCATGGCGCGCACTTCCGCGGCGAGGTTTGCGACGTCGCGCGGCTGGCTGAGGATGGCGAGGCGTTCGGTCTCAAACGCCGCGCCGGTGGTGGCTTCGCCCGCGCAGAAGCGCGCGCGGGTGAGTGCCTGGTGTTCCCAGGACCAGGCCGATTCGCGCTGGTAGCGGTGAAAGGCATCCATGGAACTGGCCATCAGCCCGGCGGCGCCATCCGGCCGCAGGCGCATGTCGGTCTCGAACAGCACGCCGGCGCCGGTGCGGCTGTTCAGCCAGGTGTTCATGCGCTGCCCGAGGCGCGCATAGGCCTCTGCCATGGTGTCATCGTCATCATAGAGAAACACGATGTCCAGGTCCGAGGCGTAGCCGAGTTCCTTGCCGCCCAGCTTGCCGTAGCCGATCACGGCAAAGCGCGGCTCATCGGGCAATGCCCCCGGGCCCCTCAGCACTTTCATCTGCGTCCAGCACAACTCGAGCGTGACCTGCAGCATCACGTCGGCAAGGTCCGACAGCCGGTCAGCGAGCAATTCCACCGACAGCGCGCCGGCCAGGTCCTGCGCGAGCAGCCGGAAGAGCTGCGCATGGTGGGCTTCGCGCAGTGCATCCATCTGGCGCTCTGCGTCGCCGTCCAGTGCCATCAGCGTCTTGCGCAGATCTTCGCCGAAGGCGCGCCAGTCGGGCGCGGCCAGCAGTTGCTGCTGGTCGAGCAGTTCGTCGAGCAGGACCGGATGCCGGTTCAGGTATTCGGCCGCCCAACTCGAGGCGCAGACCAGTTGCGCGAGCTGTTGCAGCGCCGCCGGGTGCTCGTCGAGCAGCGCGAGATAGGCGGCGCGCCGGCTGATGGTGTCGATCAGGTCGAGGGAGCGACCCAGTGTGGTTCCCGGATGCGAACAGCGTGTGGAGAGTTCGATCAGCCGCGGCACCAGCGCGTCGAGGCGCTCGCGGCTGGATTCGGGCAGGGACTGGTAGCGGCTGCCGTGGCGCAGCGCGACGAGGCGCGCCAGCGCGCCCTCCGGATCATCGAAGCCCAGTTTTTTCAGCGCGCGTTTGTGTTCTTCCCCGTTCTCTTCACTCGCCATCGCGGCCCACAGGTCGCCGAGCGGGTGGCGCTGCGGCGCCTGTGTCGAGAAGATCTTCTCGAAGCGCTGCGATACCGCCATGCGGTGTGCATCCAGCGCTCTCATGAAACTCTTCCAGCCGCGGCAGCCCATGGCCTTCGCGAGTCGCGCCTGGTCGTCGGCGTCCTGCGGCAGTTCATGCGTCTGCGCATCGTCCAGGTATTGCAGGCGGTGCTCGACGCGGCGCAGGAAATCGTAGGCCACCGACAACGCGGCCACATCGGCTTCGGTCAGCAGGCGGCGCCTGGCCAGCAGTGCCAGCACCTCCAGCGTGGGGCGCGTCTGCAGCGACAGTTCGCGGCCGCCGCGGATCAACTGGAACACCTGTGCAATGAATTCGATTTCGCGGATGCCCCCCGGGCCCAGCTTGACATTGCCGGCCATCTCGCGGCGCGCGACTTCTTCGCGGATCTGCGAGTGCAATTCGCGCATCGCGCCGTAGGCGCCGTAGTCGAGGTATTTGCGGAATATGAAGGGACGTACCACCGCAGCTAGCTCGCGGCGTTCGGCTTCGCTGCCGGAGAGCGCGCGGCCCTTGATCCAGGCATAGCGTTCCCATTCGCGGCCCTGCGCGACGAGATATTGTTCCAGCGCCTCGAAGCACACCGCCAGCGGTCCGGGATCGCCCCACGGCCGCAGGCGCATGTCGACGCGGAACACGAAGCCCTCTTCGGTGGGATTCGCCAGCAGCGCAATCAGGCGCTTGCCCAGCGCGATGAAGAACTCGTGGTTGCTGACGGTTCTGCCGTCAGGGTTGGGGCGGGTATCGCCGTCTTCAGCATAGGCGAACACCAGATCGATGTCCGAGGAGACATTGAGTTCGCCGCCGCCCAGCTTGCCCATGCCGACCACAACCAGTTGCTGGCGCTGTCCGCTGGCGGTGACGGGGACGCCCATTGCCTGTTCCAGTTCCGGTTCCAGATGGGCGAGGCCGGCTTCGATCGCCACTTCCGCAAGTGCGGTCATCGTGGTGCAGACCTCCGCCAGCGCGGCGCTGCCGGCCAGGTCGCGCTCGCACAGGCGCAGCATGACCCGGCGGCGCAACTGTCGCAATGCCGAGCCGAGGCTCGATCCACTGTCGATGCTTGTGCTGACAAAGCGACGCATTTCTGCGGCGCTCCAGGCCGATTGCGCGGCCTGTTCAAGTTCGCCGGCGAGTCCGGGCTGCGCCGACAGCAGCATCTGCGCATAGCGCGAATAGGCCGGAGCGAAGGGGCCTGCTTGAGTGTCCGGGCGGTGTGCGGAGCGCGGCTTCACATTTTTCACATTGCGTTTTGCAGGGGAATTGACAGGTTTTTCCGGTTTCCGGGCGGGCATGGCGGATATTCGAAAGGAAGGGGTGGGGTTTGCGGTTAAAATGCTGCGTGATCAGCAACACCGGGTGTTGTCATTGCAGCAGGTCATGAATCGTTGATTTCATTGTTGATTTGCTTGCCGCGTCGGCCGCATCGACCACGTCGCGCGGTGCGTTGTGCCGTTTTTGGCCACGTCGTCGATTGCATGCTAGCAGGGTCGGCGGTACCGGTCGTCCCCTGTCGGACAAAGCCCTTCCATTTCGTGATGACGCCTTGAACGAACGTCCGTGAACGAACCTGCGAAGCCCTTCAGCGAATCCGTCCACGAAGCCGCCGATGCCATCGCCGCCGCAGGCGCCGTCGTCGGCTCGGCTGCTGTCGGGCTTGAGCACGCAGCGGAACAGGCGCTCGAGAACGAGCTGGTACGCCATCCGCGCTGGCGCAGGGCCGTGGCGGTTTTCAGCTGGCTGCTGGTCGCGGTCTATTTCCTGTTTGCGATAACGATCCTCGGCCTGCGCTACTGGTTCCTGCCGAACGTGGCGCAGTACACCGGCACGATCGAGCAGAAGGTATCGGAGGCTGTCGGTGCGCGCGTCACGATCGGCTCGATCACCGCAGGCTGGGACGGACTGCGTCCGCAACTGGAACTGATGGATCTCCGGATCCATGACAAGGACGGCCTGCAGGCGCTGTCGCTGCCGGCGGTCGAGGCGGTGCTGTCGTGGCGTTCGGTGCTGCAGGGTTCGGTGCACTTTCATTCGCTGGCCCTCGAACGCCCCGATCTTGCAGTGAGCCGCGATGCATCCGGCGCACTGTCGATCGCCGGGCTGCGGCTGGACAATGCGGCATCCAGTCCCGGGCTGTCGGACTGGCTGCTGGCGCAGCGCGAGTTGAGCGTGCGTGATGCGCGCATTGTCTGGAACGACGGGCTTCGCGCTGCGCCGCCACTGGAACTGTCCGGGGTGAACCTGCTGTTGCGCAGCAGCGGTGACACACACCGGTTTGCCCTCAGCGCCGCGGTGTCGCGCGATCTGGCCTCGAAGCTGGATGTGCGCGGCGACCTGGTTGGCAACAGCCTGGCACAACTCGATGAGTGGCGCGGCAGCCTGTATGCCGAACTCGACTACATCAATCTTGCCGCCTGGCGCAAATGGCTCGACTACCCGCTGGAGGTGCGCTCAGGAGATGGCGGCCTGCGGCTGTGGGTGAGCTTTGCACAGAAGAAACTCACCGAGTTCACCGCCGACGTGGCGCTGGCGCATGTGGCCACGCGCACCGCGGCCAGCCTGCCGCTGCTGGAACTGGACTACCTGCGCGGCCGGCTCGGAGCAAAGGAGACCGCTGCCGTGACGGATGTGTTCGGCCGCCAGGTGGCACTGCGCACCAGCGGCGGCATTGCACTGCCGCCTGCCGAGTTCGCGCTGCATCTTGAACATGGCGCAACCAGCGGCACCACCGCTTCCATCATGGCGGGCAAGCTCCTTGGCGAAAAGGGCGGTCCGCGCGGCGAGTTCAGCGCCGATGCGCTTGACCTGCAGCCGCTGGCGCAGCTGGCAGAGTTCCTGCCCTTCCCGGCGGCGGTGCGCAAACGCCTTGCCGACACAGACCCGCGCGGCAGCCTGCATGAATTGAAGGCGAACTGGCAGGGCGACGCCGAGCAGCCCGACAGCTACTCGATCAAGGGCCGCTTCAAGATGCTCTCGGCGCGTGCCAACGCCAATGTGCCCGGCTTCTCCGGCCTGTCGGGCAGCATCAACGCCACCGAGAAGAATGGCAGCATCTCGCTGGAATCGGAGAAGGCAACGATCGAGCTGCCGGGCTTTTTTCCGGAAGACCGCCTGGCGGTGGATGCCCTGAAGGGGCAGGTGGGCTGGATCCTGCAGCCGGACAAGGTCGAGGTGAAATGGACGAACCTCGCCACGGCCAATGCCGATGCCGCGGCAGTGTTCTCCGGCAGCTATGCCACCAAACCGGGTTCGCCCGGCGTGATTGATTTCAACGCAATCTTCTCGCGAGCCGATGCGCGCCAGACCTGGCGATACATTCCCCACCTGCCGCCTGCGCTGACCGCCTACCTCAAGGGCGCAATCCTTGCGGGAACGTCGCGGGACCTGCAGATACACCTGAAGGGCGACCTAGCGAACTTTCCGTTCGAGTCGCCCGCGCAGGGCAAATTCCAGATCGCCGGGCGCTTCGTCGATGGCGAACTGAACTATGTTGACGGATGGCCGCGTGCCGCGGCCATCAGCGGCGACCTGTCGTTCGACGGCAATCGCATGCAGATACGCGCCCAGAAGGCGAACATGCTGGGCACGCGCCTGTCGAACGTGCGCGCGGTGATTCCCGACCTGTTCCACCGCAGCGAGATGCTGTCGATTGAAGGTCAGGCCGAAGGACCGTCGTCCGAGTTCCTGCGCTTCATCGAGGCCTCGCCCGTGACGCGCTACATCGACGGCGCAACCCAGGACATGCGCGCTGCCGGGAATGGACGCCTGGCCCTGAAACTCGATCTGCCGATACGCAAGCCCGAAGCGGTGAAGGTGGCGGGCAATTACCAGTTCCAGGGCAATCAGTTCACGTTCGATCCCGAGCTGCCGCCGGTCACGCAGATGAGCGGCCGGCTGGATTTCACCGAGGCCGGCGTCGCGATGCGCGGGGTGACCGGACAGTTTCTGGGCGGGCCGGTGAATTTCACTGCGCGGACCCGTGCCGACGGAACCGTGGTCGTAGGCGCGGGTGGCACGGCAACGGCGCCTGCACTGCGCCGCCTGCTCAATCAGGCGGTGCTGGATCGGGCTACTGGTGCCGCGCCGTGGCGCGCGGCGGTCACAGTCCGCAGAGGCGTGATGGACCTGGTGGTGGACTCGACGCTGCAGGGCGTGGCCATCGACCTGCCGCAGCCCTTTGGCAAGACCGCGCCCGAGTCCCTGCCGTTCCATCTGGAGAGAACCAACGGCAGCGATGCCGACACCCTGCGGCGCTTTCGCGGATTGCGCGCGCCGGCCCGCGGCGATCTGGTATTGCTGACGCTGGGCACGGTGCCCGGGCGCAGCAGCAGTACGCTGCTGGCGCGCCGCGCCGAGGGCAAGGGCTTTGTCATTGACCGGGGTGTCGTGGCGCTGAACGAAGCGGCATCGGTGCCTGCCCAGCCCGGTGTGCTGGTGAGCGGTTCCATGGCCTATGCCGATCTGGATCGCTGGCAGGCGGCGCTGGCCGCCAGCACGGGATCGACGGCAGTCGCCGGCCCGGGCCCGGCAACGGGACCCGCGCCGGTCCCCACGACGGCCACGGCTGCTGCCGCGACCTCGTCACTGCCTGCGGTGACCGGTGTCAATCTCAAGGTCACGACCCTGGACATTGCCGGCAAGCGCATCAACGATGTCGCGGTGCGCGCCGTGCCGCGCAATGGGCAGTGGACGGTGAACGTGGACTCGCGCGAAGTGAAGGGTGAAATCCAGTGGCGCTCGACCGGGCGTGGTGTGGTGCAGGCGCGCCTGTCGCACCTGATCACGCCGGAGGACAGGCCGGCCGTGGCCGGTGCGCCGCCGCCGGAGGTGCTGCGCGAGTTGCCGGCACTGGATGTTGTCGCCGAGAATTTCACGCTGCACGACAAACCGCTGGGGCGTCTTGAACTGGTGGCAGTGAACGATGCCCGCGACTGGCGCATCCAGAAGCTGGTGCTGTCCTCGCCAGACGGCACGCTGAACGCGGACGGCGTGTGGCAGAGCTGGGCGGCGCGCCCCAGCATCAGCGTCAACCTGAAACTGGAAACCAGTGATCTGGGGAAGTATCTCGATCGCATGGGCTATCCGCGCATCATGCAGCGCGGCACGGCCAAGCTCGAGGGCAAGGTCGGCTGGGCGGGCAGTCCGCAATCGCCGGACCTGCCGACGCTGACCGGCGACCTGACGCTGTCGGCCGACAAGGGACAGTTCCTCAAGGCCGACCCCGGCGTGGCCAAGCTGCTGGGCGTACTGTCGCTGCAGTCGCTGGTCACGCTCGATCTGCGTGACCTGTTCCGCGAGGGATTCTCCTATGACACGATCACCGGCACCGCTTCGATCAGCAAGGGTGTGATGACAACGAAGGATTTCTTCATGAAGGGTGCTTCGGCCCAGGTGAGGATTGCGGGAGGCGTCGACCTGGTGCGCGAAACGCAGAATCTCCATCTGCGTGTCGTGCCTTCACTGGGCGACGGCGCTTCGACGATCACCAGCGTTCTCATGGCCAATCCATTGCTGGGTATCACCGCGACGCTGCTGCAGCGCCTGCTCAAGGACCCGCTGGGCCAGATTTTTGCCGTTGAATATGATGTGACCGGTGGATGGAACGATCCCAAGGTTGCGCGGACCAAGGTGGATGCTCCCAAGGAACAGGTGCAGCAATGACGCAGCTAACGCAGAAGCAGAAGTGGAAAGTCGCCGCAGTGCAGATGGTGTCGGTGCCTGATGTCGCGGAAAACCTGGCACGCGCCGATGCGCTGATTGCCGAAGCGGTCGCGGCGGGCGCGAAGCTGGTGGGACTGCCCGAATATTTCTGCATCCTCGGCATGCGCGACGGCGACAAGGTGGCGGTGCGCGAGCGCGATGGTGATGGGCCGATACAGCAATTTCTCGCCGAAGCCGCTGCACGCCACAAGGTCTGGCTGATCGGCGGCACGGTGCCGCTGGAATGCCCCGATCCGGGCAAGGTGTGGAACACCTGCCTGGTGCATGACGATGCAGGAAAACGCGTCGCACGTTATGACAAGATCCATTTGTTCGGTTTCGACAACGGCAGGGAAAAATATCTCGAGAGTCGCACCATCCAGGCCGCCTCGCAGCCGGTGACCTTCGACTCACCGTTCGGCCGCATCGGCCTGTCGATCTGCTACGACCTGCGATTTCCCGAGCTGTATCGCGCTTTCGGGCCGGTCGATGTGATTTTCGTGCCTTCTTCGTTCACCGCGACGACCGGCAAGGCGCACTGGAATCCGCTGCTGCGTGCCCGCGCCATTGAAAACCTGGCCCATGTCGTGGCGCCGGCCCAGGGTGGCCTGCATGCCAACGGCCGCGAAACCCATGGCCACAGCATGATCATCGATCCGTGGGGTGTGGTGCTGGCCGAACGGGACACGGGCGAGGGTGTGGTCATCGCTGAAATCGATCCGGCGGTCACCGCCAAGGTGCGCGGCATGCTGCCGGCGCTGGATCACCGGGTGTTGTAAACATTCGATATTTCCACGGGGCTATTGCCTGAGCAGGCCCCCGCCCCCATTTCTATACAATGGTTCCCTTGGACTCTGTATTGAGGCACATCCCCACATGAATGCTCCCGACGCCCTGTTTCGCACTGCCAACAGTTTCCTGCTCGAGCCGAACCAGCTCGAGACCGGGCAGCTGGCCGGCGTGTTCGGCTCCATGCTCGACCACAAGCTGGACTATGCGGACCTGTATTTCCAGTACACCCGCTCCGAAGGCTGGAGCCTGGAAGAGGGCATCGTCAAATCCGGCAGCTTCAACATCGACCAGGGCGTGGGCGTGCGCGCGGTCAGCGGCGAGAAAACCGCATTCGCCTATTCCGATGACATCAGCCTCGATGCGCTGCGCGACGCGGCCGCGGCCACGCGCGCCATTGCGCACCAGGGTGGCGGCGGCAAGCCCGCGGTGATTCGCCGTGGCGCCGGGCGACAGTTGTATCGCGGCCTTGATCCTTTGACTTCACTGCCCGATGTGGAGAAGGTGCGGCTGCTGGAGAAGCTCGAACAACTGTGCCGCGCCAAGGACAAGCGCGTCTCGCAGGTCATGGCTTCGCTCGCGGCCGAATATGAAGTGGTGCTGATTGCACGTTCTGACGGATTGATTGCGGCCGACGTGCGGCCGCTGGTGCGCATGTCGGTGCAGGTGATCGCGGAACAGAATGGCCGGCGCGAGCAGGGCTCGGCAGGCGGCGGCGGGCGCAGCGATTACACCTACTTCACCGATGAACTGCTTGAGGATTTTGCACAGCGCGCCGTGTCGCAGGCGCTGGTGAACCTGGATTCACGGCCCGCACCCGCGGGCAGCATGACCGTGGTGCTCGGACCGGGCTGGCCCGGCGTGCTGCTGCACGAGGCGATCGGCCACGGGCTCGAGGGTGACTTCAACCGCAAGGGCAGTTCGGCGTTCTCCGGGCGCATCGGCGAGCGCGTGGCTTCGCGCGGCGTCACCGTCGTGGATGACGGCACGATCGAGGGCCGACGCGGTTCGCTCAACATCGACGACGAGGGCAACCCGACCCAGTGCACCACGCTGATCGAGGACGGCATCCTGCGCGGCTACATCCAGGACAGCATGAATGCGCGCCTGATGGGTGTGCCGGTCACCGGCAACGGGCGGCGCGAATCCTTTGCGCACACCGTCATGCCGCGCATGACGAACACCTACATGCTGAACGGCAACAAGAGTCCGGAAGAAATCATCAAGTCGGTGAAGAAGGGCCTGTATGCCGTGAATTTCGGTGGTGGCCAGGTGGACATCACCAGCGGCAAGTTCGTGTTCTCGGCCTCCGAGGCCTACATGATCGAAAACGGCAAGGTCACCTATCCGGTGAAGGGCGCGACGCTGATCGGCAACGGCCCGGACGTGCTGACGCGGGTGAAGATGATCGGCAACGACATGGCACTGGACACGGGCGTGGGCACCTGCGGCAAGGAAGGCCAGAGCGTGCCGGTGGGCGTGGGCCAGCCGACGCTGCGCATCGACGGCCTGACCGTAGGCGGGACTGCCTGATTCAGGTCATTGCAAAACTCCCCTCACCCTCGATCCCTCTCCCCGAGGCAGAGGGAAGAAAAGCCCTTCTCCCTCGGGGAGAAGGGTTGGGATGAGGGAAAGCAGATTCTGCCGCAGCGACACTGAAAACCAGTTCCAAGCAGAATTTGCGTAGAATCGCCGCTCCATTACTGATACCGGACACTCATCGTGGCCACTGCATCCGGCAAGGCTCCTCTCAATGCACTCCATGGCAAGCGCATCCTGCTCGGCCTGACCGGCGGCGTGGCGGCCTACAAGGCGGCTGAACTGACGCGTCTCTTCATCAAGGCCGGCGCCGATGTGCGCGTGGTCATGACCGAAGCGGCGACGCGTTTCATCGGGCCGGTGACCATGCAGGCCCTTTCCGGACAGACCGTGTTCACCGACCTGTGGGATGCGCGCATTGCCGACAACATGGCGCACATCGAGCTGTCGCGCGACCGCGACCTGATGCTGATTGCGCCGGCCAGCACCGATTTCATGGGCAAGCTGGCCAATGGCCTCGCCGACGACCTGCTCTCCACGCTGTGCATTGCGCGCCGCTGTCCGCTGCTGGTGGCGCCGGCGATGAATGTGGAAATGTGGTCGAACGCGGCCATGCAGCGCAATGTGAAGACGCTCAGGGCCGACGGCGTCACCATTCTCGGGCCCGCCGCCGGTGACCAGGCCTGCGGCGAAATCGGCATGGGCCGCATGCTGGAGCCGGAACAGATTTTCGAGGCAGTGGCTGAATTCATGGCTGCGCAGTCCGGGCCGAAATCGCTCAAGGGCAAGAAGGTGCTGGTGACCGCCGGGCCGACCTTCGAGCCGATTGATCCGGTGCGCGGCATCACGAACCTGAGCTCGGGCAAGATGGGCTATGCGGTGGCACAGGCCGCGGCCGAAGCCGGTGCCGAAGTGACGCTGGTGTCGGGCGCGACGGCGCTGCCGGTTCCCGCCGGCGTGGCGCGCATCGACGTGCAGAGCGCGCGCGAGATGCATGCCGCGGTGATGGCCCGGGCGAAAAAGAACGACATCTTCATCGCGGTCGCTGCGGTGGCCGACTATCACGTGGTCGGCGCGAAGTCGCAGAAGATCAAGCGCGGCGACGGCGGACTGACGCTGGAACTGGCGCCGAATCCGGACATCCTCGCTGAAGTGGCGAAACTCTCGAAGGCGCCGTTCTGCGTCGGCTTTGCCGCGGAGACCGAGAAGCTGCGCGAACATGCGCAGGCCAAGCGCAAGAAGAAAAAGATCCCGTTGCTCGCCGCGAACCTTGCGCAGCATGCGTTCGGGCGCGAGGACAATGCGCTGACGCTGTTCGACGATCAGGGCGAGCATGCCCTGCCACGCGCGCCCAAGCTCACGCTGGCTCGGCAGCTCGTGTCGCACATCGCCGCGATGCAGCGCCGCAGGTAGCGTCATTGCTTTCTGGGTATTCTGATAACAAAGATTTTATATAACCGCATGGTTCAATGTTGTTATTTCTGATATTGATCATAATAACGATGCGTCAAAGCGCCTTTTCCCGGACCATTCATGCAACAACTCGACATCAAAATCCTTGATCAGCGCCTGCGTGATCAACTGCCCGCCTATGCCACCGGTGGCGCCGCCGGCCTTGACCTGCGCGCCTGCCTTGCTGCGCCGCTGACACTGGAACCCGGCACGACGCACCTGATTCCCAGCGGCCTGGCGATTCATCTGGGCGATCCGGCACTGGCCGCCATCGTGTTGCCGCGCTCCGGCCTCGGCCACAAACACGGCATCGTGCTCGGCAACCTGGTGGGACTGATCGATTCGGACTACCAGGGCGAGATCGGCGTGTCGATGTGGAATCGCGGCAAGGACGCTTTCACCATCCAGCCCATGGACCGCATCGCGCAACTGGTGGTGGTGCCTGTCGTTCAGGTGAAATTGAACGTGGTCGAAGAGTTTGCCGCCAGCGTGCGCGGGGTGGGCGGATTTGGCAGCACGGGCAAGGGCTGAGCGGCTGCTTCTCATGATCGGCAAAACCGAAAAACTCGCCATCCTGTTTGCCGACATCAGCGGCAGCACGTCGCTGTACGAGGAAAAAGGCAACGCCCGGGCCCGTGAAATGGTTTCCCACTGTCTGGCGGTGATGGTAGCGGAGGTGACTGCGGAGCAGGGCACCGTGGTGAAGACCATCGGCGACGAACTGATGTGCACCTTTCCCGAAGCGGTGAATGCCTGCCGGGCCGCCTGTGCCATGCAGGTCGCCGTCGAAAGCAAGCGTCCCAGGGATGATGGCCCCATGTACATCCGCATTGGCTTTCACTACGGCGAAGTGATTCCAGAGGGCAGCGACGTGCATGGCGATGCAGTAAACGTCGCGGCCCGCATCACCGAGGTATCGCGCGCGCGCCAGATTATTGCCACCCAGGAAGTCATTGATGCGCTGCCGGAGGACATGCGCGCGAAGGCGCACCGCATCCGCAGCGTCGCCATCAAGGGTAAGCAGGAGCAACTGGATATCTTCCAGGTCGGCTGGCAGGACGACGACGGGGAGGCGACGCGGGTCATTTCGCCCACCTTCGGCAAGCAGCCCAAAGGCCGCGAGCAACTGGTTCTGAGCCACGAAGGCCAGGGCTATCAGGTTGATGAAAACCAGAGAACGGCCATGCTGGGCCGCGGCGATACGTGCAGCATCCGGGTGCGCGACGACTTTGCCTCGCGGCAGCACGCGCGCGTGGATCTCCGCTTCGGCAAATTCCTGATCGCCGACCAGAGCATCAACGGCACTTACATCCGGTTCAGCGACGGGCAGGTGGTGCACATCGTGCGCGAGGAAACGCTGCTGCGGGGTTCGGGGGCGATCAGTCTGGGGAGGCCGTTTTCCGAAGATGCGGTGAGGGTTATCGGGTTCGAGATTCCGGGGTAGCTTCTAAATAAACTGGTCGGTGTCAACCCAGCATATCTCCCCAGATGTTCTGCGCCCAGGCCAGCGCATAAAGCCCTTCGATGTCGTTGCGCGCGGTCGACACACCGCCCGATCCGGGCACGGTCAGCATGGTCTTCTGCGCGGCGTCGTAGCGATGCACCGAGGCCACATGGATGGCCTCCCGCTCGGACACGAAGCTGTAGCAGGTGTTGATCAGGTTCGCCGGTACAGCCGGCTGGCGGCCGTTCATGATCTCGATGATGGCGGCGGCGGCGAGCTTGCCGTGCTGGTTCGCCATGTGGCCGGACTTGGGCATGGCTGCAGCGGACAGGGTTGCGTCGCCGAGCACATGGATGCCGGGCTTCGCAAGGGATTCCATGGTCATCCAGTCCACGCCACACCAGCGGTCATTGGCGTTGACGACGCCGGTCTTGCGGGCGATGTCGGCGGCGCGCATCGGCGGCAGCACGTTGAGCACATTGCCCTTGATGGTGTCGAAGTCGGTTTTCACCGTCATGTTCTTCGCATCGACGGCTTTGACTTCGCTGTTTGGGCGATATTCAACCATGCCCGGATAAAGTTCACGCCACGCAGCCTTGAACAGCGCGGGCTTGGATACGACGTCCTCGTTGGCATCCAGGATCAGCACCTTGGCGCGCGGCTTGGCCTGCTTGAAATAGGATGCGACCTGGCAGGCGCGCTCGTAGGGGCCGGGCGGGCAGCGATAAGGCGCCCGGGGAATCGATAGCACATAGGTGCCGCCATCCGGCATCGCTTCGAGCTGCTTCCGCAGGGCCACCGTATCCGGTCCGGCCTTCCAGGCATGCAACACGGTCTTCTGTGCGGCGGCGTCCAGGCCTTCGATCTGGTCGAACATGAAATCCACGCCGGGGGCGATCACCAGCCGGTCGTAGTTGATGTCGGCAAAGCGGTTCGCGAACTTGATGATGCGCTTCTGCGTGTCGATGGCCGTGACTTCATCGCCCATGACCCGCACGCCGCGTTCCCGCAGGCCTTCGTAGCCGCGTGTAAGGTCTTCCATGCGGCGCGAGCCGCCCAGCACCAGGTTCGACAGCGGGCAGGACACGAACTGCTGGTCGCGGTCGACGAGGAAGACCTCAAGCGTGTCGCCGGACCACATGCGCAGGTATTTCGCCGCGGTGGCGCCGCCGAAGCCGCCGCCGATGACGACAACGCGCCCGCGGCTGACAGGCAGGGTCGGCGCACTGCTGCAACCGGCGAGTTGCAGCGCGGTGAAGGCGCCGGCTGCCTTGAGGATGCCACGTCGGTTCATTCGGTTCATTTGGCGTGCTCCGATCCGCCCGACTTCTGGCTGGCAAAGTAAGTCGCGATGGCCTCGATCTCGGCGTCGCTGTAGCCCTTGGCAAGCTGGTTCATGATCGTGGCTGGCCGCTGGCCGTCGCGGAAGGCCTTGAGGGTCACAGACATCTGTTCGCGCGGCATGCCGGCCAGCGCAGGCGTGCCGTCGCGGCTGACGCCGTTCGTGCCATGGCAGGTGGCGCAGGCGGCGGCGAGGTTTCTGCCTGCAGGTGTTTGTGCGGAGGCGGAAGCGGCGAACAACAACGATGCTCCGGCGAGTGCCGCTGCAGTTGCTTGATGGTAACGAATGATGGTTCTCCTCCGGGACACGGCGTTCCAGTCCTTGCCGCGCACTGCCACGACGTTTTGTCTGGGGGAACCCTGAACAAGTTGATTCCGCTCATGGTTCGACAGGCTCACCACGAACGGAATCAATCTGCCGCCGTTCGTCCTGAGCTTGTCGAAGGACGTGTTCAGGTATTCCTCAGTTTGTGCGGTGAGTTTCGGTTCCGCGGCAGGTGCTGTCAAGCGCATCGGCCGTTGGGCCGGATCTGGACGCTTAAATGAAACGGGGGCATCGAGCCCCCGTTTCATGCCCTGCTTATGGCAAATGCTCAGGCCTGCGGTGCCACCGCGGGCTCCTTCTCTTCCTCGAACTTCAGCGTGACCTTGCCGGCTGCGTCGAGGTCCACGGTCACCTTGCCGCCGGAGGCGAGCCGTCCGAACAGCAGTTCGTCGGCCAGCGCACGGCGGATGGTGTCCTGGATGAGGCGCGACATCGGCCGCGCGCCCATCAGCGGATCGAAGCCAGCCTTGGCCAGATGTTCGCGCAGTGCATCGGTGAACACCGCATCCACCTTCTTTTCGTGGAGCTGGGCTTCGAGCTGCATCAGGAACTTGTCCACCACGCGGACGATGATGTCGTGGTCCAGCGAACGGAACGAGATCGTTGCGTCAAGGCGGTTGCGGAACTCCGGCGAGAACAGGCGCTTGATCTCGACCTGCTCGTCGCCCATTTCCTTTTTCGCAGTGAAGCCCATGACCGTCTTGTTCAGCGCTTCGGCGCCCGCGTTCGTGGTCATGACGATGATCACGTTGCGGAAGTCGGCCTTGCGGCCGTTGTTGTCGGTGAGCGTGCCGTGGTCCATCACCTGCAGCAGGATGTTGAACACGTCGGGATGCGCTTTCTCGATTTCATCGAGCAGCAGCACGGAGTAGGGCTTCTTCGAGATGGCCTCGGTCAGCAGGCCACCCTGGTCAAATCCGACATAGCCGGGGGGCGCGCCGATCAGGCGCGACACGGTATGGCGCTCCATGTATTCGGACATGTCGAAGCGATGCAGGTCGATGCCCATGCAGTAGGCAAGCTGGCGCGCGACTTCGGTCTTGCCCACGCCGGTGGGTCCGGAGAACAGGAAGGCGCCGATCGGCTTTTGCGGATTGCCGAGGCCGGAGCGCGCGGTGCGGATCGCCGCAACCAGCGCGTCGATCGCCTTGTCTTGCCCGAACACCACGGCCTTCAGGTCACGGTCGAGGTTCTTCAGCACATTGCGGTCGTCCTGCGACACCGACGATGGCGGGATGCGGGCGATCTTGGCGATGATCTCCTCGATTTCCACCTTGCCGATCATTTTCTTCTGGCGCGACTTGGGCAGGATCTTCTGCGCGGCGCCGGCCTCGTCGATGACGTCGATGGCCTTGTCGGGCAGGTGGCGGTCGGTGATGTAGCGCGCCGACAGCTCTGCGGCGCTGGTGAGGGCACTGGCGCTGTATTTCACGCCATGGTGCAGTTCGAAGCGCGACTTCAGGCCGCGCAGGATCTGCACCGTTTCATCCACCGACGGTTCCGGCACGTCAATCTTCTGGAAGCGCCGCGACAGCGCATGGTCCTTTTCGAATACGCCGCGGTACTCCGCATAGGTGGTGGCGCCGATGCACTTCAGCGCGCCTGACGACAGGGCCGGCTTGAGCAGGTTGGAGGCATCGAGCGTGCCGCCCGAGGCGGCGCCGGCGCCGATCAGCGTATGGATTTCGTCGATGAACAGGATGGCGTTGGGGTTGTCCACCAGCTGCTTCAGCACGGCCTTCAGGCGCTGCTCGAAGTCGCCGCGGTATTTCGTGCCGGCCAGCAGAGAGCCCATGTCGAGCGAATACACCTGGCACTGCGCGAGGATTTCCGGAATCTGCCCGTCGACGATGCGCTTCGCCAGTCCTTCGGCGATGGCCGTTTTGCCCACGCCGGCTTCGCCCACCAGCAGCGGATTGTTCTTGCGGCGGCGGCACAGCGTCTGAATGACGCGCTCCAGTTCGCGGTCACGGCCGATCAGCGGGTCGATCTTGCCGACCAGGGCCTGTGCGTTCAGATTCTGTGTATACGTTTCGAGCGCGCCGCCGGATTGGCCATCTTCGCCACCCGATTCCTGTTCCTGTCCGGCATTGGCCTTCTGGTCCTTGCTCTGCGGTGTCTTGGTGATGCCGTGGGAGATGTAGTTCACCACGTCGAGGCGGGTGACGCCCTGCTGATGCAGGAAGTACACGGCGTGCGAATCCTTTTCGCCGAAGATGGCCACCAGCACATTTGCACCGGTCACTTCCTTCTTGCCTGAGGATTGCACGTGCAGGATGGCGCGCTGGATCACGCGCTGGAAGCCGAGCGTCGGCTGCGTGTCGATTTCCTCGGAGCCGGCCACCGTGGGCGTGTGGGCGGTGATGAAGTCGCCCAGCGCCTTGCGCAACTCGTCAATGTTCGCCGCGCAGGCGCGCAATGCCTCGACTGCGGTGGGATTGTCGAGCAGCGCAAGCAGAAGGTGCTCGACGGTGATGAATTCGTGCCGCTTCTGGCGTGCCTCGACAAAGGCCATGTGCAGGCTGACTTCGAGTTCCTGGGCGATCACGTTTCCTCCATGAGGCATTGAAGGGGATGCTGATGTTGCTGTGCGTACGATGTTACCTGTTCCACCTTGGTCGTGGCGATGTCGCGCGGAAATACTCCGCACACACCCATGCCTTCGCGGTGAACTTTGAGCATTACCTGAGTAGCCTGTTCGCGGGTCATGCTGAAGAATTTCTGGAGGACGAGGACCACAAACTCCATGGGCGTGTAGTCGTCGTTGAGGAGCATGACCTTGTACAAGGGTGGCGGCTTGAGCCTCGACTTTTTGGCCTCAAGTAGGGTGCCTTCTTTCGAATGGTTTGCCATACGCTCCAAATGCCGCTGTTCCGAACGTCATGTGCATCGATCCGACCCAGCCATTTACGCCATCCATGCAGGTTAGACAGCGCGTTCCGCAGACAATTCCCCACGGCACGCAATTCCCGGGTTTTCGAAAGGTTTTTCCGCGAAAGCCCCTGTTCATAAATGTACTGTGTGTCCCCGCCAAACACAATCATCACCGCGGTCTGGCGCCGCTGAAAATGCCGCAGACGGTGCGGAAAACAGGGGCGGTTTTAATTCCTTGACAAAGGGAAAACCACCCGATTGACGATTTTATTCAATGCAGGTATAAGCCAAAAGCGTGTCTGTCCTCCAACCAGTATGCGGGTCGGAATGTCCTGTTGCTGCGCTGAAGTGCATGCACCGTTCCGGGCTTTTCCGGTTTTTCTGATTGAAGGATGGGTTCTCTATGCCAACAGGTACTGTGAAGTGGTTCAATGATGCAAAGGGGTATGGTTTCATCACCCCGGATGACGGCGGCGAAGATTTGTTTGCGCATTTTTCCGCGATCCAGATGAGCGGATTCAAGACGATCAAGGAAGGCCAGAAGGTTCAGTTC
>CAIYPG010000044.1 GCA_903928055.1 uncultured beta proteobacterium | reverse complement strand
GGCAATCACGATCTGGCCGGGTGAATTGAAGTTGACGGCCTGCACCACCTCGCCATCCTGCTCCGATTCGGCACAGGCAGCGCGTGCAGCATCATCGTCCAGTCCAAGCAATGCCGCCATGGCACCGACGCCCGCAGGCACGGCATCCTGCATCGCCTGCGCGCGCTGCCTGACCAGTGGCAGCGCCTGCGCAAAGGAGATGGATCCTGCGGCAATGAGCGCGGTGTATTCGCCAAGGCTGTGACCGGCGACGACGGCAGGCTCGGCACCGCCCAGTTCAAGCCAGGCGCGATAGGCAGCATAGCCGGCGGTAACCATGACCGGCTGGGTGTTGACCGTCTTGTTGAGTTCGTCCGCCGGACCTTCGGCAACCAGTTTCGCAATGTCCTGCCCCAGCACATCCGACGCCTCACGCAGGACTTCCGCGATCACAGGCATGTCGCCATATCCGGTCAGCATGCCGGCCGATTGCGATCCCTGCCCCGGAAAAACCATTGCCAGCTTCACTGTTCGCCTCCTCGAAACAATTATTCTTATGCGATTGCCGCTTACATCTGTACCAGGACGGCACCCCAGGTAAACCCGCCGCCGACCCCCTGAAGCATGATCTTGTGGCCGGGCTTGACGCGGCCATCGCGAATGGCACAGTCAAGCGCCAGCGGCACCGACGCGGCCGAAGTGTTTGCATGCTGGTCCACGGTCACGACCAGCTTGCTCCGGTCCAGTCCGAAGCGCTTGGCCGTCGCCTCGAGAATACGTACATTGGCCTGATGCGGGATCAGCCAGTCGATGTCTCCGGCCACCAGCCCGCACTGCGCCAGCGTCTCGCGCCCGACTTCCTCGAGGACACGCACGGCAAACTTGAACACGGCCTGCCCGTCCATCTGCAGGAAAGGAGAACCGATCACCTTGCCACCGCAGATGCTTCCGGGGACTGAAAGAATTCCAGACTGTGAACCGTCGGCATGCAAGGCACTTGCCATGATTCCCGGACCGGAGTCCGCCTTGAGCACGACCGCACCCGCGCCATCGCCGAACAGCACGGCCGTCGAGCGGTCATTCCAGTCGAGGATGCGCGAGAACACTTCCGCACCGACCACCAGCGCGCTCTTGTACTGGCCGGAACGGATGAACTTGTCGGCAATGGTCAGGCCATATACGAAGCCGCTGCATACCGCCTGGACATCAAAAGCCGGCGCGCCTTTGGCACCAAGCTTGGATTGCAGCAGGCAGGCAGTGCTGGGAAATATGAAATCAGGCGTGGACGTCGCCACAATGATCAGGTCGATGTCGGAGGCCTGCATGCCGGCCGACGCCAGCGCGGCACGTGAGGCCTCCAGCGCCAGATCACTGGATGACTGGCCTTCCGCGGCGATGTGGCGCTGCCGGATGCCGGTGCGGGCCTGTATCCACTCGTCCGACGTTTCCATTGTCCTGGCCAGGTCGGCGTTCGTGACACACCGGGCCGGCAGGTAGCTGCCGGTTCCAACAATGCGAGACCAGACTGTCATGCCGCCTCCGCCTGGGAAAAGCGCTTGGTAATCTTGTTCAGCACGTCGTTATGTACCTCGTCAAAGGCGCGCACAATGGCGCGCTCGAATGAAAAACTGTCCGCGGAACCGTGACTCTTCACAACGATGCCGCGCAATCCCAGCAAAGTGGCGCCATTGTAACGACGCGGATCAAACCGGCTGCGAAAGCGCCTGAGCACCGGCAGGGCGACCAGCGCCGCGACACGCGTCAGCCAGTTGCGGGTGAATTCCTCCTTGAGCGCATGGGCCAGCATGTGTGCCAGACCCTCGGACGTCTTGAGGGCAACGTTCCCGACAAAACCATCACAGACGACGACATCGGCCTTGCCGCGATAGATATCATCGCCCTCGATGTTGCCGACGAAATTCAGTCCGCTTCCACGCAACAGTTCGGCGGCGCGCTTCACCACCTCATTGCCCTTGATTGCCTCTTCACCGATATTGAGCAGTCCGACAGTGGGCCGCTCCTTGTGCTCCACGGCACCCACCATGGTCGCGCCCATCAGCCCGAACTGCAGGAGGTGCTCCGGTTCGCAATCGACATTGGCGCCCAGGTCCAGCATGTAAGTGCGGCCATTGATGGTGGGCAGAATGGAAATGATGGCCGGCCGGTCAATGCCGGGCAGCGTCTTGAGCACAAAGTGAGAGGTTGCCATCAAGGCCCCGGTATTGCCGGCACTGACACAGGCATGCGCCTCACCGGATTTAACGAGGTCAATGGCCACACGCATGGAGGAATTTTTTTTCTTGCGCAATGCCTGCGCAGGCGCCTCATCCATGAGTACCACTTCGCTGGCATGGCGGACGGAGAGGCGCGGACCTGTCTGCGCACCCAGCTTCTTCAACTCTGCATCGATCGCGCCCTGAATGCCGACCAGAGTCACTCTGCCGTCCGGATTGGCGGCAAGAAATGCCAGTGCAGCAGGAACGGTCACGTGTGGCCCGTGATCACCGCCCATGCAGTCGATCGCCACGCTGATGCCCATGGACGCGACCGCTCCTCCCGATAATTCCGCAGCCAAGCAGAACAACCCGAGCGGCGTTCAGGCCACCGAAATGACCTGGATCACGCCGCTGCAGGAGTCAGTCGCCTTTGGCCTTGGCGACTTTTTTGCCGCGATAGTAGCCGCTCGGGCTGATGTGGTGCCGCAGGTGCACTTCGCCCGTGGTCGGCTCGACCGCGAGGGTCGGACCGGTCAGAAAGTCGTGCGAACGATGCATGCCGCGCTTGGACGGAGACTTCTTGTTCTGCTGTACAGCCATGTCAATACTCCTTGCTCGATACTGCGATTCTGTTTCAAATCCTGTTTCCGGTCCGCATTGACATCAAAGTAACGCTGCGGCCAGCCATCAACCCTTTTTCCTGCCCTGTTTCAGCGCTGCCAAAACCCCGAATGGCGAAACCGGCTTTGCCGGCTGCACCGATTCCATGACAGCTGGTACCGCTCCCGGCGCAGCTTCCGAACAATGTTCATGTCGCGGAATCATCGGCAAGGCAAGTATTGCCTCGTCTTCGACCATTGCCGCCAAATCCATGCTGCGCGATGCCAGAATACGGTCCACTTCATCATCGGCCGATTCGATTTCCGTCTGGCTCTTAGCCAGTTCCAGATCCGTCTCGATCTTCAACCCGAATGCAAGGGGCTGCATGCAACGCTGACATACCAGTTCCATGTCGGCTGACAATTCCATGCCAAGCGACGCCTTGCCTCGATCGTTCATGCCGCCTTTGAGCCGGAAACGTATCCCCGGGGTCCGGCACTGCATCTCGGCAAGACGCGGCAGTTGGGCCGCGTCAATGACGCCAGCCAGTTCCGAAGAACTGCGGGCAAACTGAAATCCGTCTATCTTCATGCCTGCGATCCGACACGCGCGGCACAAACCGCAAAATCCGCACCGGGCGTCCGGCCACGAAAGCCGCGCATGATATTATGAATACCCGACTCGTGTCAAAAAGAAATCCCAAATTGTTCAGGGCGTTACCTTCATTTTTCCACCCCTGGCCCGCACATTTCCGGTGACGTTTTCCGGGCAAAACCCCATATAAATAACCCTCTACCCATGCCCTCGACTTCCACCATCGTCCTTGCCTCCACCTCCCCCTACCGGAAGGCCCTGCTGGAACGCCTGGGGCTGGATTTCACCGTCGCCCGGCCCGGGGTCGATGAAACCCCGCTGGACGGCGAGGCTCCCGACGCCCTCGCCATGCGGTTGGCGCAGGCAAAAGCCATGGCTGTCGCCGCGAACTTTCCCAATGCCATCATCATCGGCTCCGACCAAGTGGCCGTGCTGGGCAGCCAGATCCTCGGCAAGCCGGGCAACCATGACAATGCCGTGCGCCAGCTCCGGTCGCTTTCCGGACAGACTGCACGTTTTCTCACGGCCCTGTGCCTGCATCACAGTGGCACCGGCAAGACCCTATCACGGTTGGTGCCATTCGAAGTGTCCTTCCGGCCGCTCGATGAGCAGACCATCGAAACCTATCTCAGGCGCGAACAACCCTACGACTGCGCCGCCAGCGCCAAGGCAGAGGCCCTGGGCATTGCCCTGATTGCGCGCATGCAGGGAGACGACCCCAATGCCCTGATCGGCCTGCCGTTGATCGCCCTGATCGACCTGTTGCAGGAACACGGCGTCAGAGTGCTCTGACATGGCACAGGGCATACCGGCAACTTCGGGCACCTTGTACCTCGTCCCCAATACGCTGGGGGAAAACGATCCTGCTGAAGTCATTCCGGCCCAGGCCCTGGCGCGCCTGCGGTCCCTCCGCTACCTGATTGCCGAAAACCCCAAGATCGCACGCCAGTTGCTCAAACGCGCCGGCGCCACCATTCCGTTACAGGAAATCCGCATTGAGCGTCTGGATGAACACACGCCGGCTTCAGCACTTGCGGATCTGCTCGCCCCCATCGCTGCCGGCATGGACGGTGGCCTGGTTTCCGATGCGGGTTGTCCTGCGGTTGCCGATCCGGGAGCCCCCCTGGTACGCTTGGCGCATGAGCGTGGAATCCGCGTTACACCTTTGGTCGGCCCTTCATCCATCATGCTGGCGTTGATGGCCTCCGGACTGGAAGGCCAGTGCTTCGCCTTCCACGGCTATCTTCCGGTCGAGGAAGCGGCGCTGGTTGAAAAGTTGCGTGCGCTGGAAAAGGAATCGCGCCGCCTGCGGCAGACACAGATATTCATCGAGACGCCGTACCGGAATGAACGCATGCTGGGCATGATGTTGCGTACCCTGAATGAAGCGACCCGGCTGTGCACGGCCAGTGAACTCACCCTGCCGGGAGAATCCATAGTGGCGCGCAGCATCGCCAACTGGCGCCGCCAGCCGCCGCCATCGCTCAAGGACAGGCCGACGGTATTCCTGTTCGCAGCCTGAGACGTTCGAGCCTGGTTCGACTCAGCGCACGATCACGGATTCACGCAATGCCGGCCCCGCCAGCCCTGAGGCAACACCCGCACCCAATCGCTTGGCGAAGCGTTCAGCAATGTTTTCCTTCTGCGTGTAGTCGACGATGTTCTCGGCCTTGATGACTTCGCGCGCCACGTAATCCACGCTGCCCAGCGCATCGGCCAACCCGAGCTCAATGCTTTTCGCGCCGGTCCACATCAGCCCGGAGAACAATTCCGGCGTCTCCTTAAGCCGCGCACCCCGGCCCTTTTTCACCACATCGATGAATTGCTGGTGGATCTCACCGAGCATGGACTGCGCATGCTGCTTCTGTTTTTCGTCGAGCGGGGCGAACGGATCGAGAAAGGCCTTATTCTCCCCGGAGGTCAGGGTGCGCCGCTCCACGCCCAGTTTGTCCATGGTGCCGGTAAAACCCCAGCCGCTCATGATGACCCCGATCGACCCAACGATGCTGGCCTTGTCCACATAAATGCGGTCCGTGGCGGCAGCAACGTAATAGCCGCCCGAAGCACAGATGTCCTCGATCACGGCATAGATCGGAATGGTCGGATAGAGGCTGCGCAGCCGGCGGATTTCGTCATAGATGATGCCCGCCTGGACCGGACTGCCACCGGGGGAATTCACCCTGAGGATGATGCCTTGTGTGTTCTTGTCCTTGAAGGCGTTCTGAAGCGCGGCGGTCAGGCGATCTGCGCTCGCCTCGCCCTTTGCCTCAATCACGCCCGATAATTCCACCAACGCCGTATGCTTGCCAGAGGTCATGCCTTCGGCATCACCACGCCAATCCAGCGCAATCAGGATCAAAAAAGCGACATAACCAAACGCCAGCAGCTTGAAGAAAATGCTCCAGCGCCGCGCCTTGCGCTGCTCCTTGAGCGCTTCAAGCGCCAGCTTCTCGATGACCTGCCGTTCCCAGCCACTGCCCTGATTAGCGTCGTCCGCCATGTCCTGATTCCTTCAAGATGACCTTGCCGTCCCGCTCTTCGACCGGAAGCGCGACCAGATTCCTGCCCTTGCAGGGACCGCCGATGCATCTTCCGGATTCCGGAAGAAAAATGGCGCCGTGATTCGAGCATAACAAAAGCAGCCCTTGCATATCGAAGAAACGGCCGGGGTCCCAATCCAGCTCCGCCGGCACATGCGGGCAGCGGTTGAGATAGGCATGCACCCGCCCCTCATAGCGCACCGCAAATGCCGGCGTCTTTTCCCCCAGATATTCGACTTCGAAGCGCACGCCCTCGCCGGAATCGGCCAGCGCAGCGCTGTCGCAGACTAGGCGTTCCGTTTCAGCCATGCGGCAAGTTCGGCCGTACTTTCAACGCATGCGAGCGGCGACATTTTCAGCAATGCTTCGCGCGGGTGGGCTCCATAACTGACTGCGACGGCAGCCACACCGGCGTTGGCCGCCATCTCCAGGTCATGCGAGGTATCGCCGATCATCAGCGTGGATTCCGGTTTCACGGCGAATTCATCCATCAGCTCACGCAGCATGTCCGGCGCCGGCTTGGGCGCACAGCGGTCGGCGCAGCGCACCGCTGCAAAGTGCCGCGCAATGCCGGTCGCAGCCATGGCACGCTCCAGACCCTTGGTACTTTTTCCCGTGGCGATTCCCAGCAAATGGCCTTTTTTTTCCAGTTCTGACAACATTTCAACCGTGCCTTCAAACAATGGCACCGCAGTATCGCTGGCGCGGAAATGATGGCCATAGCGCTCGCTCATCCTCGCGTAATCCGCTTCAGCCAGTTGCGGCACCGCATAGGACAACGCGTCTTTCAGCCCCAGCCCGATGACGTGGCTTGCAGTGGCCTTGTCCGGAACCGGCAGGCCCAGGTCACGCGCAGCAGCCTGAATGCTCGCTACGATCAGTGCAGTGGAGTCCATCAGGGTCCCATCCCAGTCAAACACCAGCAATTCAAAGCGGTGCCCGCCCATGTTCAAGCCTTATCGGATCGCAAAGCCGGTTTGCCGCCCTGCTCAAGTCCATGTACAAACGCATCAAGCTCGGGCGGGAGCGGAGCCTCCAGGCGCAATTCCTCGCCGCTAACAGGGTGGCGCAGCCGCAGCTCGGTGGCATGGAGGAACATGCGTGACAGTCCTTTCTTGGCCAGGCTGCGGTTGAGTTCGAAATCACCGTATTTGTCATCCCCCGCGATCGGAAACCCGAGGTGGGACAGGTGCACGCGAATCTGGTGCGTGCGCCCGGTGTGCAATTCCGCTGACAACAGCGTGAACTCTCCCAGCGCACGTTCCACGCGGAAATCGGTGCGCGCCTCCATTCCCTCGTTGCGATCCACGCTGACCCGGCGCTCGCCATTCTTGGACACGAACTTGCGCAGCGGCAGTGTCACGCTGCGCTTCGGGCCCGTCCACTGGCCGTGCACCAGCGCCAGATAACGCTTGTACATATGGCCTTCGCGGAAATTCGCATGCAACGCGGTCAGTGCCGAGCGTTTTTTGGCCAGCACCAGCAATCCGGAGGTCTCCCGATCCAGCCGATGGGCCAGTTCAAGAAATTTAAGCAGGGGACGCGCAGCACGCAGGCTTTCGATGACCCCGAAGCTGACGCCGCTGCCGCCATGCACGGCAACCCCGGAAGGCTTGGCGATGATCAGCAAGGCCTCATCTTCATGGACGATGGGGAATTCGACCGCCCGGGCTTTCACCCCCGTGCGGACCGCAACGCGGACAGGGGGAATACGTACCTTATCCCCCTCCTGCAACCGGTAAGTGGCATCCACGCGCTTGCTGTTGACCCTGACTTCACCGCTGCGCAGGATGCGGTAGACGTGGCTGCGCGGCACCCCCTTGCAGACCCGCAACAGGAAGTTATCCACACGCTGGTCGGCCTGGCCGGCATCCACGACCGCCATCGAAGCCGCGGCAGGCCCGAGCCCCTGATGGTCCGCCAGTGGGGCCGCCTTCGGGGTAACCGGCCTGACGGACCTGCCCTTGGCTGCCCGCCGGGATGCCGGGGGCCTTGCGTTGTTTAAATCCTTCATTTTCCTTATAATCTCTGGACCGCCCTCGTTGCGGGACAACCGGTCATGTGGCCCCGGCACTTTAACAGTACCTTGAAAAAGTACTGCCGCCTGAAGCCCTTCCGGCGACTCTGTCCCCCGGCTGAAGCGTGGCGTTTGAAGCGGCAGAGTGCCGTTTTATTACGCGCGCCAGGACCCGAGGCGGAAAACTGGCTGGTCATTTAGACCATTGATAGTACTTTAAACAGCGCGCCAAAAGCATCGGCAGACTTCCGGCACTACTGTCTGACATGCGCCCGCAACCTTCAACAAGGTCAGGGCGCCGGCAGAACCGCCATACAACCCCGATACCGACAAACCATACCCATCCCGCTCACAACAACATAAACACGATGAAGAGATGACAGCCTGACAATTTAAATACAGGCTCATGGTTTGCCCCGCGCGCGCGGGAGAACAAAAATGAAGCGCATGTTATTCAATGCGACGCAAGCCGAGGAATTACGCGTCGCCATTGTTGATGGTCAGAAACTGATAGACCTCGACATTGAATCGGCAGGAAAAGAACAACGCAAGAGCAACATCTACAAGGGTGTCATCACCCGCATCGAACCCAGCCTCGAAGCTGCGTTCATCGACTACGGCACGGACCGCCACGGATTCCTTCCCTTCAAGGAAGTCGCCCGGGCCTTCTTCAAGTCCGGCGTGGACGTCGGCAAGGCCAGCATCAAGGACGCACTGTACGAAGGTCAGGAACTCATCGTCCAGGTCGAAAAGGACGAGCGCGGCAACAAGGGCGCGGCCCTCACCACGTTCATCAGCCTGGCCGGACGCTATGTCGTCCTGATGCCGAACAACCCCCGCGGCGGCGGCGTATCGCGCCGCGTCGAGGGCGAAGACCGCAACGAGCTGCGGGACATCATGGACAAGCTGCCCGTCCCCCAGGGGATGAGCATCATCGGCCGCACCGCCGGCATCGGCCGCTCCTACGAAGAACTGCAGTGGGACCTGAACTACCTGCTGCAGTTGTGGACCGCCATCGAAGCCGCGGCGAATTCTCAGAAGGGTGCGTTCCTGATCTATCAGGAAGGCAGCCTGGTGATCCGTGCCATCCGCGATTACTTCCATCCGGAAATCGGCGAAATCCTGATCGACACCGACGCGATTTTCGAACAGGCACAGGTGTTCATGGCGCACGTCATGCCGGACAACGCCAATCGCGTGAAGCGCTACCACGACGATGTGCCTCTTTTCTCGCGCTTCCAGATCGAACACCAGATCGAGACCGCGTACTCGCGCCAGGTCACCCTGCCTTCGGGCGGCGCCATCGTCATCGACCACACCGAGGCACTGGTGTCGGTGGACGTGAACTCGGCACGCTCGACGCGCGGCCATGACATCGAGGAAACGGCTTTCCGCACGAACCTTGAAGCGGCTGATGAAATCGCCCGGCAGTTGCGCCTGCGCGACCTTGGCGGCCTGATCGTCATCGACTTCATCGACATGGAAATCCAGCGCAACCAGCGCGAGGTGGAAACCCGCCTGCGCGACGCGCTGCATTACGACCGTGCCCGGGTGCAGATGGGCAAGATCTCGCGCTTCGGCCTGATGGAGCTGTCACGCCAGCGCCTGCGTCCCAGCCTTGGCGAAGGCAGCAACATCACCTGCCCGCGCTGCAATGGCACCGGCCACATCCGTGGCGCCGAATCCACCGCCCTGCATATCCTGCGCATCATCCAGGAAGAGGCGATGAAGGAAAACAGCGCCGCCGTGCACGCACAGGTACCGGTGGATGTCGCCACCTTCCTTCTGAACGAAAAGCGTGCCGACATCCACACCATCGAGGCGCGGCTCAAGGTCAACGTGGTGCTGATCCCCAACATCCATCTTGAGACGCCGCATTACAAGGTGGAACGCCTGCGCCACGACGACCT
This sequence comes from uncultured beta proteobacterium, assembly GCA_903928055.1. Lineage (GTDB taxonomy): Bacteria > Pseudomonadota > Gammaproteobacteria > Burkholderiales > SG8-39 > CAIYPG01. The sequence continues at coordinate 907 of CAIYPG010000044.1, read as the reverse complement.
CAATCAGGAAGGTGCGCTGCCGGCTTCCTACAACCTGGTCACCATGCCGGAACAGGCGGAAAAAGAGCAGACCGCAGCAGCGGAGGTCAAGGCGGTTCGTCCGCAGGCTGCAGTGCAGAATTTCACGCCGGGACAACCGGCGCCGATGCCGGCCCGCGCCCCCGTGCCGGAACAGGCGACGCCGGCAACGGCCGAACGCTCCAGCATTATCGGCCGCATCCTGGGCTGGTTCAAGGGTGATGCCGCGCGCCCGGCAGTCAATGAAGAACCGCGCGGGATCGCAGTTCGTAGCGCAACACCGGAAGGACGTGGTGAACGCCCGGACCGTGGCGAGCGCGGTGAACGTGGCGGACGTGATGGTCGCAGCGGACGTGGCGGGCGCGACGGACAGAATGGTCGCGGCGGACGTGGCGGACGCGGTGGCGAACGCGGCGAGCGCGATGGTCGCAGCCCGCGTGCCGAGGGACGTCCTGAAGGACGCGCCGAAGGTCGCACAGAGGGTCGCAATGAGGGACGCGGTGAGCGCCCCGAGCGCGGACCACGCCCCGAGCAGCAGGGTCGCCCGGAGCGCCCGCCCAGGGAGCCACGTGAGGCGCGCGAGCCGAGGGAACCGAGAGAGCAGCGCGAACCGCGTCGCGAACAATCGCCCATCCAAGCAGGCACGCCTGACGCCAACAACGTGGAGCAGCCGCGCAATGACCGCCCAGAACAGCGTGGCGAAGGCCAGCCGCCGCAGGAAGGTGAAAGACGTCGGCGCCGTCACGGCGGTCGCGATCGGGGTGACCGCGAAGGCCGTGAGCCGCGTGAGCCACGCGACGGACAGCAGCGTGAAAGCGGGCAGCAGAGGGAACAGCAGGAAAGCCAGCCGGGCATGCCACAGGCGGTGGAGATCCCTGCGGTCACCGAT
>CAIYPG010000043.1 GCA_903928055.1 uncultured beta proteobacterium | reverse complement strand
CGTCGGTGAGGCGGTGGTTCTCCGCCTGCATGCGGTCGGCGAATTCCTCGAAGCTGTCGTAGGGGCGCTGGTCGGTGTCTTCGTTGAGCTGGCGCAGCCATTTGGCGATGCGCCGCGGCGGCGGGTCCTGGCGACGCGAGCCGCCGCCGATGCCGAAGCCATCGACGTTGACGAACTTCGCGACGGCATCCGGGCGCACGCCGGCATAGACGCCGCAGATGCTCGCGCCCATGCTGTGGGCGACGATGCGTGCCGGCTCCTCCGGGGTGAAATGGTCAAGCAGGGCGTCGAGGTCGCCGAGGTAGTCAGGGAACCAGTAACTGTCGGCACCGCTCCAGTCGGTGAGGCCGTAGCCGCGCCAGTCGGGGGCGATGACCTGCCACTCTTCCTTCAGGTTGTCGACGACGAACTGCCAGGAGGCCGAGACGTCCTGGAAGCCGTGGAACATGAAGATCTTCGGCGCGCCATCCGGACCCCAGGTGCGGCAGTGGTAGTTGAGTCCGCGCACCGGTACGAACACCGATCGGCTTTCTTTCATCGTCTCTCCTCCTTTTTATGCGGCAACCTTGTCGGGCAACTATACCGCGCCCGCCCCCGGTTCCGTTGCCTGGTCGCGCGGCCTACGTCCGCAGCAGGAAGGCTTCGCTCACCGCGGCCAGGCGCTCGGGCTCGTCGAGGTGCACGTTGTGGCTTGCCTCGGCGAAGTGCTCGAAGCCGACCAGGGTCTTGAAGGTGGCCTTGCGCATGTCGTATTCGCCCCGGTCGTGGATGCGCTTCATGTGGCCGGAGCTGCCGCCTTCCACCCAGAGCATCGGTGCGGTGATGCGCTTCCAGCACTCAAGGCCTTCAGCAATGTAGTAGATGCCGCCGCGTTTCTGCGCCGGGTCGATGTGCTGCAGCACGCTGCCGTCGGGCTGCTGCGTGCACCACTGCCGGGTGAGCCACAGCGCGCGGTCGGCAGGCAGCCGGGGATTGCCGCGCATCAGCCGCTCGGCGAAGACCTCCATGCTGTCGTAGCGCGGCTCGCGTGCCGGGCCGAGGTCCATGCGCGCCAGCCAGCGCTCCATGCGCCGGACGCTGTACTGCGGATCGAGGGTGCCGACCACGAAGCCTTCCACATTGACGAACTTGCGCACGCGCTCCGGCCGCAATCCGGCGTAGTGCTGCGTGACATTGGCGCCCTTGCTGTGCGCAATGATGGTGGCGGGCTCGTCGGGCGAGTAGTGCTTGATCAGCTGGTGCAGGTCGCCGATCAGGTCGTGGAACCAGTAGGAAATTTCGGACTGGGCCCATTCTGAAAGCCCGCAGCCGCGCCAGTCGGGGGCGATGATCTGCCAGTCCTGCTGCAGGGCATCGACGGTGAACTGCCAGGAAGCGGAGAGGTCGCGCGAGCCGTGCAGCATGAACAGCTTCGGCGCGTCTTCGCTGCCCCAGCGGCGGACGTGGTACTTCAGGCCGCGGACGTTGATGAACTCGGAACGGCTGGTTTTCTTCGGGGAGTAGATGGCGCGGGTGTCCATGTGCTTAGTGCTCCAGCAGGAAGCGTTCGCACAGTTCCGCGAGCCGCTCGGGTTCTTCGTGATGGATGTTGTGGCCGGCATTCTCGAAGCGCTCGGTGGTGAGCGTGCGATAGCAGGCGCGGCGCTTGTCGTACTCGCCGGACTTCAGGAGGATGTGCAGCCAGTCGGACTGGCCGCCTTCCACCCACAGCGTGGGAGCGGTGACGTTGCTCCAGTAAAGCGATTGCTCATCCAGCCGGTAGCACAGCGGACTGGCGCGGCCATAGGCCGGATCGGAGCGCAGCGTGACGCCGCCACCTTCGGTGTCCTTGCACCAGTGCTGCGCAAGAAACAGGGCGCGTTCGGAGGTGAGGCGCGGATTGCCTTTCTGCATGCGCTCGGCGAAGGCCGCGTAATTCGGATAGCTGCGCGGCGGGGCATCCTGCTTTGCCGTCGCATCCAGCCAGGCCTTGTAGCGTTTGGGCGTTTCGGCCACCGTCACCGAAGGCACGTTATAGCCCTCGACGTTGATGAACAGGCGCACGCGCTCGGGCTTGAGGCCGGCATAGACGCCGGCGATGTTGCCGCCCAGGCTGTGGGTCATGAGCCGCGCGGGCTCATCCGGCGAGAAATGCTCGAGCAGCACGTTCAGGTCCGCGGTGTAGTCCGGCTGCCAGTAACTCTGCGAGCCGCTCCAGTCGGTCATGCCGTAGCCGCGCCAGTCGGGCGCGATGAAATGCCAGTCTTTCTTCATGGCATCCACGGTGAACTGCCAGGAGGCGGACACGTCCTGGGCGCCGTGCAGCAGGATCACCCTGGGCGCGGATGGGTCGCCCCAGCTGCGCACGTGGTAGTTGAGGCCGCGCACGCCGAGGTATTGCGATTGGCTGGTTTTCACGGGCAGTCTGCCGGAATGTTGTTTTGCGGAATGTTCTGCGGGAGAGCGCGAATTTTAACATGCCGGGCTGCTTCGACAGCCCCGTGATGGGCGTAAGTCCTTGAAATTCATATGGCGAGGCACGGGTGCTTGCAGTTTTTTGCGTCCTGTATAAAAATACAGGTCAACGCGGTTTGGGGCACAACGTTTGTGCCATAATCACAACCACAGAAGGCAGGGTAAAAACATGGGCATAGACGAAGGACGGATCATGGACGAGAACAAATCCAAGGCTCTGCAGGCCGCGCTGGCGCAGATCGAGAAGCAGTTCGGCAAGGGCTCCATCATGAAAATGGACGCCAAGGCCATCACCGACATCGAAGTGGTGTCCACCGGTTCGCTGGGCCTCGACATTGCCCTTGGCGTGGGCGGCCTGCCGCGTGGCCGGGTGGTGGAAATCTACGGGCCGGAATCCTCAGGCAAGACCACGCTGACGCTGCAGGTCATCGCCGAAATGCAGAAGCTGGGCGGCACCGCGGCCTTCATCGACGCGGAAAATGCGCTCGATCCGCAGTACGCGAAGAAACTCGGCGTGAACATTGATGACCTGCTGATCTCCCAGCCGGATACCGGCGAACAGGCCCTGGAAATCGCCGACATGCTGGTGCGCTCGGGCTCGGTTGACGTGGTTGTCATCGACTCCGTGGCGGCGCTGACGCCCAAGGCCGAAATCGAAGGCGAGATGGGCGAGCCGCAAATGGGCCTGCAGGCGCGGCTGATGAGCCAGGCGCTGCGCAAACTCACCGCGAACATCAAGCGCACCAATACGCTGGTCATTTTCATCAACCAGATCCGCATGAAGATCGGCGTGATGTTCGGCAGCCCCGAAACGACGACCGGCGGCAACGCACTGAAGTTCTATGCCTCGGTGCGCCTCGACATCCGCCGCATCGGCGCGATCAAGAAGTCCGACGAGGTGGTCGGCTCCGAGACGCGCGTGAAAGTCGTCAAGAACAAGGTGGCACCGCCGTTTCGCGAAGCGATTTTCGACATCCTCTACGGCAAGGGCATCTCCCGCGAAGGCGAGATCATTGAACTGGGCGTGAACGCCGGAATCGTCGACAAGTCGGGCGCCTGGTACGGCTACAAGAAGGACCGCATCGGCCAGGGCAAGGACAATGCGCGCGAATACCTGATTGAGCACCCCGAAATTGCCGCCGAGATCGAGGCGCTGATTCGCGAGAAGCTGGGCGTCAACAACCCGGTTGCCGGGGACTCCAAGGCGGATGCCAAGGCGCCGGCCGAAGCCTAGTCCGGCAAGTCCGAAAACAAAGTACATACGGGTAACACACAGAGCCGTCGATGCCGCCGCGCGAGCCTCAGGGTCTGTTGGTATTCATCGCGGGAAATGCGTTGGGTCTTGAAGCGGATGGATGCAAGGCGCGAGGCTCCGGCCATGGTGGTT
>CAIYPG010000042.1 GCA_903928055.1 uncultured beta proteobacterium | reverse complement strand
CCCGCGAGAAGGCCATTGCGGAATACAACCGTGAACTGGGGCAGTACTACACCGCACGCGGCCTCAAGGGGCCTGCAGCCGCCTGGTCACAGCCCATTGCCGAGAAATTCGGCGGGCCGCGGCGCAAGAACCTGCGCGAGAATCTGAAGACGCTGGGATTTGACCTGGAGTAGGAAAAGCCCGGCCACCGGAGCCTGGCGTCAGGAAAATAGAACTTCAACGATCGACATTTGCGCGAACTTCGGATTCCAGATCACCGAAGGCAGCATCATGATCGTCAGTTTGATATCAAGCCAGTGGTAGGCAAGGTAGGCCAGCACCAACGCGAAGAGTCCCAGGCTCTGCCGGATCATCTGGGCATGTCTGGACATGACAATACCCAAGCGCCGCGCAAACGCCCGGACTTCCGGCACCGGTGTTTTCTGCACCTCGGGTGCCGGATGGGCGGCCGATGCAACTCTGGCAGGCTCCCTGACATCGGATACCGGAGTCAAAGCAGCGACTGGTTTGCGCAATTCATGTACGCGCAGGGCCTGCAGTTCCGCGCTCAGGCTTTCAATGCGCCCGGGCGGAGTGGTTTCCTCCACCAGCCGTTCCAGTTTTTCGAACTCCCTTCGGATCCTGCGGCAGGCAGTCCGCGCCACCTCAATCTGGGGATCGTCGTCCTGCACGATGCCCGCCTCAGCATCGCGCTTGATCGTCACGAACAGCGCAGTTTCCGCCCTGTCCAGTTCGGCACGAAGGCGGTCACGATTCGTGACCAATCCCGTCAGGTAGGCAATTGAATCAGCGCCCAAGCTTTACCTCCCAATACACGCTGAGAAGCTTGGCACAAATCCCGGGAAATAAAACGCGTAAAAACACCCTGACCGCACATTAGTTCGAAAAAACAAGGCAATCAACGGTTCTAAATTGTCTTGAGCCGTATTCCAGATACCGGGATGCATCCCGGAATTGCGCCATGAGCGCATACTGCTGAAAATACAGGGGGCATCACGAGCCCAACCGGAAACCAAAAAAATGCGACACCACCTGCACCCATGAACGTCAATCTCTCAAAACCCGTACGTCTATTCCCCAATTCGCCCGAGGTTGCCGCCATCGTGCGCAAGCTCGGCAGCGTGCAGCACGGCGACAGCAGGATCATTTCACCCGAACAGGTCGCCGACATCCTGCAGCGCTTCAAGGTGCCCGGCCGTGCCAGCTTCCGTTCGTCGGCACCCTATCTCGCCGCCGGCTACCAGGGAGGGGCCACGATGGATTTCGTCCAGACCTATCTGGACGCCATCCGCTACCCCTGCTTTCCCGTCGGCGATGAGCGCCGCGTCAGGATTCCATCGCTCAAAGTACTGGCGGAAGTCTATACGCCGGGCGTGGGATTCATCTGCAACGTCATCAAGCATCTGCTGTGGGAGTCGATCGACCTGCGCCTGTTCGCAGCCGACATCGCGGACGACAGGGCCCGCCAGGCCATCCTGTATCGGGCCAATGCACTGTACAGCCTCGCCAAGGCGCTGTCGCACACCAATCTGATCATTCCGGTCAGCCGCGGATCCAACCTGGACGCCATCAAGAACAAGATCGCCGCCATCGGCAAGGCGGTTTACATTGTTACCGATGGCACGGCAATCCTCGGTCTTGGCGATATCGGCCCCCAGCCCGGCGCCCCGGTGATGACCGGAAAAGCCATTCTGATTTCGGGTCTGGCGGACATTCCGGCCATCAGCCTCGTCCTGGACGAAACCGATCCGGACAAGATTATCGAATTGCTCGTCAAAATCCTGCCCGAACGTGGCGGCTCGATCAATCTGGAAGACCTGTCTTCGCCGCACTCGTTCGAGGTTGAACGAAAACTCCAGGACAAGATTTCCATTCCCGTATTCGACGACGACCAGTGGGGCACAGGCATCGTGGTCGCCGCCGCGCTCATCAATGGCGCAAAGATCATGGGCAAACCCCTGGGCGACCTCGCGGTCCACTTTCAAGGCGCCGGTGCCGGTGCCATTGGCGTGGCGCTCATCCTGATCGCAGCCGGCGTCAATCCCGGCAAGATACAGATGGCCGACTCCAGAGGGCTGTTGTATGCCGGCCGGAAGGCTGGCATGAACGAGGAAAAAAACCAGATTGCCGCCATCATCAACGCGGACGGCAGGACCGGTTCCTGGGAGAACGGGCTGCGCGGCGCAGACATCTATGTCGGCCTGTCAGCCGCGGAAGCCGACAAGCGGACACCTTTCACGCTGCGGCACATGCTCATGATGAATGAGCGCCCCGGCATCATTTCCCTCGCCAATCCCAATCCGGAAATTCTGGCAACCGTCGATGAAGACATCGCCGTGGCATTTGAACGATTGCGCGATGGCGGCGCAGCCTTCGTCGGCACCGGGCGCTCAGACGCTCCCAACGGAATAAACAACGTGCTCGGTTTCCCGTCGATCCACAAAGCGGGCGGCTTCCTGGCGAATGCCACGTCATACCAGCGCTCGGACTACGTGGTCGCCGCCCGTGCAATCGCGGAACTGCTGGGCGAAGTCACGCCGGATCGGGTGATTGTCGATCCGCTTGACCCGCGTGTCGTGCCGATTGTTTCTGAAGCCGTGGCTGCCGCCATTCGGGAACGCCAGGGCTGAAAGCCCGAAAAGAGCCTCTTGCACAGCACCTGATTCGTCAATCGAGCTGACCCCGCTCGAAACTCTCGGCAATCACCACGGAAACAGGACTGAAGTTTCCGCCATCCGGTCAGAGGCAACTCACTCTGCCGCCATGTGCCAACGTGCATTTCATCACGCCAATGCGGCAATTTCCGCGTTTTCGACATGCACTGTTACAGACATTACAGCGCCCTTACTCCGCATCGACAGTCCGCGCCGCTAAATGGCTCCATGGGATTTCCCCGTAAAAGGACACACCATGGACATGCGCCTCGGAATACTTCTGCTCTTTGTCGTCCTGATCATCGGAGCCGGGCTCTACTGGATATTCAGGCCCCCCAAGGCCCGCCCTGTTGCTTCAAGCCGGATCATCCGAAATCAGCCCTGGGATGCCCACGAACGCAACAAATAGGCGGCATTTCAGCCAGCGCAATACGAACCGTGATTACAGTGATTAAAATGGCGGCATAGCACCCAAAACAATTCGACACAGAGGAGACGTCCATGCTGGTCATCGATTCCCAGGTTCACGCCTTTGCCGCCAACACCCCGGCTCGTCCGTGGGTCAACTCACCCGAGGGCTGGGCGCCCGCCACTCCCGGCGACAAGATGGTGGAGGCCATGGACGCAGTGGGCGTGGACGGCGCGATATTCGTTTCGCCCTTCAACCTGTATGGCTACGACGCCAGCTATGCCCAGGAAGTGCAGCGTGCCTATCCGGGACACTTCGGCATCGTCACGCGGGTCGATTACGAGAAGCCGAATGTGGCCGAACTGGTCGCCGAGTGGAAGCGCGTTCCCGGCGCCGTGGGCCTGCGACTCGGAATGGTCGCCGAACAAAATCTCACTCCGGACAATCCCGGCATCGACCGCATGCTGCGCGCCGCCGCCAGCGTCGATCTGCCGATGAATTTCCTGTGCTGGGGCAATATCGATGTGGGTACGGCGGTGATCGACCGCCACCCGCAGACACGCTTTGTCCTCGACCACCTGGGCATGATGCAGCCGCGCAAGAAGCCGGCGCCTGCGGACGTCTGGAAAGACCTGCCGAAGGTGCTGGCCCTCGCCCGTCGCCCCAACGTGGTCATCAAGGTGAGCGGCGCCTGCACCATGTCCCATGAGGCCTATCCCTTTAACGATATCTGGGACCCGCTTGCGCGCATATTCGACGCCTGGGGCTTTGAGCGCTGCCTGTGGGGCACCGACTGGACCCGCGCCTTCGCGGTCGTCAACTACAAGGATGCCGTCGAGCCGTTTCGCATTACCAATCGTCTCAGCGATAGCGAACGCGCCATGCTGATGGGGGGCGCCTGCGCAAAGACCTATGGCTGGTCGCCGAAGAAAGGCTAGATGAGTCGATAGTGGAGGACTGGCCGGCAAATGAATGCCGGCCACTTCGATCGCACAAGGGCGCGATCATTCCTGAATATCACTCCTCCAGTTTGAGCCCTGTTTCGCGGATCAGGATTTCCGCCCGGCTGAGTGAGTCCTCCACGACCTGCCTGAATTCCTCGGGCGTCGTATAGGCCGGGTCGGAGCCATCGGCTGCATACCGGCTCATCATCTCCGGCGCCTTGATCACCTCCAGCGCGCTGCGATTGAGCGCCCGGATGATTGGTGCCGGGGTGCCCGCCTTCAGGATGGCACCCAGCCAGCCCTGGTAGGCATATCCGGGAACACCACCTTCGGCGATCGTGGGCACGTCCGGGTTCGAGGGCATGCGCTGCGGGGAAGTAATGCCCAGAATCTTCAGCTTGCCCGTCCGGGTGAAGGGCGCGAGCGCGACCGCCGTGGTGAACAGAACCTGCGTGCGGCCGCCGACGGTATCCGTGGCCGCATTGCCGCCGCCCTTGTACGGTATCGCCTGCATGTCAATCTTGGCGAGGAGATTGAGGAGTTCGGCGGCCAGGTGGCCGGCGCTGCCCAGACCCGCGTTGGCCGCATTGATCTTGCCCGGATTCGCCTTCGCGTAAGCGATGAACTCCTTGAGATTGTTGGCGGGCACCGAAGGATGAATGACCATGAGCAGCGGAGTGTAGGCGTACTGGACGGTCGGTATGAACTCCTTGCGCACGTCGTAAGACACCTTGGTGACGAACATGGCGTTCTGCATGGTGCTTGAGGATGTGCCCATGATGAGGTAACCATTAGGCGGCGCCGCCCGGGTTGTGTCCAGCGCGCGAATCCCGCCGACGAGGGAAGCCATGTTCTCGATCACAAAACTCGCGCCCCACTTCTCGCCGATCTTGGTGAAGATGGCGCGGGTGAGCAGGTCCGTCCCGCCACCGGCACCGGTGCCGACGATGACCCGCACGGGCTTGCTGGGATAGCCGTCCGGAAGATCGGCCGGCTTCTGGGCCAGCGCGATGCCCGAAAGCAGCAGGGACAGGGCAATCGACAACGCAGCGTATTGACGAAACAGGCTCTTCATACCATCTCCTCTTCTGGCTGATTAATATTCGAACAATGGCCGGGCATGAAGCAACCTGAGCCTGGTCCCTTGAGTCGATATTGCTTCCATTGCTTACGGCGATGTATTGGCGAAATTTTGCAGGTAACAGGCGCGCGCTTTCGATATTGCACCAACCTTTGTCCGCGCATCTGGCGATGGACACAAATCAGGTTCGCTTCTACACCGCATCCTTCAGTCGCCGCTGCAGAAAATCATCCACCAGCACCCAGGCCGTCCTCCCAATATCCGGCTGGTACGAGTCCGAATCAATGGTGGCAAATCCATGCAACCCGAAAGACCAGAAGTGCCATTCGAACTGCGTACCGCTATCGAGAAAGCTCTGCTGCAACTGAAGCTGGGTCTTGTTTGCGGTAATGCGGTCGTCGCCGCCGTAGAGCACCAGCGTCGGGCATTTGACGAGCTTTGCGGTGCGTGTGGCGTGGCGCGGCCGGGCCGGTGTTTCGGGTTCCTCACGGACCGAGGCGTAGAACAGGATTAGCGCTCTGACGTCGGGATTGTCCGCAGCAAACGGAATGCCCATGCGCCCACCGAGGCAATGGCCCAGCACTGCGACGCGCTTCGGATCAACATAGGGGCAAGACTTGAGCCAATCCAGCGCCTCGCGGTACACGCGCAGGAACTCGGCATCGTTTTTATTTTCCTGGATGCCGGCGCCCATGCCGTAGTGACTGTCGCCGGAAAAGCCGAGCTGGTTGAAAGTGCTGGGCACGAACACGGCGTAGCCGGTCTGCGCGAGGCGTGCGCAATGATGCTTGTAGTCGCCGGTGAGACCGGGGGCGTGGTGCAGCATGAGGACTGCGGGATGTTGTCCGGGGGCATTGGGATATGCCACCCATCCGGGAATGCCGTCCTGTTCCTGGGTGAGCTTGGTGAGGGTGATGGTCATGCGGGCCTCCTCCTTTATCCGGTTCTGCTTGCCTTGACCTGCTGCCTGTTCCGAAATACTCCCAAATCCTCAATTCGTCATTCCCGCTCAGTTGACGAACCCGCGCGGGAATCCAGGGTTTCTAGCCCATATATCGCATTTACATGTGATTATAATTATTGTTAATTAATGCTATTAATAACAATTAAATATTTATTATGATCATATTAAACTAGGGAAATTCATTGGCACTTCAAAAGACAAGTCGCTGGATTCCCGATTGCCCAATGAAGGAAAAACCTCCCTCACCCCCTGCCCCTCTCCCCGGGGGAGAGGGGCGAGCCCAGCTCAGTCCTTTTTCACGATCAGCGCATCCACCGCCACGATACGGTTGCCCGCGCAGATCAGCGGATTCACATCGAGTTCGGCAATGCGGTCCTTCTGGTCATCGGCGAATTCGGACAGACGAACAATGATGTCGGCAAGTTTGTCACGTTCCACCGGCTCCGAGCCACGGAAACCATCCAGCATGGCCTGCCCTTTCAGCTTGGCGAGCATGGCCTGCGCCTCATATGTCGTGATGGGCGCCAGCTCCAGCGTCGTATCCTTCAGCAATTCGACCAGAACGCCACCCAGGCCCGCGACAATCAGCGGCCCAAACAGCGGATCAATGCGCGCCCCGACCATGATCTCGGTGCCGGCCGGTGCCATGGGCTGTACCAGCACGCCGTTGATCCTGGCTTTCGCGTTGTATTTGTTCGCGTTCGCCATCACAACGTCATAGGCGGCCTTCACATCCCCGGCGCTCTTGAGGTTCAGGCGGATGACGCCCGCTTCGGTCTTGTGCGGAATGTCGGGCGATTCAACTTTCATGGCGACGGGCATGCCCAATGACGTTGCCGCCTTCACGGCATCATCAGCGGACTGCACCAGCTTTTCGCCCACCACCGGAACACCATAGGCCGCCAGCACTTCCTTGGCCTCGCGCTCCGTCAGCGTCTTGTTCTTCGATGCGTCGATGAGCTTTGCAGCCTTCGCCCTGGCATCAGCCGGCGACAGCCGCACCAGCTTTCGCGGACCGTGCTTCTCGCGGGCAAGGCGCATGTCGTCGTAGTGGTGCCACAGCTTGATCGTGGCGGAGCAACTGTCCATGGAGAAAAACCACTGGAGGCCACGCTCCATTTCCGCAAATTCATTGCCGGGGCCGCCCACCCATCCGCCAATGAACGGCAGGCAGACGGGCTTCCCGAGCTTAGAGCCAACCGCGGCAATGCTCTGCAGCCGGCCGCGGGTGGTGACCTTGACACTCAACTGCGGGACCACGATGGCGCTGTAGCGGTCATCGCCCAGCATGGTCTCCACCGCCGCCGGAAATGCTGTCGGATTGGCCGCCACCATTGCGGTGAGGTCGCAGGGGTTGCGCAGCGCACCGAATTCAGGAACGTAGGGGCGCATTTTCTCTTCGAGTTCCTTGCCCAGTTCCGGCATGTCGAGGCCATGCGCGTCCGCCGAATCGGTCGTCGCAATCAATGAGCCGCCCGAGCCGCCGATCGCCGCCACGCCGCGACCGGTGGGCGGCCGCTTGATCTTGCACAGGAAGGCCGCGGTCTCCAGCAGGCGCTCGATACTTGGCACCACAATCATGCCGGCGCGCTCGAAGGCTGCGCCGTAGGCCGCGATCGAGCCGGCCAGCGAACCGGTGTGCGACATCGCTGCCGCGGCACCGCCTTCGCTGGAGCCCAGCTTGCAGATCACCACCGGCTTGTTCGCCGCCTTGGCGATTTCGCCGGCATCGAGCAGTTGCTGCGGATCGGTCAGCCCTTCGAACAGGCAGGCGATGGCGCCGCAGCCCGGCTCGTCGGCGAAATAGCTGATGCAGTCGGTCACGTTCACGTCGGCGGCATTGCCGCAGGCCACGACATGGCTGATGTTCATGCCGCGGCGCACCGACTGCGACAGGCTGAAACCCATGGCGCCCGATTGCGACAGCACGGCAATGCCCGGATAGGGCGGCGCCAGGAGGTCCATGTCATGGGTGGCGAAGGACACCATGGCCTGACCGGCGAAGTCTGCAAAGCCCATGCAGTTGGGGCCGATGATCTTCAGGCCGGATTCGCGGGCAATCGCCACCAGCCGGTCCTGCTCGTCGCCCCGTCCTTCGATGCCGGTTTCGAAATAGCCCGACGCAAAGATCACCACGCCACCGACGCCGGCCTCCGCACACTGGCGCACCGCCGCCTCCACGCCCTGGCGTGGTAGCGCGATGATGGCGCAGTCAGGCACCTCGGGCAGGTCCGCGACCGAATGAAAGCACGGCTGGTCGCCGATCGTGTCGTACTTCGGATTGATGCGGTAGATGCGCCCCGGAAACTTGTTGCGGATGAGGTTGTTCACGGCGCTCGAGCCGAAAGCCGTTGGACTCTGTGATACGCCGATCACGGCCACGCTATTCGGAGCAAACAGGCGTTTGAGTTCATGATGGCGATAGACGCCACGTGGGGGCAGAGCCATTGCAGGATTCCTCGACCGATATCGGCAAGCCCAGGCCCGCCGCCGCCCGCATCAACGGCGGGCTTGTAGTTCGAATGTACTAAAGTGAAGATCAATTATGCCATTGGCGGGCACGCTGCCGGAAGACGCGTGTTTCACTCGGTGTAACGCCATTGCATGCGGCACGGGATTCATGAAACACTCAGGTCGAATCTGCTTCTGAAAACGCGCAGCAATCCAAAACCGGGATCACCCGGCAGGCGCCTGAAGCCAACCGGAGGATGAATTGGAACAAACCGGCCAGGCCGCCCCTGCGGCATGGAAACGCCACCTGTACATGCTGCTGGTGCTGACCGTCTGCAACCATGTCCAGTATGCCGCCGCACGCTTTGCGGTCATGCTGTACGCCATACACCAGCACGCCTCGCCGTTGGTCATCGGCATGCTGCTCGGCCTGAACTCCCTCATCCCTGCGCTGAGCTCCGTCGGCATGGGCCGCATGCTGGACCGTTCAAGAAACCTGCGCCCGCCAATGCTCATCGCCTGCATTGTCATGGCGATTGGCGTCATCCTTCCCTTCCTTTGGGAAAGCATCGCAGCCCTGTTCATCTTCTGCATTGTGGTGGGCAGCAGTTTCAATACCTTCCGCATTGCCAGCCAGCAGATGACCGGGCGCTATGGCCAGCCGGAAGATCGTACAGGCAATTACAACGCCATGGCCCAGGGATTTTCAATCGGTAATCTCGTCTCGCCACTGCTGGCAGGCTTTGCCATCGACCACATCGGGTTCAGCAGCACCTTCCTGATGCTGGCCATGCTGGCCATCCCGCCCATCGTCGTTATGTCGCTGGGACTGCTTTACCTGCCGCTGGGCGAAGCGACAGCACCCGGAAGTTCGGGCGATGCCAAACGCAGCACCTTCGACCTCCTGAAAATTCCCGATCTGCGGCGCATCCTGATCGCCAATGTGGCGCTCACTGCCGCGTGGGACATCTTCACCTTCGCCTGGCCGCTGCATGGCTCACAGCTGCAGTTTTCCGCAAGCCAGATCGGAATGATTGCCGGCATCTTTTTTTCCGGGACCTTCGTCGTGCGGGTGCTGTCCGCACTGTTGCTTAAACACACCTCACAGTGGCGGCTGATCATTACCACCATGACCAGTGCCAGCGCGCTCTATGTCCTTTTCCCGTTCTTCTCCGGATTCATCGCGCTGGCACTGCTGGCGTTCGTGCTCGGACTGCTGCTGGGCATCATGCAGCCCATGAGCATGGCGCTTTGCTATGACGCCTCCCCCGAAGACCGCAAGGGCGAGGTGATCGGGCTGCGACTAACCCTGACCTTCAGCCTGCACATCATCATTCCGCTGTTCTCGGGCGCCATGGGATCGGCGCTGGGGATGATGCCGGTGTGGTTTGCCGCATCTGCGATGCTGCTCACCGGAAGCTGGATCTCGCGCGGGCAGTGGTCAGACAAGGCCTGACCCTGCTCACCCTGCCAGGGGGCCATCCCAAGGCCTAATGTCCGGGGCTTTCCGGCGCTTCCGTTCCACGCAGCTTGAATATCTGGGTGTGGTACATCTCGGCGCAGACCTGGGGGCCGGAACGGATGGCGCAATACAACGTCACCCAGTGATTGCCCTTCTTTTCCCACTTCGCGGTGGGCACCGTAAGCATCTGGATGGGATCACCGACCCGCAGCATCCTGCGTACCACCGCCCGGGTCGAGCCATGCACCGCGTTGTCGCCGATGTACTGGTTCGTCGATGCCAGTTGCACCTGGCGCAGCACATGGGTGGGATGGATGGCGGGCGCAGCACCCTCGTAATAGATGGGCAGGTCGTCTTCCAGCACCTTGTGCCAGTGCGCGTTGTCCGCCACCGACAGCGTACTGCGCAGTGAACGGTATGGCTTGTCCACGACAATCACATCCCAGCTGCGGCGCTCCGTGACCGGCCCCTCCCATTCATTGGGCAACATCAGTGCGTGCGAATCAACCTCCGGAAGCGTTGCCGGCATGGATGTCTCCATGTAGGCCGCCGGCTTGCCTTCATTGCTTTCGTTGTACGCCGTGACCTTGAAGGCCTTTTCCCCCTCGCGCCCGGGAATGGGCAGCGTTTCGACCCGCAGGCGATCGCCTTCGCAGACTACGCTGAGGAATTTCACGTCGATGAGGGCATGCCCCAGCCAGGCTTCACCGAATGCGGCGACCAGGGCGCGCGTCATGTTACCGTAGGTGGCCAGCCCCAGTACCAGCGGACCGCGAAAGCCCAGCTTCTGCGGCAGGCCGTCCGAATGCATGCGATTGTTCGAGTCGTGGTACGCGATGTGCGCGGTGACGAAGTACGGCTTTCCGATTTCGTAAGCTGCGGCCATGGTTCTCTCCCCTTTTTGCGTTGCTGTTTTGTTGAAAGTATTCCTGCGACAGAATCAGATGACGCCGGCCTCGCGCATCCGGGTGATCTCCGCAGCACTGAATCCGAGCTTCCCCAGTGTTTCATCAGTATGCTGCCCGATGCGCGGCGGCGGCGTCCGGACCCGGGCCGGACTGGCCGACAACGTGTACGAGGTCTTGGGCACGGTAATGGCCAGGCCAAGTTCGGGATCCGGCTCGAAGGTATGGAAGAAATTGCGGCCGGTAATTTGCGGATGTTTGACAATCTCGGGGATCGTACGCACCGACATGGCCGTTACACCGCCGGCCTGCAGTGCAGCCTCCCACTCCTCTGCGGTTTTCGCCATCAGACGCGCCTGTACTTCGGCCTCCAAGGCCGGGATGTTTTGCAGGCAAAGCTCCCGCGTGGCGAAGCGCGGATCGCTGTGGATGTCGGTCATGTCGAGCACCTTCCACAGCCGGCTGCGCCGCAACTCCGTGCTGGCGGCAATCAGCAGCACGCCCTGCTTTGTCTTGAAGGCATTGTGCACATAGCCACCGCGGCCGGAACCATTGCCAACCAGACCATGGTCAATTCCGCCGGTCACATGGTCCGTAACAAAGGAGCTCATCAGCACCAGCGCTGTCTCGAGCATGGACACATCGACATGCTGGCCGCGACCGCTGCGCTCACGCTGGTAGAGCGCGGTCAGGATGCCCATGGTGGCCGACATGCCCGTGGCGTAGTCCACGCCCGGATAGCTGGTCTTGACCGGCCCCGACTCCGGCGTTCCGGTGACGCTCATCATGCCGCTTGCCGCCTGAATGGCCATGTCCATGGCCGGATCGTTCTTCTTCGGGCCGGTCTGTCCGTAGCCCGTCACGGAGCAATAGATCAACCGCGGATTGATCTTGCTGAGATCCGCATAGGCCAGTCCGTAGCGCGCCATGGTGCCGGTGCGCAGGTTTTCAATGAAAACATCGGCATCCGCAACGAGCTTGCGCAGGATTTCCTGGCCTTCTGGCACTGCGATGTTCAGCGTCAGTGATTTCTTGTTCGCGTTCTGCGCCAGGAAGCCGGTTCCCATGCCGACCTTGACCAGCGGTGTATCGTGGCCACCGGAATAGCGGTAGTTGTCACCCTCGCCCGGTGCCTCGATGGTGAGCACATCGGCACCATGCAGGGCAAGCTGATAAGCGGCGAAAGGCGCTGCAATGACGCGGGATACCGCGATAACCTTCAGCCCGGCGAATGCATCTGCTGCGCTCATGTTCTCTCCTCCAGAGCGTTGCCATTCAAAGCAGGCCGGGAAATGCCGGGGCGCATTCTTGTTTCTGCCGCAATTGCGTGCGGGCCGTTGTATCGCTCCGGATCCCTGCCGACAGGGAAACACCAATCCAATTCTAATACGCCAAGGCGCAAAAATCCCCATGTCCGGCGCATTCCGCCTGACTCATTTTTTCAGTTTGGCAAACGCCAGGGCCATGGCGCTCTGCGCGGGTTCCGCGCGAGCCTGGCGTGACGATGTATCCGGCCCGGGCTCGCGCGCCTTCTGCTGTCCGGCACGGACGGGCGCAGTCTTGGCAGCGGGTTCATCCGTGCGCATGCTGAGCGCAATGCGCTGGCGCTTGGGATCCACTTCCAGTACACGCACCTTGACGATCTGACCCGCCTTGACCACCTCATGCGGGTCCTTGACGAAGCGGTTCGCGAGCGCAGACACATGCACCAGGCCGTCCTGATGCACGCCGATGTCAACGAAAGCGCCGAACGCGGCGACATTGCTCACAACGCCTTCGAGAATCATTCCGGGACGAAGGTCGCTCAATGACTCCACGCCCTCCTGGAACGCAGCGGTGCGGAATTCGGGGCGCGGGTCGCGGCCGGGCTTTTCCAGTTCGGTGAGAATGTCGCGCACCGTCGGAACGCCAAAGCGCTCGTCCGTGAATTCACCGGGCGAGAGGCCCTTCAGGGCCTCCGGATGCCCGACCACCTCTGCGATACCCTTGCCGATACGGACCAGGATGCGTTCCACGACCGGATAGGCCTCGGGGTGAACTGCCGAACAGTCCAGCGGATTGTCCCCCTTGCTGATACGCAGGAAGCCGGCTGCCTGCTCGAAGGTCTTGTCGCCCAGTCTCGGCACCTTGCGCAAGGCCTCGCGGCTGGGGAACGCGCCGTGGGTATTGCGGTGCAGGACAATGCTGTTGGCCAGGGCACTGTTCAGTCCCGACACGCGTGCCAGCAATGGCACCGATGCGGTGTTGAGGTCGACCCCGACCGCGTTGACGCAGTCCTCAACGGTCGCCTCCAGATTGCGGGCCAGCGCACGCTGATTGACATCGTGCTGGTACTGCCCCACGCCAATGGACTTGGGATCGATCTTGACCAGTTCGGCCAGCGGGTCCTGCAGCCGGCGGGCAATCGACACCGCACCACGCAGGCTGACATCCAGGTCCGGAAATTCCGCAGCCGCGAGTGCCGAAGCGGAATACACCGAGGCACCCGCTTCGCTCACGACCATCTTGGCCAGGCCCGCGTAATTGGCAGCAGCGGTGGCAGATGCAGCCTTGATCAGTTCCCCGGCCAGCTTGTCGGTTTCGCGGCTGGCCGTGCCATTGCCGATGGCAATCAGTTCGACACCATGTTTCTTCACGAGGCCGGCCAATGTGGCCAGCGAGCCCTGCCAGTCGTTGCGTGGCTGATGCGGATAAATCGTGGTGGTCTCCAGCAGCTTGCCCGTGGCATCGACCACCGCAATCTTGCAGCCGGTGCGCACGCCGGGGTCCATCCCCATGACCACTTTCGGCCCGGCCGGTGCGGCCAGCAGCAGTTCATGGAGGTTGCGTCCGAACACCTTTATCGCCTCTGCTTCGGCGGCTTCGCGCAACTGCAGCATCAGCTCGGTATGGATGTGCAGGTAGGCCTTGATCTGCCAGGCCCAGCGGCAGACGTCTGCCAGCCACCTGTCCGCCGGACGCCCGCGATCCTCAATACCGAAGTGGGCGGCAATCATGGCCTCGCAGGGATGAGGCACCAGTGCATCCAGTTCATCGCCCAGGCCCAGCTTGAGCGACAGCACGCCAAGCTGCCTACCACGGAACAGCGCCAGTGCGCGATGCGACGGGATGAGCTTGAAGGCTTCGGAGTACGCGTAGTAATCGCGGAACTTCTCTTCCTCCGCGCCTTCCTTGCCCGCAACCACGGCAGCCTTGAGCACGCCCTGCTCCTGAACCCGGGCACGCAACTTCGCCAGCAGCTCCGCGGTCTCCGCGAAACGTTCGGCCAGAATGTCACGCGCGCCTTCAAGTGCGGCTTTCACATCGGGGACATTGATTGCCTCGACGCCCTCTGCTGCTGGCGTCACCTTGATGTACTGCCTCGCCTCTTCCTGTGGATCGAGCGCGGGATTGGCAAACAATGCCTCAGCCAGCGGCTCGAGGCCAGCTTCACGGGCGATCTGCGCGCGGGTACGACGCTTTGGCTTGTAGGGCAGATAAAGATCCTCAAGTGTCTGCTTGGTGGTGCAGGCCTCGATGGCCTGGCGCAGCACGTCGGTGAGCTTGCCCTGCTCCGCTATCGAATCAAGCACGGCAATGCGCCGTTCTTCAAGTTCGCGCAAATAGATCAGCCGCTCATCCAGATTGCGCAACTGCGTATCGTCCAGGTTGCCAGTTACCTCCTTGCGGTAGCGCGCAATGAAGGGAACGGTTGCACCTTCATCGAGCAGCGCGATGGCGGCGGTGATCTGTTGGGGGCGGGCGCCCAGTTCAACGGCCAGGACCTGGGTGATTTTGGGCAGTACTGAATCCGGAAGTTTTGTTGCCATTGGTATTGTTTCTGAGACCTGCGGAAAATTGAGCGATGGGCAAATTTATGATGTCGCGTGCAGCGACCGGGTTACTGCGATATGGCACTGCAATGAGGACTCGCCTTATGCGGCTTTTTCCCCGCCCAGCGCCTCAACCAGATCATCAAGGAACAGTGACAGTTCACCGGTCATCAGGGCAAAGTCCATGTCGAACTGCTCCTCCTCGTCGACCGCATCGCCCGAGGCATTTTCATTGATGATGTCCACAAAACCGATGCGCTTGAGATGGAGTTCATCCGTCAGCACAAAGGAAATCTTGTCCTTCCAGGTCATTCCGAGACGGACGGCGCTCTTGCCCGCCTTGATGTGGTCGCGGATGTCCTTCCCCTCGAGGGGGTGACGCGAGTAGCGCACCGTGGCCTTGCTCATGTCCTGGGCGAGCAACTCGAGGTCCTGGTCGATCGTAAAACCCTTTGGTGGCGCCTGCGTCGAAAGCCAGCTCGTCATGGCACTCCCGGCAGAGCGCTGGGTGTCGAGGCGCTTGCAGGGAAAATCCTCTTCGGCCC
Source organism: uncultured beta proteobacterium (assembly GCA_903928055.1). GTDB lineage: Bacteria > Pseudomonadota > Gammaproteobacteria > Burkholderiales > SG8-39 > CAIYPG01. Next base: position 16,266 of record CAIYPG010000042.1, on the reverse strand, counting down.
GGCGCAGGGCCTCCAGGAACTCTTCGGCCTTCTTGTCGGCGCCTGAATCGATGGCCAACCAGTGTCCTTTGGCATCGATCCAGGCGCGCGTCGTGGTGCGCTTGGCCAGTGCCCGCGGCAGCAACTCGTTCGTGACACGGTCCTTGAGGTCGCGCATTTCCTTGCGCCCTACGGGACGTCCCTGCTGCGCGGAGATCTGCGAGGCGCGATCTGCGGCTGCCTGGCGTATCACCGAAGTGGGCAGTATTTTCTGCTCGACGCCAAGCGTCAGCAGCCAGTGCCTGTTCTGGGTATAGAGGAATCGTTCTTCACCGCGAGGCGGCAGCCAGCCGCGACTTTCCATGGCAAAACTGCCGCAGGGCTGCAGCGCCTGTTCGGCAAGCTTCTTTTCCAAGTCTTCGGCTTTGACAGCCCACTTCTTGGACAGGCGATAGACAATCAGATTCTTCAGCAACATTGGGAAAATACCGAATGATGCGGTCCAGCGGAAATACGCAAGCCCGCGCTTCTTGTGAAAGGGATACCAACGCCATTGCGACAGGCTTGACCTGAATCATGCGGCGTGGTGCACGATGCGGTGGTGCATGATGCGAGGCGAAAGCTTGGATTTTACCCCGGGCGAAGCGAGGCACAAAGGCCAAGGCGGGCCTGAACCAATCAGTGTGTAAGAAACGCATCGTATCGCGGCGGCGGACACGATAAACAGAATCTTTCCGGATACCAGCAGGCAATCAGCCTGTCGCAATTCCCGGCTTCAGGGGTGCTCACCTTGATTGTCTCGGTAATTGTTATCGCGAGCGCCCAGTGCATTCTCCGAGTGTGGAACCTGCGCCCGCAGCTCGCACAGTCCTCCATTCTGTCGAGCGCCCACCACGAAAAATTTGACCGGCGTGCCTCTGGGAACGCTTCCAGAAAATACAGGAGTTCCAGGACTTTTTTGCATTCCTTGATCGTCACGGAGGCGCCCAGTTCAATTTCCGGCACTTCCACGTTGCTGAAGTCAATCCAGCGCTGCTGGAGCGCAATGACAATCCGTTGCCCGGGTTTCAGGCCCAGCAGCCTTTTCGGAAAATCCATCGTGAAATGCGATTGGCCTATCTGACTATATCTTCCAATTCTAAGTCATTTGCGCTTGATCGAGCCATGCGAGAAAAACCCGAATAAAAGACTGCTCCAGCAACTCCGGGGATTGCATTCGCGGCAATGCTGGTTATTCTTCGGCTGCCTTGAAGTCGTTTGCCCTGATCACCTTGCCCCAGGTCTCCATCTCCGAGCGAAGCATCGCATTGGTCGCGCCCACGCTGTTCGGATAGGGAGATATGCCTTGTTTGGCAAGCACCGCCTGCACATCCGCTGATGCCTGTGCCCTTGCCGTCAGCTCATTTAACTTCTGGACAATGTCCTTGGGGGTCGCTGCAGGTGCAAGCAGCGTATACCAGGTACCCGCGACGAACTCCTTCAAACCAAGCTCGGCGAAGGTGGGAACATCGGGAATAATGGCATTTCGCTTTTCCCCCGAAGTTGCAATACCCCTCAGTTTCCCGGCCTTGATGTACGGAGCAAAGAGGCTCGGCGTATTAAGCGCCATCTGCAGATTTCCTGACAGAAGATCGGAGATGGCCGCGCCGCCCCCTTTGTAGGGCACCACGGTGTACTTGGTATCCGTGAGCTGCATGAATAACAGGTTCTCCAGGTGATTATTGGTGCCCAACCCGCTGGTATAGCTGTTGACCTTGCCTGGATTTTTCTTGAGATAGGCAATCAGTTCCCTGAGATTGTTTGCGGGAACGGACGGGTTCACGGCGAACATGTGATCGCCCCAGATGAGTGTGGAGACACCGGTCAGATCCCTCAAGGCGTCGTAGGACAGGCTGGGTTGCGTCCATTGATTGACGATAAGCGCAGCAGTTGTCGCGAGCAAGGTGTACCCGTCTGGCGCCGCATGGGCCGCGGCTTCCGTACCAATGATGGTGTTGCCGCCCGGGCGGTTATCCACGATGAAGTTCTGGCCGAGATCCTTGCTGAACTTGTCGGCAAAGGTGCGGGCGATTACGGTTCCGGAGCCTCCGGGAACATAGGGAAGAACGATGCGCACCACCCTGCTCGGATAATTGGCCGTTGTTTGGGCCGCTGCTGTCGTCGCGCCCATGGTCAGAATGGCAACCGTGAATAGGAGGCGGGCACTGGTGGTGGTTTTCCTCATGATAGGTAGGCTCCTCGTCTATTGATTTTGGAAACTTCCAGAAAAGTGCGGCGTCCGTCAAAGTCACTTGGCGCCTGTCAGTTCAATCGATCTTTCAACGTCAGTAGTGGAGATCCATCCTTGAGCGTGACAGCGCGGCTTGCCGATTTTGAAAAGCCCCATGGCACCCCTACCATGGCATGCCCGCCCTTGCCGCCGCATACCACCAGGATGACATCGTCGGGTGATCGCATCACGGGAACCTGCGGCAACTTCAGGAAGTAAGGCGGAAAAGTCGCGCGCGCCTGCTGGGAAGCAAGTTCAACGGGATGACGTGCAGTTTCGAAGAGAAATTCCTTGACGTCCCGCTTGCTCCATCCGGCTTTTGCGATCCTAGCCGCCTGGCTGACATTCAACATGACGAGCAACTGTCCCAGATAGACAAGATTGTTGCCCCCCGGAGTGGCTGCCACGGCGGCAATGGTCCTGAGCAGGTCCTCGGGACCACCACGCGGATCAAGCACATTGTGGGGGGCTTCGCATTTGTTGACGGTCACAGAAGTGATTTCCGGGCCGTACAAATCCGTGTGCAGCGGCTGCCAGGGATTGTTCTTGTCGCTCTCGGCGAAACAGCAGGTGAATTCGGCAGGGGAACCGAAGACGCCGAGATCGGACTTTCCAGGAATGGCGCGTGCACCGTTCATGATGGTGAGGTTGATTGCCCGTCCGATCGTTGCATTGGCACGAAACCCGGGGCCGAGGCAGCCGGGCCCCGAATGAATGCCAAGTTCATCGGCAAGGGGGCCGCTGACGACGATTGCATTGCCTGCCGGATGCGTCGTAATCGCCCCCTGGAAAATGCGATAAACGGGATCGGCGATTGCCTGCATTGCGGCAACTACTATGGGGAAATACTCCGGCCGGCATCCCGCCATGACCGCATTAACCGCGAGGCTTCGTACCGTGATGGAGGCGCCGCTGGGCGGCATTTCGTCCACCAGCGCCTGGTCGGGATCCAGGTCGCTGAAATCGAGCATTGCCTCCACGCGCTTTCCCGTGGGCGGGATCACGGGCAGACCATCACACATGTCTGCCGCACAAAGCTCGTCGTATAGATCCTCGGCGAACTGGCCTGGATCAACCGTGACCGTGGTCTTCCCCTTGATTTCCGTCGAAGATGCCAATACAGAAGAGAGCTGAATTTTTCCGTTTTCGGCAAATCGCGGGGCACCAAACGGAAAACGCGTACGAAAAACCTCAAGAAGTTTTGCAGTATCTGCTGTTAGTCCAGCTGCAATCTCAGGCGCGATGGTGTCGGTCTCGGCTTTTCCAAATACCTCTTTCTCGCCAGTCGCTGGCCGGGCCAGCACGATGGGCAGACCCGGTACATAGTTCGTTGCCGTAACACCGGCAAGCGGATACCCAAGGTCAGTGCACATCTGAACACAGGGTATTCCGTGAGACTCCAGTTCAGCAGCAAACAAGGATGTAGGCTGGGTAATGCCCGCGTTGCACAGTGCAATGACGACTGCATGTATTCCGGTATGCGATATTTCGTCAGCCAGCCTGGCAAGTTCTTCCTTGGAACCTTTCAGCAGGTTTCGCGAGTCGTAGGAACAGATGGCACCATGCTCGTTCTGAAAATAAGCTGAAAGCCAATGAAAAATCGGACCAAATACGGTCAATTGCGTGGTCAGTTGGGTATTGTCAAAAAGCAGTACGGTTTTGCCCTTCAGGCTGGCAATACGTGGCGCAAGGCTCACTGGCTTCCTGCGAAAATCACCTCTCGGATCAACCATTGACTCCGGCTGAATCGACACTTGCATAGACATGTGCTTCTCCTGTTATGGCAACGGGTACACTCGATCGATCAAGCGGCTGCTCAGCCTCGGTCGCTTGCACCTTCCCACTTCAATTCGCTGCCTGATATTGACTTTCGGACTGCAATCAGAACGTCGAGTTGCCCCAGGTATGCATACGCATCCACTGCCCCCACGCGCCAAACGCCACTAGCCCGCTCATCGCTCCACCAAGCCGATTTTCTCGACCAGTTTCCCTAACCGCTCGGTTTCATTTTTGACGATCGCCCCCAGGGCAGCCGGCGTGCTGCTGCGAAGATCGGACCCCTGGGCCGCCATGCTTTTGATCAGTTCCGGATCCGAAAGCGCCGCAACAATTTCACTGTTCAGACGTCCGATGACCGCCGTCGGTGTCCTGGCCGTGGCAAACACCGCATACCAGGTGTCGAACTCGTATCCAGGTACGCCAGATTCGGAAAGCGTCGGGACGTCCGGCAATGCTCCTGCTCTTTTTGCCGTGGTTACCGCGATCGCCTTGAGTTTCCCGCTCTTGATGCTGGACGACACCCCCAGGATTGACGACGCGTACAGCTGGATCCTTCCGGCAACCAGATCAACCTGTATCTGACCACCACCTTTGTAGGGCACATGCAGCATGTCGATGCCAGCCATGCTCTTGAGCATCTCGATTGCGATATGCTGCGGAGCGCCTTCGCCGGACGTTCCAAAGTTGAGCGACCCGGGCTTGCGCTTGGCCAGCGCAATGAGGTCTGCCGTCGTATTCACCGGCAACGACGCGGGTACCACAAGCACGAATGGGTTGGAAACGACAAGGCTCACCGGGTCGAAGTCCCTGGTTGGATGGTAAGGCAGATTCCTGTTGATCAAGGGCCCTGTCACCATGATGGTGGGTGTCGCGAAAAGCAATGTGTAGCCATCCGGTGTCGCACGCGCGACGGTCTCGGCCCCGATTACCCCACTTCCTCCGGGAATGTTCTCGACAACGAATTGCTGCTTGAGCCGAGGTCCGACCTTTGCTGCCACCATCCGTGCGGTGGGGTCGACAGACCCGCCGGGGGGCAAGGGAACAATCAGGCGAATCGGCCTGTTCGGGTAGGTTGCATCCGGCTGCTGTGCATGAGCCGACCCGATGCTGGTAGCACTAAAGGCGACAGCAAAAATGGAAATAAGTAATTTCACGGGCATTCCTTTTTGCAAATGAATCGGGCCTGAATTGATCACTTTCGCAACTCCTTGGCTCTCTCCGTGAACGCCGGCAGAACCTCAAGAAAATCTCCCACCACGCCATAATCCGCACGCCTGAATATTTCGGCATCCGGATCGTTATTGATGGCAACCACCGTTTTGGCGTTGCTTATGCCTGCAAGGTGCTGAACAGCACCGGATATTCCGACTGCAAGATAGAGGTCAGGCGCAACAATCGTTCCGCTCAATCCAACCTGGTGATTCCATTTGAGCCATCCCATGTCGACTATCGCGCGGGAACAGCCGACGGCAGCACCAATGGCTGCTGCAGCTTCTTCGATGAAGCGCCAGTTTTCGCTGCCTCCGGTTCCCCTGCCTCCAGAGACGATGACCTTTGCATCCTTGAGACGCGGTCCCGTACCTGTTTCTGTTGCAACAGTCTCGAGATGCTGAATGCGACCGGCCCCTGGCATCGGGGGCATGTCCAGGTGTTCCACATTGCCGCCCCCGCCCGCCAGCGCCGGCTCGAATGCTCCGCCACGCAACGTGACAATGGCAGGGCTCCCGCGGACGAACAATTCACCCAAGACGGCCCCGCCATGCATGGGCTTGGTCACAGCGACCCCATCGGCCTTTATCCCGACGCCCACACAATCCAGAACGAGGCCCGCGCCCAGCCTTGCGGCGAGCTGAGGAACCCAGTCGCGGGTTCGTGAACCATGCGGAAGCAGCACCACCGAAGGATTGAGCCGCTTGATTGCTAGTTCTGCTGCAGCGACGTACGGCTCGGCAAGATAGCTGCCGAGCTGTGGACTGTCGAGCACCAGTAGCGCGGAAAACGATGCGTCAAACTGCGCAACGGCGGCGGCCAGATCCGCACCAAACAAGGCACCGGACAACGTTTCGCCCCGATCCGAGGCAAGCTTTCTGGCCGCGGCCACAGCCTCAAGAGACTGGCTCGTAACCGAGCCCCCAACCACTTCTCCGATAACAAGTATTCCTGACATTAGAGCAACCCCAATTCATGCATTTTGTCCGCCAAGGCCTTGCCGCTTTCAGCGCCACTATCCCGCCGAATGAATTCCGCGCTGCTCGTACGGATCTGGATTTCCAGCTTCTCGAGAGTGACTTTTGAATCACTTGTCTCCAGACCCAATGAGCTGGCATTCCAGCAAGGGATCATGGCCCGCGTCGCCGCAATGGTGCCCTTGGGCGTGGGCAGTCGCGGCTCATTGGTTTCACTCGAGATACCCATCAATGCAGGCAATTGCACCTTCAAGCGCTGATACTCCTCATCCATCAGGCGGTGGACGACAAGCGCGGAGGCGTCCGATTCTTCAATCTTGATGACGGGAGAGACCACGGGCAAGTCAAGCATATGAGCCAGCCAATACAACACCTGCCCTCCATCGGAGTCCGAGGATTGACGACCACACAGCACCAGATCGGCATTACCAAGTTTTCGAATTCCCGCAGCCAGTACTGAGGCAATGCCAAAACTGTCCAGTGCCTCCCATTGGGGATCTGCAAGCAAAACGGCACTATCAGCGCCCATGGCAATGGCCCGCTTGAAGACTTTGCGGCCGGAAACGTCACCAAGCCCAATGGCAGTCACTTTGCCACCATGCTTTTCCTTGAGGTGCAGGGCCTCCTCCAGTGCGTTCAGGTCATAGCCATTGATCACCAGGGGTGCACCGGAAGCCGAACGGACCTGCTTTCCGGAAGGATCCAGTACCATATGACTAGGCGGCGTAATGGGATCTTCAACCTGCTTTATGGTGACAACAATATTCATCTCTTGGGTCTCTTTCGAAGCGCGGTTCGGGTAATGGCCGGATTTTGGCAGTCCGTCATAGACGGTATACTTTCGATGGGCAAGCGCCCCAAAGCAGTGCATGATAGGCATGGGTAAAAGTAAAAAGGCACGCAGACGCCTCTAGCTGCTATAAGCATTTTGCATGTCCACAAGCAGCGCTAAAACATGGAACTGAAACAACTCGAATACTTTGTGAAAGTGGCTGAGCTCGGGAGTTTTACCCGGGCCTCTATCGCATTGGGCGTTGCACAACCGGAAATCAGCAGGAAAATCCGCCAACTCGAAGTTGAGTTGCATCAGCGGTTGTTCAACCGCAATGGTCGTGGCATCAGCCTGACTGACGAAGGCATGATCATGCTTGAGCACTGCACTGGAATTCTTGATCAGACGGAAAGGATGAGGCATGCGGTTTCCGCGGCTCGCAATTCCCCCGTCGGCAAGGTTGTGGTGGGCATGACGGCAAGCACGGGAAGGGCCTTGGCCAGCGGATTCGTGACTGTTTTCAGGAAACGTTTTCCAAAAGCCTCCCTTGAAATCATCGAAGGCCGGAGTCGCGTGATACAGGAATGGGTAATCACGGGGCGCGTGGACATTGCAATTCTTTACGACCCTTCGCCTTCTCCACTTCTTGAAATCGTTCCGTTGTACGACATCGACCTGCTGTTGATTTCTCTTGCCACAAGAACCGTTGCCCCAAAGACCGGCGCTGTCCCGTTTCGCAGCCTGGCAAACCTGCCATTGATATTGCCTGGAAAATCGCATTCCATCCGGATGCTGGTTGAGTCGGAAGCCCAGAAGGCGGAAATCGCACTGAACGTTGTCCTGGAGATGGAAGGCGCGGGCCTGACGCTTGAACTCGTGCAACTTGGCAACGGCTATACGATTCTTCCAAGTTTCTCCATGCAGAGAAGCTCCATTCCCCGCCGCCTGCAGGTGAACGAGATTATTTCCCCTCGCCTCAAGCGCTCCCTCAAAATGGCGATGTCCAAGCAACATCCAGCGTCCTACCTCACACAGGAAACGTTCGGCTTGATCAAGGAATCGCTGCTGGAGAATGCCGTCGGCGCAAAAGACTGATGCTCCCGACGAAAGATCACGCTATCGGACAAGTTGACGATCTTCCGGAGTGACGGGTAAAGCAAGCAAACGAACCACCTCACAAATGTCCTTTGTTTTTTCCAGATCCATCACGGCGTTAAGCGCTGCATCAATCTGACCTTGCTTCAACACCGCCCCAGCCAAGGTCTTGAATTTCTGAAATACCGCATCTCTGTCCTTCCAGCCATAGTGGTCTCCATGCCCCTCAAGGCGGTCGGCAACAATGCTTTTGCCGTTCTTGAGCTTGACGGTGATATCCCACCATTCCTGCCCCCCCGCCGAACGGGAAGGACGCCCTGCCATCGCCCTGTCCTGCACAATATTCACCCGTTTGAGCAACTCCTGAACCACAGGCCGCGCGAAAGCCTCGTCGGTAAAGCTCTCGATATCCAATTTGCCGTCAACGATCAGCGCTGCCGTGGTGTACCAAGGCGAGAATTTTCCCTGCAACGGGGTTTTGGGCCAGCGGATGTTCGCCGCCATGAGTGACGGATTGTAGGTCGTCACCATATCCACCGATTCGACATCTTCGGCCTTGAAGGCATGCTGCTTCAGCAGGCGGCCGATCACGGTGGCGCTGGCGTGAGTGATGCCACAACACGGCCATGGCTTGAGAGTCACTCCTTTCGCCACATCCCGACCCTGCCCCATGATGGCCCACGGATTTCCAAGATGACGTGGAAGATTGCTGAGCTGGGCCATGTTCTCGCCAAATGCTGCAAAGAAGCCGAAGCGATCCTCAATGACATCCGGATTGCCTTCAAAACCCTTCGCCGCCAACTTTGCAGCGAGCACTCCTGCGCGCGCCGCATTGGCGGGATGGAGGGATTTTGTCATGGTGCCAAAAGCAGCACGAATGCCACCCGCCTGACTTGAGGCGATTCCCAAAGCCTTGCGAGTCTGCATCTCGTTCAGACCCAGCATTCGGCTGGCCGCTGCCGTACATCCAAGCGCACCGGCAGTGGACGTCTGATGCCATCCCTTCGCATAGTGATCTGACCCAAGGCTTATGGTGGTATATGCCGTTATATCCAATCCGACAACATAGGCGGCCAGCGCGTCCTTTCCGGCGGAATGCCGCTCCTCGCCCAGGGCCAGCACAACCGGCATGAGCAAGGTGGCGTGATGACCACTGCCCATGTCGTCATAGTCCTCAAGATGCCCCAGCATTCCGTTGACCATGGCGGCATTCACCGCATTTGTTATCAGCCCGGTTCCGAGAACATGGGACACAGGCTTGCCACCCAGTTCATCAACGACACCAATCATGATCCTTGCCGCCGGCCGGGTCGTTGCATACAGGGCGCAGCCAATGACGTCCAGGAGGCAAAGCTTCGCCAAGTCGAGGGCGGGCTGCGGCACGTCCTCATAACGGCTATTAACAATGAAGCTTGCGACGCGCTGTGTTGTACCCAAGGCTGCTCCTTGTCTGTTATCTCAATGCTCTCTGATCTGCAAACTCAACGCTGCATGGCCGACTTGCCCGCACCATTGCCAGCCATACGCCCGAAAGTTGCGCCAGCCATCATCCCGGAACCAGACGGGTAATTGCCGACAAACAGTCCGCCCACCATTTCACCTGCAGCATACAAGCCTTGGATGGGGCGACCTGCAACATGCTGAACCTGACCTGTTTCCGGTACGATTTTCAGGCCGCCATAGGTGAAGGTGATGCCGCAACGCACCGGCCATGCCTCGAACGGACCTTCATCGATGGTCAGGGCATAGTTGCTCTTCGGAATGGTCAAGCCAGCGGTGCCCTTGCCGTCGAGTTGATGCTTTTCCGGATTGAACTTGCCGGGTTGAACCGCTGCGTTGTATTCCCTTACCGTACGAATGAAATTGGGCACATTGATGTCCAATTGCGCCCCCAGCTCCTCGAGCGTATCCGCCTTGGCAGTGGTCGCATTCTTGTAGTTGAAATGGTAAAGATTCATGTTGCGAATCTTGGAATCCATGATCTGGTATGCCACTCCACCGGGCTGAGCAAGGATGGCACGCCCCATCTTGGCGTAGGTCTTGCCGCGCGTGTCCGATCCCTCGTCGATGAACCGCTCGCCATTGGTATTGACCATGATCGCAAGGTAATACATGTAGCGCACCCAATCGTTGCCCTCGACCGCGTACGCTGACGGCGTGGTAAAGGGTGGCAGTTCAATGTCCTGAGGCGCTGCATGGCATGTGGTCCAGCTTCCATGCGGCAATGCCCCGATCGCCATGGCCATGCGCAGCCCATCCCCCGTGTTGAAGGGCACACCACGCACCCGAACCGTGTCCCATCCCGGTCCAAGATATTTGGCACGCATTTCAGGGTTCGCTTCGAATCCGCCACAGGCGAGCACTACCGATTTCGCCTTGAATATCGCCACTCCGTCAGGCGTCAGCGCCCTGACCCCAACCACACGGCCTTGATCGTCCTGAATCAGATCGGTAGCAGCAGTCTCGAAATGAAATTTGGCACCCAATTGTTCCAGGATCTTGAAGTTACGCTGGATGAGACCATATCCGCCGCCATTCATCGACAGGATGTTATCGCTGATCTGATGACTGGGAACCCAGTCGTGTCCCTTGGTTGCCAGCCACTTGATGGTGTTCAGCGATTCGGAAATGTGAACCTGCAACAACTCCTGATCAGTCTGATTGGCAGTTACATGCATGAACTCTTCCCACAACTGCTCTTCGGTACGCTGGGGAACCTTCTCAAGCAACTTGCGGAGATCGTCGTCAGTCATGTTCTTGACAATGGGGCGCACGTCATCAAAACCACTGAATACGAAGCGCATGTGCCCGGTCAGTGTGCTGTTGCCACCACCATCGTGTTTGGGGGCCTTCTCCAGAAGGCCCACTTTGGCCTTTTGATCCATGGCTGCAAATGCCGCCGAGCAGGCAGCGTTTCCGGCGCCAACCACCAGAACGTCATACTCGAATTGCTGATCTTTCATTGTCCTATTCCTTGAATTCCAATTGATTGCTGCATTCGTTGTGTGATTCCGACCTGCCGTCAATCGGCCGCGTCACCCGGTTTGATTCCGGCCGCACGAAACACCGGTCCCATCTTGTCCATTTCCGACTTCATCGTCGTACTCAATTGCGTCGGCGCGCTCGCCACGACGTCAAAACCCATGCTGGCAATCTTGGCCTTGATCTCGGGCTCCAACAGAAATTTCGTCACTTCCTGATTGAGGCGATTGACAATGGCATTGGGCGTCCGCGGAGGCGCAAGTAACGCTTGAATTGCTACAGACTCAAATCCCGGATAGCCGGCGGAAGCCACCGTGGGCAAATCCGGCACCAATGCCGAGGGCTGTTCGGAAGTAACCGCGAGCAATTTGATCTTGCCAGCCTTGGCATGCGGCAGAACAGAGAGAATGGTGGGGGTTGTGACCTCTACCCGACCGGCAATCACATCAAGGAATGCCTGCGCCGTCCCCTTGTAGCGCACCACCGTCATCTTGGCTCCTGTCACCGCCAGAAACAGATCCGCTGCATTGGTGGGTGAAGTGCCCACCCCGGTAACGCCCATGTTCAGTTCTCCGGGCTTGGATTTGGCCAATGCAACGAGTTCCGCCAGCGTGTTCACGCGAAGCGATGACGTAATCGCAATGACATTGGGCCCTTTGACTGTCAACGATATCGGCGCGAAATCCTTGAGTGGATCATAAGGAACATTCGCCCGAAGGAAGGGCGCAAGCCATATCGCATTGGCAAAATATCCGAGGGAGTATCCATCCGGAGCCCCTTTGGCGATCGAGTCTTCCGGATATATCGAGCTTGGCTTGTTATCAACAATCACCTGCTGGCCCAGAGGGCCGGTAATTCCCTGGCTGACCAGCCTCAAAACCGTGTCCAATGCCCCACCCTGGGACACGGTCGTCACCCTGATAGGCTTGTTCGGGTAAGCCTGACCAAAGGCCATACTGCAGAAAAGCCCCGAAGCCAAAAGCGCAGAGCAGACTGCCGCGTTGAGATTTTTCATGCATTCCTCCATTGAATTGCCATGACAACCAGATTTTCAGGCCGCTACCCTTCTGCTGCGGAATCTCAAGCAACCGTTGTATTTCCCAGTTCCGCCTCGGCGCGTTTCTTGAGCAGCTGCATGATCCCTCCCTCGTCAAGGATGTTCATGACGGTGGGCGGGAATTCGGAAATCTTGTGGTCTTCGGCAGGCTTCTTGGCATTGCGGATGGACCAGCGTTTGAGGTCGATTTCCATTTCATCGCCTTCAGCAAAAAGATCCAGCACACCCTTCAACTGAAACACCGGCAGCCCAAAGGCTATGGAATTCCGGAACCAGAGCCGCGCCGCGCTTTCGGCGACGACTGCCTGGACGCCCCAGATCTGGAATATCCGGACTGCGGTTTCCCGATGCGAGCCCAAGCCGAAATTCTTTCCCACCACAAAGATATCGCCAGGCTTGACGATATCGTCAAGGCCGGCGCGCAAGGCACCCATGATCCACGGGCGCTGTGCCTTCATTTCGCGATCCTCTCCCGTAGTGGCGCGATAGCGATTTGGGGCAATGACATCTGTGCTGACGTCATTGAACGGCATCCTGATTACCCGACCGCGGATCAATTCTTTCATTTTTTGCTCCTTGCTTATTTGAGTACGTCGGCGAGAACAGGTCGTGGATCCGAAATTACGCCGTTGACGGCCGACCATGCCACTGTCGCGGGACTCGCCAGGAATATGGATGCATCCTTGCTGCCCATGCGGCCTTGTTCATTACGCGTGGTCGCAGTGATGCAAACCTCGCCCGGGGCCATGAAGGCACCATTGGATGCGCATATTCCGCAGCCGGGGTTCAGGAACTGGCCGCCTGCGTCGATGATGATTTCGGGCAGGTTTGCAGCCATGCACTGCTTGTAGACGTCCCAGGATGAAGGCGAAACCAGCAGGCGCACTCCGCCCTTGACCTTGCGGCCCTTGAGGATTTTGGCGGCGATCTCAATGTCCTCGAATCTTCCGTTGGCGCAGGATCCGATGCAGGCCTGATCTATCTGGACACCAACATGCTCTGTCACCGGCTTCACGTTGCCGAAGCTGTGAGGCGCCGCCACCTGGGGCGTGATACTCGACAGGTCGACCGTGTATTTCTCCGCATACACGGCATCCCTGTCCGGGCTTACGGTTTTAAAAGGCCTGATCGCCCTGGATTTCAGAAATGCCGCAGTGATTTCATCATGCTCGAAAATGGTGAATTTGGCGCCTATCTCCACGCCCTGATCCGCCATGGTGAAGCGGTTGTCCATGCTGAGGGTCTTCACGCCAGGACCCACAAATTCAATAGACTTGTAAAGTGCCATGTCCACGCCGTACTTGCCAGCCAGGTAGAGCATGATGTCTTTGCCGATCGGCCAGTTGGGGGCAGTACCGGTCAGCGTGATCTGTATGGATTCCGGAACCTGGAACCAGAGTTCCCCGAAGGTGAAGGCATATCCTGAATCGGTCTCGCCGATGCCCGTTGCTGCGCAGTTCAACGCGCCATACATGATGGCATGCGAGTCTGTTCCAACAACCAATTCGCCGGGCAGGCTATGGCCCTTGTCAACCATCATCTGGTGGCAAATGCCACAGGTCGTGTCGTAAAAATGCTCAAGCTCGTATTTTTTCGCCAACTGCCGAAGCAGCACACCACGCTCGGCCACCTTAAGATTGGTCGCCGGCTGGTGATGCTCAACCATCAGAAATACCTTCTTGCGGTCAAACACCTTGGGCAGACCGTCCTTGAGGCCGGCTTCCTGGGCATTGTGATGCGTCTCCACGAAGCCCTGATAGGCCATGATTCCATCAAGCTTGCAGTCGAGAAAATCGCCGGCTGCTGTGCGTGATTTTCCCGCAGCGCGGGCCAGAATCTTCTCAGCCATGGTCATGCCTGTTGTCATTTCATCTCCTTCAATACCTGCGTTTCTAGCAGCTTATGCATCATTGCCTTCTATGTTCAGCACACGGTCTGACGTCAAGACAACACCCTGCGACTTGAGTCCATCAACTTCACTTTTTGAATACCCAAGATTCTCAAGTATCAGGTCACTGTGGTAACCCAGCGCATTGGGCTGATCCCTCACCTCAAAATCCGCGGTAGTGCAAAAATCCAGTGGAAGCTTTGGCGTCTTGAAGTTGTGCCCGGGAACGGCGATGTCCAGCCATCTGTTGCCTTCATTCAAGTGACGCTCGTTGATCAAATCCAGAGGCGTGTTGACTGGTGCATAGGGAATCCGCGCCCGGTAGAGCTGATCGCATATGTCGTCAAAGGAGAGCAGCGCCACCGCCTTGCTGATGCGCTCCGCCAGCTTAACCTTCTGCAGGGTTCTCTTCTTGTTGCTGTCCAGTTCCTCTGCGTCCTTCCAGTCCTCAAAGCCCAGGATGTCACACAGACCTGTCCAATGTCGATTGGCGGTCACTGCGATGAAAACCTGCCGTTCATCACTTGTACTGAAAAGCTGATAGACGCCCCAACCCATGGTCGCGCCCATGTTGCTGTGTTCGCCGCGCGGAGGTGGATTCACGCCCTTGAACTGCGCACTGGTCAGGTACTGGCTTATCCAGAACACAATGGTTTCGTACAATCCGGTCTCGATGCATTCCCCGCGACCGGTCAGATGACGGCGATGCAATGCAGCCAGAATCCCGATCACGCCGTATGTCGCCGCACCAATGTCCGTAATCGAGGCACCGGCACGCATCGGCTGGTTCTTCATGCCGGTGAGATAGGCAAGCCCGCCCGCCATCTGCGCCAGTTCATCCAGAAATGGCCGATCTTCGAATGGCCCGGGAAGAAACCCCTTGACCGAGCAGTAGATGATGCGCGGGTTGACCCGGCTGCCCCACTCATAGTCCAATCCGAGCCGTTGCAGCGCTCCCGGGGCAAAATTGTCGAGCACTACATCTGAAGCAGCGACAAGCTTCTCAAATACCTTTTTCCCCTGCTCCTGTTGCAGGTCCAGTGCCAGATATTTCTTGTTTCTGTTGAAGGTATAGAAAGTACTCCCCTCATTGGCCTGGCTCCTGGCCGTATCCCCGTGACGAGGATGTTCGATCTTGATCACATCCGCACCAAGATCGCCCAGCATCATGCCGCCTGACGGCCCTGCCACAATGTGACTCAATTCCAGTACCTTCACGCCCTCCAGCGGCAGTCGTTGTTCCCGCACCTGAGCGCTGCGACTTTGCTTGCTCTGAGACATCGAATCCTACTTCTGGGTTGCTTGTTTGATGGACTGAATAGCGACCGGCTCCACAACTGGTGCCTCAGGCCTCTGATAGCTCCTGATTGGCTCCCGCCACGGCGCGGTCTGATTGGCATATGCCTTCGGCCCCTTGAGGAAGTGCTTGGCCTCCTCCAGCGTTTCAACGCGAGGCATGTCCATGGGATACAGCCTGTCGTATCGCGGCCTTGGGCCCGTCTTGGAAATAAAACCGAACAAAGGATGGCCAACAATTTCTTCGGCAAGCCAGGCGACCTCGATCAGCTTGTAAAGATCAACGCCGGTGTGGATACCCATCTCTTCGAGCATGTGCGTGAGGTCCTCGGTGGCCATCATGCTCGCCGCACGTCCATTCCCGCAGTACGGACAGCCCGCCATGCCACCCAGCGAAGACTGGAGCCGCAAGGTATCGCCAGCACCCAGCACCTTCAGGGCAGCATAGGTTGACGGTAGTGCCATCCCGCGTCCATTGTGGAGATGGAGGTTGAAATCCGTAATTTCCGGCCACCTTTCCTTTACCGCGATCAGTTGCTCCTCCACCTGATCAGGCATGCACCAGCTCATGGCATCGGCAAACCCGACCCGAGTAACCTTCATCCCCGCGTCTTCCCACATTTGATGCATTTCATCGAGCATGCGCATGCGTTGCGCCAGCGTGAAATCACCCACCAAGTTTGATCCCCACGCTGTGCTCAGGGCGATTCCGCCTTCGGTTATTCCCGCAGCCTTGGCCTTCTCAATCTGCTTCGGCCACTTCGCTTTTTCCTGTGCCTGGGTCCGGTTGACATTGCGCATTGCGAACACTTCGCACATGGTGTAACTCAAGCCGTATTCGCGTATGCGCTCTGAAAGAGGCGGCGTGTAGCTTTTTGCCAGTTGCAGGCCCCTGTCATTGAAAGCGGAATACGTGTATCGCACACCCGGCTTGGGGTGGAACTTCTGAATCAGTTCTTCAAT
>CAIYPG010000041.1 GCA_903928055.1 uncultured beta proteobacterium | reverse complement strand
GGGAACAAGACACTCACCGAACGCGAAGCCAAGGAAGTGCTGGCCTGCTACGGCGTGCCGGTGGTCGGCGAGAAGCTGGTGCAGTCTGCCGCAGAAGCGATTGCGGCAGCGCAGTCGCTGGGTTTTCCCGTGGCGATGAAGGTCGAGTCGCCCGACATCCCGCACAAGACCGAGGCGGACGTCATCCGCCTGAACCTGAAAACCACCGAGGACGTGAAAGCCGCCTATGACACGGTGATGGCAAATGCTGCCAAGTACAACGCCAAGGCGAAAATCAACGGCGTGCTGGTGCAGCCCATGGCGCCCGCAGGCACCGAGATCATGGTCGGCGCGAAGGTCGATCCGCTGTTCGGACCGCTGGTCGTTGCCGGCCTGGGCGGCGTACTTGTCGAATTGCTGAAAGACACTGCCGTCGAACTCGCGCCCATCACGCACGGCGAAGCCAGGGCAATGCTTGGCAAACTGAAAGGCAAGGCCGCGCTCACCGGTTTCCGAGGCTCCGAACCTGTTGACCAGGACAAACTTGCCGAAGTCATCGTGCGCCTCGCCGAATTCGCTGACGACCAGCGTGACCTGATTGCGGAGCTGGATGTGAATCCGCTGATCTGCGCCGGCGGCCGGATTGTTGCGGTGGATGCCCTGATCGTGAAGAAGGGCTGAGACGCTCCCCGGCCCGCCATCCATCACCGACTACGCAACCGAACCGCGTATCCCCTTCGCGATCTCCTTGCCGCGGTCCATCTCCGCACGCAACCGGGCGATCTCCTCCGGCGCAACGCGGGCGATGTTGCTGTAGTCGAACTTCCAGTCAGGGCTGGCACTCCAGCGCTGCGGAGACTGCACCGTGGTGCGTGCGGCAGGCGCGGACTCCAATACCCTCAGCGCGAGCTCCAGCGTGTCGCGCTGCGACGCCTTGTCGTGCGGCTTGCCCGAGGCGTTGCCCAGCGGAAAATCGCTGAACAGCATGCGCGGCACACCGCAATGTTCGGCAATATCTTTCGCGCAGGCCATGAGCACGGTGGCAATGCCATGCTGTTCGAGGTAGCGCGCCACCAGGCTCAGAGTCTGGTGGCACACCGGACAGTTGGGCACCAGTACTGCCGCATCGACGCCATCCGCCCGGCAGCGCGCCAGCAGTTCCGGGCAATCGACCTCCAGCGTATGGCGCTGGCTGCGGTTTGTCGGCGCACCATGGAATCGCCGCGCCAGTTTGAAGCACCCGCGACCGGCTGCCTCGCGCAGCGCCGGCAGTGGAAACCAGCTGCCGCTATCCTCCATCGACGTGTGCCTGCGATCAATGGCGACATGCGACACGCGCAGATCGTGGTCCTGTGCGGTATCCCCGGAATAGACAGCGTAGAACTTCGCCGCCGCGTTGTAGGGCGCGCCCGGTCCCTGCTCGCCCTTGTCCGGCTGATAGGGAGCGGCCGTGGTGATCAGCGTCAGCGTGGACTGCGCAAGCGGCTTTGCCAGCGGCTGAAAAGGCACCTCGGTGTAATGCGCCCAGACATAGGGATTGTCATAACCCAGGCCGAGATACCAGTCGCGCGTGCGCTGCATGTAGGCGATCGGCACATCATCGAGCGGGGCGAAATCGGGCAGCAACAAAGATTCGGGCGCGTTAGTCGTTGTCATGAATCACGTTACCACGACCGTTAATGCAGGAATTCTATTTTGACCTGGAGTTTGTAGATACCCAACTGCGGACTGGTGGCTTGATCAGGGGATTTTCCTCCTGAATATTCAAAACGAAAAGATCTGCACGATACAGATAGGTGCCAGCAGTCACTGTTTTTCCAAACGAATCCGTTCTCCAACGAGATATCTGAACAATCGGTCCGGCCATGGAGTAATTGAGCAATGAGGCAGTTTCATGATCCGGGTGAGTCACAATGATTTCCTGCCGGTAGTTCCGAATCTTGAATCCTGCTTCGACCACGATGCGATACAGCTTTTTCTTTGTATCTGACTTGTTCGGAAATTTGCCGTAAGCCTCGGCAGCTACATAAATGTCCTGAAGAGAAAATACCTTGTCACGGTAGTAATGGAGTTTTTTGATCCGCACGTACCTGTCATAAAGCGGAGCGGTTCCGCGCAATGCCTCAGGCAGGCCAGTCACTTGCTCTCTCTTTAGCACCTTGATTGTTTGATAGGCATCCATCTCCAGCGGATCATTGATGGCCTCAATCAATCCGAGGTCGCGATAAGTCGGCCCCGGTGTTGATTCACGGAGCAAACTGGGCCAGTGTT
>CAIYPG010000040.1 GCA_903928055.1 uncultured beta proteobacterium | reverse complement strand
TGCGCCTGCTGCCGAACCCGCCAAGGCAGAGGAGGCTCCCAAGGCTGAAGCACCCAAGCCTGCCGCACCGAAGCCTGCGCCCGTCGTTGTGCCGCCTCCTCCGGAGCCCAGTTTTATCGACGAATTGCTGGACAATCCTGCTGCCCTCGGTGGCGGCGGTGCCGTTGTCATACTGCTTGCGGGCTATGCGTTCTACGCCGTGCGCAAGAAGCGCAAGGCTGCTGCAGCGGCGAACAGCGTCATGGACATTGAGCCCTCCATTGCCGCATCAGCCTTGGGGGCGGCGGGTGGGGCCAGCATCGACACCAGCGCCTCCCAGGCGGACAGCAGCGCATTCAGCGTCGGCAGTGCAGCAACGACTGACAGCGAGGAGATTGATCCCATTGCGGAAGCTGATGTCTACATGGCTTACGGCCGCGATGCTCAAGCGGAGGAGATTCTCAAGGAAGCGCTGGCCAGTGACGGCAGCCGCCTGCCGGTACGCCTGAAACTTCTGGAGATCTACGCGAATCGCAAGGATGTGGCCTCGTTCGAAACGAACGCACGCGAGATTCATACTGCAACCGGCGGGCAGGGGGCGGATTGGGAAAAGGCCGCTGCGCTGGGATTGTCAATTGACCCGGGCAATGCGCTTTATGGCGGTAGTGGTGGTGCGGCGGCCAGCATGGCCGACACGCAGATCATTGCCAGTGCCGCAGATGCCGCTCCGGCACCGGATGTCATTCTTGACGCAGCACCGGCCGAAGAGGCTGCACCGCCCGCGCTTGATTTCGATCTGGATGCACCGGCCACTGAAGTTGCGGCCGAGCCCGCCGTTGAGGCGCCTGTGGCTGAATCAGCTCCGAGCGCACTGGATTTCGACCTTGATCTGGGCGGTGACAAGCCCGCTGAGGCGACGCCTGATTTTTCGCCCGATGCAACCATGATCATGCCAGTCGGGGCTGCCGCTGAAGCGGCGCCTGCTGCCGATGCAGGGCTGTCCATTGACTTCGACCTGCCGACCATGGCGATTGAAGCACCGGCTGCTGCTGCACCGGCGGCAGAAGCGGCAAGTATCGACTTTGACCTGGGTGAACCGGAGGCGCAGCCCGAAGCAGCGGCACCGGATCTCAATCTTGGCGACATCAGCCTTGATCTTGGCTCGCCAGAAGCCGGTGGTGAGGGCGGTGCGCCGTCTGCACAATGGCAGGAAGTTGCCACCAAGCTCGATCTGGCCAAGGCCTACCAGGACATGGGTGACAAGGATGGCGCGCGCGAACTGCTCAATGAAGTGATGCAGGAAGGCGATGCCGCACAGCAGGGGCAGGCAAAGACGATGCTGGATGCACTCGGCTGAGACGCCGGCCGGCTGGTAACGAGAATCGGCGCCTAGTGCGCCGATTCTTTTTTGCAGCAGGCAAATGTACGCAAAACGGGATGGCGGAATTGCAATGATCGTTGCAGGACATATCTGAAACATGCGCATCGCCATCGGCGTGAGCTATGACGGCAGCCCGTTCGAAGGCTGGCAGTCGCAACCCTCGGGCCGGACGGTCCAGGATCACCTGGAGAGCGCCCTGGCGCAGATTTCCGGCGAACCTGTACGCATTGCCGGCGCGGGGCGTACCGACTCGGGTGTGCATGCGGTGGCACAGGTGGCGCATTTCGACACTGGAGCGGACCGACCGGAGTCTGCCTGGGTGCGCGGGGTCAACGCCAAGCTTCCGGATGAGATTGCCGTGCAATGGGCGTTGCCGGTTCAGGGTGATTTTCATGCGCGCTTCTCCGCCTTCGAGCGCAGCTACCGTTATGTGCTCTACAACCATCCGGTGAGGCCCGGCATTGCTTCGCGGCATGCAGGCTGGTTCCACCGTCCGCTTGATGTTGAGGCCATGCGCTTTGCGGCGGACGTTCTTGTGGGCGAGCATGATTTCTCCGCTTTCCGTTCATCCGAATGCCAGGCGAAGTCACCGGTGCGGCAACTGCACCGGGCCGAGGTGACGCGACGCGGGCCCTGGGTGCTGTTCGATTTCACCGCGAACGCCTTTTTGCATCACATGGTGCGAAATCTCGTGGGATGTCTGGTCTATGTTGGCAAGGGCGGTCATCCGCCGCAATGGCTGGGGGAAGTCCTGGAGGGACGGGATCGCAAGGCGGCCGCCCCCACCATGGCTGCGGCAGGCCTTTATCTGACCGGTGTCCGCTATCCGGCGAACTGGCAGTTGCCGGACTTCGCCCGTATGATGCCCTTCGGCTTTGGGGAAGATTCATGAGGACGCGCATCAAGATTTGCGGCATTACGCGGCTCGAGGATGGGGCTGCGGCGGTGGCTCATGGTGTCGATGCCCTGGGGTTCATTTTCTGGGCGAAAAGCCCGCGTTACATTGATCCGGCCAGGGCGCAAGACATCGTGCGGCGTACCGGCCCGTTCGTCTCCACGGTGGGGGTTTTCGTCAACCCTTTGGCGGATGAGGTCGAGCGCGCAATACGCGATGCCGGGATTTCGATGCTGCAGTTTCACGGAGAGGAAGCACCTGATTTTTGCGCCTCGTTCGGACGTCCCTACATCAAGGCTTTCAAGATGGGTCCGCAGGCCGGGCAAGGGGCGGATTTGATAAAATCCACTGGTCTTTACGAGGCGGCTTCAGGCTGGATGTTTGATGCCTTTGACAGCCAGCGCGTCGGGGGCACCGGCGAGACCTTCGACTGGAACACGATCCCCGGTTCGCTGGCCCGGCCGCTGGTTTTGTCCGGCGGCCTGAATGTCGGAAACATCGAAGAGGCCATACGCCGGGTGAAGCCGTTTGCCGTGGACGTGTCCAGCGGCGTGGAAGTGGACAAGGGTATCAAGGATGCGGCGAAGATCGCCGCATTCATCCAGGGAGTGCGCAATGCAGATCAATGATCTTCCGTACGACATGCCGGACAGTGGCGGCCATTTCGGGCCGTATGGCGGCATCTTCGTTTCGGAAACGCTGATGCATGCGCTGGACGAACTCAAGTCGGTGTATGAGGATTGCCGCAAGGATGCGGCTTTTCAGGCCGAGTTCCACCGCGAGCTCAAGCACTATGTCGGCCGGCCCAGCCCCATTTACCATGCCGGGCGCTGGTCATCACTGGTGGGAGGGGCGCAGATCTACCTCAAGCGCGAGGACCTCAACCATACCGGTGCGCACAAGATCAACAACACCATCGGGCAGGCACTGGTGGCGCGGCGCATGGGCAAGCCGCGCGTCATCGCCGAGACCGGAGCCGGACAGCACGGCGTGGCCACGGCCACTGTGGCTGCGCGCTACGGCATGGAGTGCGTGGTGTACATGGGGTCGGAAGACGTAAAGCGCCAGGCCGCAAACGTCTACCGCATGAAGCTCCTGGGCGCGACGGTGGTGCCTGTGGAGTCGGGCTCGAAGACGCTGAAGGACGCGCTGAACGAAGCGATGCGCGACTGGGTGACGAATGTCTCCAATACCTTCTACATCATCGGCACGGTTGCCGGCCCCCATCCTTATCCGATGATGGTGCGGGATTTCCAGTCCGTCATCGGCAATGAATGCCTGACGCAGATGCCCGAGATGGTGGGGCAGCAGCCCGATGCGGTGATTGCCTGTGTCGGCGGCGGCTCCAACGCCATGGGTATTTTCTATCCGTACATTCCGCACAAGGCGGTGCGACTGATCGGCGTCGAGGCGGGCGGGCACGGCTTGGCCAGCGGCCAGCATGCTGCTTCGCTCACGGCAGGGCGTCCTGGTGTGTTGCACGGCAACCGCACCTACCTGCTGCAGAACGAGCAGGGCCAGATCATCGAGACACACTCCATTTCGGCAGGTCTGGACTATCCTGGTGTCGGTCCCGAGCATGCCTGGCTGAAGGACACCGGGCGTGCCGAGTATGTCGTCATCGACGATGACGAGGCACTGCAGGCTTTTCACGACCTTTGCCATTACGAGGGCATCATTCCGGCGCTGGAGTCCAGCCATGCACTGGCCTATGCCGCAAAACTGGCGCGCACGTTGCCGAAGGACAAGGTCCTGCTGGTCAACCTGTCCGGTCGCGGCGACAAGGACATGCACACCGTCGCCGAGAAGTCCGGGATCACGTTTTGAGCTGCATGACTGCTTCGCTGGCAGGTCATCGGGTGCGATGAATTGAATGCATCCCTGCATAACGAGGATTTCTTCAAGGGCATCAATCGGCTTGCTGATCGCAGCATTGATGTGATCATTTCTGATCCTCCCTATGGCCTTGGAAAGGATTACGGAAATAATTCTGATCATCTGCATGGTGCCGATTACGTTGAATTCAGCCGCCGCTGGCTGGACGCAGTGCTGCCCAAACTGAAGGACAGCGGCAGCCTGTACGTCTTCCTTTCATGGCAGAACAGCCCGGAGGTTTTCAGCCTTTTCAAGACGCGCATGCTGATGGTCAATGAAATCATCTGGGACCGCCGCGTCCCCAGCATGGGTGGCAGCACGCGCAAGTTCTCATCCGTGCACGACAACATCGGAGTGTTCGTGAAATCGAAGGACTATTACTTCGACCTGGACAGCGTGCGCATCCCCTATGACGCCGAAACCAAGAAGGCGCGCACACGCTCCATTTTCGTCGGCAAGAAGTGGCTGGAGATGGGCTACAACCCCAAGGATGTCTGGAGCGTCACGCGCCTGCACAGCCAGGATCCTGAGCGCGCGAACCATCCGACGCAGAAGCCGCTGGAAATTGTCGAGCGCATGGTGCTGGCCGGCTGTCCGCCAGGCGGACATGTGCTCGACCCCTTCATGGGCTCGGGTACCACGGCGGTGGCGGCGCTCATGCATGGCCGCAGCGTCACCGGTTTCGAATTGAACCCCGATTACTTCGCCGAGGCGCGCAGGCGTGTCGATGCGCTGCAGCCGCCGGCGCCAGCGTCAGCGTCAGCGTCAACATTACGCAAATCACGCGCTGCCGCTGCCGGTCGGGCGCGCGCCATTGCAGCCTTGCCGCTGCCGCAGGATTGACAGGTCAGGACATGTCCCGGATTACTCCCGTATTCGATGCACTCAAGCGCAGTGGCCGCCAGGCGCTGATTCCTTACGTTACGGCGGGCGATCCGCAGCCCTCGGTGACGGTGCCGCTGATGCATGCCATGGTCACCGCCGGTGCCGACGTCATTGAACTGGGTGTGCCGTTCTCCGACCCGATGGCTGATGGTCCGGTGATCCAGCGTGCCGGCGAGCGCGCGCTGAAGTATGGCGTCGGGCTCGTCCAGGTGCTGGCGATGGTGGCTGACTTCCGCAAGACGGATGCAAAAACGCCCGTGGTGCTGATGGGCTACGCCAATCCGGTCGAAGCCATGGGTGCGGAGCGATTTGCCGACGCTGCCGCCCAGGCGGGCGTCGATGGCGTGATCGTCGTGGACTATCCGCCCGAGGAAAGCACTGACTTTGCAAAGCTCGTTCGTGACCGGGACATTGACCTGATTTTCCTGCTGGCACCGACGTCCACTGCGGCGCGGGTCAGCCACGTTGCGCGTCTGGCAAGCGGGTATATTTATTACGTGTCTCTGAAGGGCATCACCGGCGCCGGCCATCTCGACCTGGATGATGTGGCCGCGAACATCAAGCGCATCCGCAGCCAGACCGAACTGCCGGTCGGCGTGGGTTTCGGCATCCGCGATGGGGCCACCGCCAGGGCGATCTGCGGATTCGCCGATGCGGCCATCATCGGCACGCGCATCATCCAGGAAGTGGAGGCGGGCGATGCCGCCGGCGCGCCGGCACGTGTGGCGGCCTTCCTCAAAGGCGTGAGGGCTGCAATGGATGGAGTCGTGTCATGAGCTGGTTACAGAAGCTTCTGCCACCGAAGATCAACCGCTCCGATGCGGCCGGAAGCACGCGCCGCAGTGTTCCGGAGGGCCTCTGGACGAAGTGCGCATCGTGCGGTGAAACGCTGTACGCCACGGACCTGGAAAAGAACTTCAATGTCTGTCCGAAATGCGGCCACCACAACCGCATTTCCGCACGTGTCCGCCTGGACATGCTGCTGGATCCGGAGGGGCGGTTCGAGATCGGCGCGGAAGTGTTGCCGGTGGACAGCCTGAAATTCAAGGACAGCAAGCGCTATCCCGACCGTCTGGTCGAGGCGGAAAAGAATTCAGGCGAGACCGAGGCGTTGATCGTGATGCAGGGTGCGATCAAGAGCGTCCCGGTGGTGATTGCGGTGCTTGACTTTGATTTCATGGCCGGCACCATGGGCGCGGTGGTAGGGGAACGGTTTGTGCGCGGCGTGCATGTCTGCCTTGAACAGAACATGCCGTTCATCTGCTTCACGGCCAGCGGCGGGGCGCGGATGCAGGAAGGCATGCAGTCGCTGATGCAGATGGCGAAAACGACCGCGGCGCTGACGCAGTTGTCGGCGCGCAGGCTGCCGTTCCTGTCCGTGTTGACCGATCCGACGACCGGCGGCGTATCCGCGAGCTTTGCCTTCCTCGGTGATGTGGTGCTGGCCGAGCCCAAGGCGCTGATTGGTTTTGCCGGGCCGCGCGTGATCGAGCAGACCGTGCGCGAGAAACTGCCGGAAGGTTTCCAGCGCTCGGAGTTCCTGCTGGAAAAAGGCGCGATCGACATGATCGTGGACCGTCGCCATCTGCGCGACAAACTGGCGCAATTGCTGACCCTGCTGCTGCGTCTGCCACCTGCCGGCGCTTGAGCGCCGGTTCCGATCTGAACATCTGAACCCACGGCAGGCCTGCCTGCCCGCATTTCCGGGAATTCGAGAACGCCATGCCTCACCGAACGCTTGCCCAATGGCTCGAATACATCGAGGGCCTGCATCCCAAGGCCATTGCGATGGGGCTGGAGCGGGTTGCACGCGTGCGCGAAGCGATGCATTCGAGCGGTGGGGCGCCATTCACCGGGCCCGTGATCACCGTCGGCGGGACGAATGGCAAGGGTTCCACCTGCGCGATGCTCGAATCCATATTGCTAGCCGCCGGTTACCGGGTCGGGCTCTACACCTCACCGCACCTGCTGCGCTACAACGAGCGGGTGCGCGTCAATGGCAGCGAAGTCAGCGACGAAGAGCTGTGCAGCAGTTTCGACCGTGTCGAGTTGGCGCGCAGCGCAACGGCAGGCGGTGCGACCGAATTGACCTATTTCGAATTCGGCACGCTCGCGGCCTGGGACGTGTTTGCACGGGCAGGCCTGGATGTCGTGGTGCTTGAAGTGGGCCTGGGCGGGCGGCTGGATGCAGTCAACATCTTCGATGCCGATGTTGCGGTCGTCACCAGCGTTGACATGGACCACATGGATTATCTCGGCGATACGCGTGAGGCGATTGGCGGCGAGAAAGCCGGGATCTTCAGGGCCAGCCGGCCTGCCATCGTTGCTGATCCGGTGCCGCCTGCAAGCGTCGTTGCCCGTGCACGCGATGTTGGCGCGGACCTGCAACTGATTGGTCGCGATTTCGGCTACCAGGGGGATCGCCAGCAATGGCGCTTCTGGGGCCGGCAGGGCAAACGGCCAACGCTGGCCTATCCGGCCCTGCGTGGCGCGAACCAGTTGTTGAATGCCTCAGCCGCGCTGGCGGCACTGGATGCCCTGCGTGATCGCCTGCCGGTGGGCATGAACCATATCCGGCTGGGGTTCGCGACCGTGGAACTGCCGGGACGCTTTCAAGTGCTGCCGGGCCGGCCTGCTGTCATTCTGGACGTGGGGCATAACCCGCATGCTGCAGCCGTCCTGTCGGAGAATCTGTCGAACATGGGTTTTTTCCCGGATACCCATGCCGTGTTCGGCATGCTTGCTGACAAGGACATCCGAGGTGTGTGTGCGGCACTGCGTGGCCGGATTTCGGTATGGCACGTCGTTACGCTGCCGGGCCCGCGCGGTGCCGGCTCGGAAATGCTGGAAAAGGCCATCGTGGAAAGTAGAGCCGGGGGCACCGTCATGCGTCATGAAACGCCGCGCGCCGCCTATGCTGCAGCGCGGCGACTGGTGAACGAAAATGATAGAATCATCGTGTTCGGTTCGTTCCTGACGGTTGCGGATGTGATGCAGGCGATTCAGGCGGAAAAATGACTTCTCCGGGACGGACTCCAGGGGATTTCCCGGGGCTTTTTCCCGCGCATTTTTAGGCACTCTCAATTGGCAGACAGCCAGGACGCAATCGAGTTGAAACGCCGCGCAAGGCGGCGTCTGGTCGGCGCCATTGCGCTGGTGGTCTTTGTCGTCATCGCGCTGCCAATCGTTCTCGACAACGAGCCCAAGCCGACCTCCCAGGATCTGACCATCCAGATTCCCAGTCAGGACGCCGGCAAGTTTTCGACGCGCGTGCTGCCAGCCCAGCCGGATCCGGTACCCGCGCCAACGACGCCTCCCGAGCCGGACCCGGCCGCGAAAGCGGCGACACCACCTGCTGCTGCAAGCGCATCCGTTCCCGAAGCGCCCAAGGTCGTTGCCGCGGCCGTGCCGGTAGCCACGGCTCCCACGCCGACTGTTGTGCCTCCAGCCAGTGTGCCTGCTCCTGCAACGCCTGCGGCCACGCCAGCGGCAAAGGCCGAGTCAACGGTAAAGGCGAAACCCGAGGTGACCGCAAAGGACGTCGGCAGTAAGACCAAGGCGACTCCTGCACCAAAGGCAGTGGCCGCTGATGCCAAAGAGGCGGCAAAGCCCGCAGCGACATCGGCTGATAAGGCGCCGGTACCCGCACCAGCACCCGCAGTTGAAGCGAAATCAACGACAGCGCCGGCTGATCGCGGCTTCATGATTCCGCTCGGGCTCTTCAGCAAGTCCGAGAACATCAGGCAGGTCCGCGCCAAGGCGACCGCGGCCGGTATCAAGACATACACCGAAGCAATGGCCGGCTCCGAGCGCGTGCGGGTGCGTGCCGGACCGTTCACCAGCCGTGATTCGGCCGAGAAGGCCCGGGAAAAGCTCAAGGGTGCCGGTCTGGATGTCGGCGCCATCGTCGCGCGATGACCGTCCTGATGACTGTGGCGTGAGCGGCACGGATGACCGGATTCGATTACGCAGTGCTGGTGGTGATGGGGTTGTCCCTGATCTGGGCGTTGCTGCGCGGCTTTGTGCGCGAACTGGTTTCCATGATCGGCTGGGTGGCGGCATTTGTATTGTCGGTGATGTTTACGCAAAAGCTGGCGCGCATGTTTCCGGAAAGCCTGGGGCCGTTGCTGTCCAGCCTGCTCGCGTTCCTGGCGATATTCATCGGCGTCTGGGTGCTGTCCGGGCTGATCGGGCTGATACTTTCCAAACTGGCGAAGGCGGCCGGGCTGGGGTGGGGAGATCGGCTGCTGGGGGCCTTGCTGGGACTGGTGCGCGGGGCCATCATCGTGCTCGTTGCAGTCATGCTGGGCGGGCTGACGCCGTTGCCGCACGAAGCATTCTGGCGCAATGCGATGTTTTCCGCACCGCTTGAAACCGCAGTGGTGGCGATGAAGCCACTGCTGCCGGAAGGATTGGCGCAGCGCATACGTTATCGCTAGCGTCCATGCATTACACGCGAACTGAAAAGGGAATCCTCATGTGCGGCATTATCGGAGTGGTGGCACGGACTCCCGTCAACCAGATGCTCTATGACGGCCTTCTGCTGCTGCAGCACCGCGGCCAGGACGCTGCCGGCATCGTCACTTCCTCGCTGCAGAACTTCCACATGCACAAGGGTCCGGGCCTCGTGCGTGACGTGTTCCGCACGCGCAACATGCGCTCGCTTCCCGGCGAGATGGGCATTGCCCATTGCCGTTATCCCACGGCGGGATCGGCGTCCAATGCCGGCGAGGCGCAGCCTTTCTATGTGAACTCGCCGTTCGGGCTGGTGCTGGGCCACAACGGCAACCTGACCAATTCCGACGTACTCAAGCGCGAGATGTTCCTGCAGGACCTGCGGCACATCAATACGAATTCGGATTCGGAAGTGCTGCTCAACGTGCTGGCCCACGAGCTGGAGCAGTCGGCCAAGGGCGCACGCCTTGATCCGGAGCGCATCTTCGCGGCCGTGGCCAATGTGCATCGCCGCTGTCGCGGCGCCTATGCGGTGGTGGCGATGATCGCCGGTTACGGCCTGCTCGCGTTCCGTGACCCGTTTGGCATCCGGCCGCTTGTCTACGGGCGTGCCGAAGGCGCAGACGGCCCGGAATACCTGGTGGCCTCCGAGAGCGTGGCCCTCACGGCCTTCGGTTTCGAGATGATCCGGGATGTGGCGCCCGGCGAGGCCATCTTCGTGGATGAGGCGGGCAAGCTGCATACCCAGCAGTGCGCCGCGAATCCGGTGCTGTCACCGTGCATTTTCGAATACGTCTATCTGGCTCGACCGGACTCTGTCATGGATGGTGCTTCGGTGTATGAGGCGCGCCTCAACATGGGCAGGCACCTCGCGGCGAAAATCCGGCGTGACATGCCCGATGCCGCGATTGATGTGGTCATTCCAGTGCCCGATACCAGCCGCCCCAGCGCGCTGGAAATCGCCAATGTGCTTGGGGTCAGCTACCGCGAAGGTTTCGTTCGCAACCGCTATATCGGGCGCACGTTCATCATGCCGGGGCAGGCCATGCGCAAGAAGTCCGTGCGCCAGAAGCTCAACGTCATGGGCATGGAATTCAAGGACAAGAACGTGCTCATCGTGGATGACTCCATCGTGCGCGGAACCACCAGCCGCGAGATCGTGCAGATGGCCCGCGAGGCCGGTGCGCGCAAGGTGTACTTCGCTTCCGCAGCGCCTCCGGTGCGCTTCGCCAATGTCTACGGCATCGACATGCCGACGCGCCAGGAACTGATCGCCACCGACCGCAACGAGGAAGAGATTGCGCGCGAGATCGAGGCCGATGCGGTGATCTACCAGGATCTCGACGCATTGAAGCAGGCGGTGACCGAGTTGAATCCGCGCCTGACGCAGTTCGAGACATCCTGCTTTGACGGGCGCTATGTGACCGGGGATGTCACGCCCGAATACCTAGAGTCGGTGGAGCGCACGCGCAATGCCGGACGCGAGAATGGCGAAGAAGAGCGGGACGCCAACCAGTTGGACCTGAACGAAGCCTGAGTGCAGAAACCGGGCATCGCTGTTGCCCGGATACCGGAATTACTTGCGCTTGCCCGCCTGGGCGATGCCACCGACGAGGGCACCGATCAGGTACAGGGCGGCCGGCACGGACAGCACCAGGCCCCCGATCAGCAGCGGCCAGCCCAATTCGGCGATCATGTCGCGAATCGCCTCCACGCCCAGCGCGGAGCTCATTCCGATCCAGTACATCACCCAGAGTGCAGAAATGGCCGCCCAGGCCCCCAGCCACAATCGCTTGTCGTTCATGCCGTCGTCCCTCCAGCCAATTGCCGATGATTGATGCGTGGTGCCGCCGTCATCACGCAGTCCAGGGGCAGATCATACCGCCGGAAATCCCTCTGGCTTCGATAATAGCGTGTCCTGCCCGGGATTCGCGCGTGCGACCGGCCTTAATGCTGTTCATCAGGTCCGTGATATGACGGCGTACTGGAAATGCACGCGAAATCCCTTTGAAGATTTCTGCCGGGCGCGTATTCAGGCAAAATACCCGCTGCGGCCTTTCAGGCCCTCTTGATTGAAGCGACTGAATCATGCTCCTGCCAAATCTGACATTCATGCTGCTGATCATCATCGAAGGCTGTGCCGGTCCCATGCCGACCGGCGGGGCATGCGCGGCCAGGAATTTCAGCATCCGCATTCCCTATGAAAAACTGGAGCAGTGCGAGGCTGCACGCCGCAGCATGAATGCCGGCGGGGCGGAGCAGTACGTCATGGGGCGCTGCCTGGCCATACCGAAGGACTCGAAGCAGTAACAGCGGTGTGTCATCCGGATTGAAAATCCGGATCACGCATCACGGCAATTTTCCGTCGAGCCTGAATTCCGCCACTGTTAATCGCTTCAGGTAATTTGACATAGTGATGCCGGAATAGTAACTTCCCCATAGCGCCGATTTGATCAGCAGCTTGCGGGCGCCGCCATTTTCAAGCAGCACCGACCGGCGACAAACAAATGCGGCTAAAGCGTGGTGAGAGCCCGTCTTAGCGCAAGCTGGACGGGTTTTTTGTTTTCCGGACGCGAAAGAGCGGACGGATGGAGAGCGACATGCGTGACCAGAAATCACCAGACGACAACGCGACCGACCAGTACGATCTGCAGACGCAGGCCGTGCGGACCGGCATACACCGCAGCCAGTTCAACGAGCACTCTGAAGCCCTTTACCTGACCTCGAGTTTCGTCTTCGACAATGCAGCCCAGGCGGCGGCGCGCTTCAGCAATGCCGAGCCGGGTGTCATCTACTCGCGTTTCACGAATCCCACGGTGGCGGCCCTGCAGGAGCGCCTCGCGGCCCTTGAGGGCGCGGAGACCTGCGTGGCCACGGCTTCCGGCATGTCGGCCATCCTGGCAATGGCCATGACCCTGTTGAAGTCCGGAGACCATGTGCTGTGTTCGGCCGGCGTATTCGGTACCACGGTGCAGTTGTTCGGCAACATCCTCGCGAAGTTCGGGTTGGTGACGACCTTCGTTGACAGTAGCGATCCGGCAGCCTGGCAGAAGGCCATGCGACCGGAGACGAAGCTGCTGTTCATCGAAACGCCGTCCAATCCGACCACCGAGGTCTATGACATCGCCGCGCTAGCAGCCGTGGCGAAGAAGGGTGGTGCGCTGCTGGCAGTGGACAATTGCTTCTGCACGCCAGCGCTGCAAAAGCCGCTGGAACTGGGCGCGGACATCATCATCCACTCGGCCACGAAGTTTCTCGACGGGCAGGGGCGGGTGCTGGGCGGTGCCGTTCTCGGCGACAAGGCCATCGGCGAGGGCATTACCGGATTCCTGCGCACCGCCGGACCGACCTTGTCCGCATTCAATGCCTGGGTGATCCTGAAGGGACTGGAGACACTGCAGATCCGCCTTGATGCGCAATCGAAAAGCGCACTGGAACTGGCGCAGTGGCTGGAGCAGCATCCGGCCGTCGATCGCGTGTTTTATCCCGGCCTGGCTTCCCACCCGCAGCATGCGCTGGCCATGCGCCAGCAGAAGGCAGGTGGCGCCATCGTGTCCTTTGAGGTGAAGGGCGGGCGGGCGGGGGCTTGGCGCGTGATCGATTCAACCCGGCTGCTGTCCATCACCGCGAACCTCGGTGACACCAAGAGCACGATCACCCATCCCTCCACGACCACGCATGGCCGCATCGGCGAGGAGGCGCGCGCCCGTGCCGGCATACGTGAGGGGCTGTTGCGGGTTGCCGTGGGGCTGGAGTCTGTGCGTGACCTGAAGGCGGACCTGGAGCGCGGGTTGGGAGATTAGGGATTTTGACCCGCAACAGGGCTGCACAGAAAAATAAGATTATCTTAATCTATTTGTGAACTAGCCAGGGAAAACGACTGATTTACAAATATGATCACAATGTGAATTTATTTGAAGTCGCCAGTAACCGTTGGAGATTTGTTGATGCCACATCGCGATACTTCAGGACGGCAACTGCTCGCTGATTGTTGACGCAGCTGCAATCAGTCTCGGAAGGTAGCCCGACACCATCTCACCTATTGATATATTGGGGACCCTGACGCTGAGGCCGAGCGCTCCAGGCACACGGCCAATCCGGTCAAAGATCGGTACCGCGAGGGAGCGTACTCCGAGATGCAGTTCCTCATCTATGCTAGCGTAGCCCTGCTTGCGAACATTTGCCAACACGCGGCGCAACTTGTCCTTGTCCGTGATAGTTAAGGGTGTCAGTGCGGGTAGTTTTGTTTTGGTGAGCAACTCTTCCCTTCGGCCTTCTTCCATGTGTGCAATCAGTACTCGTCCCCCCGCAGAAATGAATCCTGGAAATCTGGTGCCGACGTTGGTCCCCAGGGCAAGAAACGGCTGTGGATTTGCCAGAGCCACATAAACGGCGTTATCGCCATCCAGAACGCTGACTGTTGATTCACGGAGCAAACTGGGCCAGTGTTCATGCTGAATTCTGAGCCACTGGTTTAAGGAAGAATTCTGCTACGTTGTTGTGGATAAGTCTATGTAGGCGGCCGTCGCTTCGCCTCCTTTCGTCTGTTTTGAACGTG
>CAIYPG010000039.1 GCA_903928055.1 uncultured beta proteobacterium | reverse complement strand
GACTTGCCCTCAGCGATGTCCGACTGCATACCCTCGATGTCCCGCAGAGTGAGCCCGCTGACTAGGCGAGTTCCGAGAAGGGGCTTGATGTGGGTCTCGATACGGCTGCGATCCACGTAAAGGGTAGAGTCCTTGATGGGTTTGCGGCTGCGGCCGAGAAGACGGCCGGAGGTGGCTTGATCAAGGTACCAGTCGCAGACTTCGTTCACCGTCATGCCGCTACGGACGGCACGACGATCAGCCGAGGGATCCTTTCCCGCAGCTGCGGCGGCCAGGTGTTTGCGGGCAAGGTTTCGAGCTTCGTCGGGCGTGAGGACCCCGTATTGCCCGATGACCATGCGCCGGGTCCGGCCTTCCGCGTTCCGGTACTGGATCAGAAAAGTGGTGGTCCCGGTGGGCTTCACCCGGACGCCAAACCCTCTCATTTCGCTATCCCAGGCGAACACGTCGCGATCCGGGTCTGCTTCTAGGGCATCAATAATGCGTATTGTGAGCTTTGCCATGATTGTCTCCAATCATTCGTTCTGTTGTTGTTCAGTGCATGTTCTCAATTCTGCTTCCCCAAAACTGATGGCGGAGCTCGGGGAAGCGCCGGGGAAGCTGCGGAGCGCAAATCCCTTAGTAGAATTAGGATACGAAAGGGCTTGAGTAGCGCAACGATAATCCATAGACTACAATGGCTTAGCGTACTTCCGGCTAAGAAAAGAAACTGTAGCGAAAGTTGGAGTGGTGTGTTGCCAAGGTTAGGGTCGACGGTTCGAATCCGTTCGCCCGCTCCAGGTGTTTCAATAAAATCAGATATTTACCGTTTGGCTCCGTCATACCCCGACGGCTCCGGACGGCTATGGACAATCGCTGGCTATGCGGCGCCCCGTTCCTCGTCCGTTTTTGACCCAGAGCCAATATAGAGAGAAGGTAGGGGCACGAAGGATGAGGGTTCGGGTATCACCAAACCGGGTTTCGATACCGGATTTCCCGGGCGCATTCGTCCTATATTTGAAGAATGAAGTCGCGCCCTGCCAGGCGAGCCTTGGCGGAAGTAGCGGCTCGTCACGGGGGCCCGGTTGGAAAATGATTTAGAACAATGGTTTGCGCGCGAAATTCTGCCGCTCGAGTCGATGTTGGAGCGTTATCTGCGCCGCAGTTGGCGTGATCAGAACGAAGTGCAGGACATACGCCAGGATGTCTATGTCCGGGTCTATGAGGCGGCGCTGCGGGAGAAGCCCTTCAATCCGAAGCATTTTCTTTTCCAGGTAGCGCGCAACCTGATGATTGACCGGGTGAGGCGGAAGAACGTGGTTTCCTTCGATTCATTCGCAGATTTCGAGGCGATCGATACAGGCGAGGACAGGCCCGACTTGGAGAGATCGGCGGCGGCACGGCAGGAAGTTCGCATGCTGCTGGCCGCGCTTACGGAGTTGCCGCCACGGTGTCGGCAGGTTGTGACGCTGCGAAAGATCGAGGGTCTTTCCCAGCGTGAAGTCGCAAAAAAGATGGGAATTACGGAAGACACGGTTGAACGCCAGGTTTCGAAGGGGGTTCGACTGCTTGAGAAATCGCTTCATGGCAGCCGGACGCTGCTGGTATCGGGTGCTCGCCGACGCATGGGCCGGCTTGGAATTTTGTCGAAATGAGTGAACGGGAGAATATCGAGGCGGAAGCCGCCGACTGGCTGGCGCGGGTTGACCGCGGCCTCGATGGCGAGGGCGTGGCCGCGTTCGAGCTTTGGAAAGACGCTTCGACCGAGCGCCGCATTAGATTCATCCGGCTCCAGTCGGTATGGCAGCGCGCGGACCGGCTGGCGGCCATGCGCCGGCCGCGCGACGTCGTCCCGGCGCCGCAGCGCCGGCTGCTCTGGCTGACGGCAATAGCGGCTGTTCTCGTCATCTGCGCCGGTTTCGGCCTGAGCTATCTGGAGATGCGTAAAACGGCCACCGAACGGTTCGCAACGGCCATTGGCACGCAGCGTTCGCTGAACCTGGCGGACGGCACCCATGTGGAGCTCAATACAGATACGGTCATTCATACCTCCATGGCGTCGGGCACGCGGACCGTGCAGCTCGATCGGGGGCAAGCCTATTTCGAGGTTGTGCACGATGCCCGTCATCCATTCGTGGTGATCGCCGGCAATCGCCGCATTACGGATCTGGGAACCAAATTCTCTGTCTTGCGCGACGGCGACCGTGTGGTGGTCGTGGTCAAGGAAGGGCAGGTGCAAGTCGACTTCATTACTCCCGACCACCCTGAACAGGTCAGCGCCCCGGTCGTGGCCGAGCGCAATACGGTTGTCATCGCGCGTGACAGGGAGACCCTGATCACGCTCAAGGCGGCGCAGGACATCGACAATGCCATGCTGTGGCGGTCCGGCATGCTGGTCTTCAACCAGGAAGCGCTGGCAGACGTGGCCGATGACATCAACCGCTATAATGTCCGCAAGATCGAGGTAATTGGCGCGGCGCGGGATATCCGTATCGGCGGAAGTTTCCGTAGCGACAACATTGAGGGCTTCAAGCAGCTGCTGCGCGATGGCTTCCGCCTGAAAATTGTCGAGGCCGATGATAAAATCGTAATTTCGAACTGAAAAAAAACCACCCCGGATTTTCCACCCCAATGCATTTGGGTGGTAAAAAACAAAATCAATAATCCGGGGGGACCGGGGAAGTAATGTTCGGATCGCGTTTCTTGCGCTCGTTCGCGATCGCTTCGGTCAGTGTTGCGGCATTGACGGGGGCTGCCTTCGCACAGGCCCGCAATATCGATATCCCGGCCGAAGACCTGAAAAGCGCGCTCGATGCCTATATCAGCCAGTCAGGCGTCGAACTGGTTTACAAGGCCGACGACGTCAACGGTCTGAAAAGCCAGGCGGTGCGCGGATCCTTTACGCCGGAACAGGCGCTTGCCCGGTTGCTGCAAGGCACCAATGTCGCGGCACAGCGCGGAACTTCAGGCGCCTTCGTCGTAGTGCGCCAGGCGCAGAGCAGTGCCATCGACCCGTTTGCCGAGACGCCCGTCTCAACCGAAACCGTGGTCGTAACCGGTTCGCGCGTCATTCAGGATGCCGCCAATTCGCCCACGCCGCTGACCGTGATGCGCACGGCCCAATTGCTGGCGACCACCCCGAGCAACCTCTCGGATGCCCTGAACAAGCTGCCTATATTCCAGAGTAGTGCGACGCAGCGCACTGCTGGCGGCGCCAGCGGCAACGGCGGCGGCGACTTCCTCAACCTGCGCGCTTTCGGGCCGCAGCGCACCCTGGTTCTGATGAATGGCATGCGCGTGCCGGCCTCGAACGCGAATGGCAGCGTTGATATAAGCACCCTGCCGCAGATGCTGATGACGCGTGTGGACGTCGTGACCGGCGGCGCCTCGGCGGTTTACGGTTCCGACGCCATTACTGGCGTGGTCAATTTCATCCTCGACAAGAATTTCGACGGTATGAAGTACAACGCCAATGCGGGCATTTCGAGCTACGGCGATGGCGTCTCCTACCAGGCTGGCGCGGCAGGGGGCACCAGCCTGTTCGGTGGCCGCGGCCATATCGAAGGCTCGGCGCAATATTATCATTCCGACGGCGTCTATAAAAAAGACCGTCCAGGAGGTGCCCAGAACTGGTCTTCCTATGGCCTCGGCACGCTTGCCTCGCCCATCACCAACATCCAGCAGGCGCGTTTGAATCCGGAGTCCTTTGGCGGCAGGATCAGCTGCACGAACTGCTCGGTAAACGGCCAGCAATTCGTTCGCGATGACGTGATCGGGCCTTTCGATTCCGGCGTTGTGCCTGTGGCCGGGGGGTCGGTCTCCAGCGGCGGCGACGGCGTCTATGTTCACAATACACATGCCATCGCCGCCACGAAGCATGCCGAGTTTTTCACCCGCTTCAGTTACAATCTGAATTCCGACACCACATTCTGGATCCAGGGCTCGGCCACGCAAGCCACCGTTTTCAACGAATTCTTTCCTTCGCAGATCGACAATGGCCGCCAGACCACAAAGTACTTCAAGAACAATCCCTATCTGGGGGCGGACCAGCAGGCGCTGCTGGGCAATAACGGCCTGACGGATTCCACCAATATTTTCACCATGCAGAAATGGCTCGACAACCAGCCGGGCCGCGCAACCAACTCGGTAACGCGCAACCTCATTCTTACCACCGGTTTCAATGGCCAATTGTCCGGGGCCTATGACTGGGAAGTGCATTACACCCATGGCGAAAGTCGCGACTCGGTCAAGGGTATCAACAACGGCAACAACCAGTATCATGACGCGCAGGCGGACGTGGTCGTGGATGGTGGCACCATCAAGTGCTACAACGATACGGCGGCGGCGATCGCGCTGTATGGCGATCTGTATCCGGGTTGCGTGCCCCTGAACCCTTTCGGGCCGACATCGATCAAGGATGACGCCTACAAATATTGGTCGAGGACGACCAAATTCGCCATGACCAACAGCATGGACGATCTTGCCGCCGACATCAGCGGCGATCTCTTCGACTTGCCGGCGGGGCCAATCCGGGCGGCGCTGTCGGGCGAAATGCGCTGGCTCGACTATACCGTCAATTCCAATGCCTCGCCGACCGCGCTGGTGAATTGCCTTGGCCTTCGTCTTTGCGGTGGCCCCACCCAGACCTTGTGGGACAACAACACCCTGGCCAGCGTCACGGCCAATGAGAATGTCTGGGAATTCTCAGGCGAAGCCAATATTCCGCTCATCAAGGATATTCCGTTCGTCCAGTCCTTCGCCGCTGACATCGCGGGGCGCTACACAGATTACAGCGTCTCAGGCCCGGTGCAGACCTGGAAAGTCGGCCTGAACTGGCATTTGAATGACGATCTGTACTTCCGTGGCACGACATCCATCGACATCCGCGCGCCCACGCTGAACGACCTGTACCAGCCCGTTTCGTCCACCAGCGTCGGCTATTTCGATCTGCTGACCAACTTCGCAGGCACGGGCACGCAACAGGTCACGCAGGGCAATCCCGCCCTGGTGCCGGAAGTGGCGCGTACCTACACGGCGGGCGTGGTGTTCACACCGGCCTGGTTGCAGGGGTTCACGGCGTCGGTGGATTTCTACAACATCAACCTTCACAACGCGATCGGGTCTGTCACGGGGACCAACACGCAGGTTCAGGCCCTTTGCAATAGTTCAGGCGGCACATCGCCGTTCTGTGCGCTGTACCAGCGGCCCATCGCGTTCGGCGCACCGGGATACGATACCGCCGCCAACTATCCCACGGCGATCTTTTCCCGCAACCTCAACGCCGCGTTCAGCGCGACCGAGGGTGAGGATTACGAGGTCGATTATCATTTCAACCTGGCCGACGTGAACGAAGCCTGGCCGGGCGCAGTCTCCCTTCGCGCCATGCTGAATGTCGCGCCCAAGATCGACCAGAATACGTTCCCGGGTTCACAGATCTTGCACACCACCAATCCCAAGGGCCATGCGGCGCTTTTTGCCGATTATACGATCGGCAATTGGAGCGTGAACGGCCAGGTCCACTGGTTCAGCGATCTTTACAAGAACGGCGTACTGGGAAGCGCGGCGGTGATTTATGCCGTGCCCAGGGTCGCGTCCTTCAACACCGTGGACATCGCCATCGCCAGGACAATCCCGCTCGATAACGGCGCCAGCATGCAGGCCTATTTCTCGGTGCAGAATATCGGCAATGCCAACCCGCCGATCGTCACCGGATCGTCCGGCAATCCCGGCGCCGGCATACCGGCGCCAGCGGGCGAAGACGTCATGGGCCGCTATTTCACGATCGGCGTGCGCGGCAATCTTTGATGCAATGCAGCATTAGCTGCCGTTGCGTTAGCATTGAAGGCGTCTACGCGCCGGACAGTGTCTTTTTTGCTTCACATGCCGAAGATGACAACCAAATAACGGTTCCGGGGAGAAATCTCGT
Organism: uncultured beta proteobacterium; assembly: GCA_903928055.1. Taxonomy (GTDB): domain Bacteria; phylum Pseudomonadota; class Gammaproteobacteria; order Burkholderiales; family SG8-39; genus CAIYPG01. The sequence goes on along the minus strand of CAIYPG010000039.1, from coordinate 4,353 downwards.
CCCGGATTTCTCCCGACCGCTCGTCTGAGTGAGTTGGAAAACAAAAATACATACTCAAGGGGAGATACCTAATGTTCGAATCGCGTTTCTCGCGCTCGTTGGCGCTTGCTTCGGTCAGCCTGATGGCCATGTCGGTCGGGGCCTATGCCCAGTCCCTCGATGCCGCCCCCCCCGAAACCGTGGTCGTGACCGGTTCGCGCGTTATTTCGGACGTCGCCAATTCACCGACCCCGGTGACCATCGTGAGCACGCAGCAGCTGCTGGAAACCACCCCCAGCAACCTGTCGGACGCCCTGAACAAGCTCCCCGTTTTCCAGAACAGCGCGACCCAGCGTAATGCGGGCAGCGCCAGCGGCAACTCCGGTGGTGACTTCCTCAACCTGCGCAATTTCGGCCAGCAACGCACCCTTACCCTGCTGGATGGCATGCGCCTTCCGCCCTCGAACCAGGGTGGCAGCGTTGATATCAGCGTCCTGCCGCAGCAGTTGATCTCCCGCGTCGACGTTGTCACGGCCGGCGCCTCGTCGGTGTATGGTTCTGACGCCGTTACCGGCGTGGTCAACTTCGTCCTCGACAAGAATTTCAACGGCATCAAGTACGACCTGAATTCGGGCATTTCGAATTATCAGGACGGGTTCCAGTACAAGGCGCATCTGGCGGCCGGTACCGACCTGTTCGGCGGCCGGGCCCATATCGAAGGCGCCATCGGCTATCAGAATTCGGACGGCGTCCTGAAGGAAGCGCGTCCGTCGGGCGCGGAAAATCTGGGCTCTTTCAATACCGGTGCCAACGCGACCGCCCCGGTCACCAATATCAAGCAGGCCGGCCAGACGGTCTCGACCGCCAGCGGCAAGATCACCTGTCATAACGGCACGACGGGCAACCTGCTGGTGGCCAATGAAATCAGCTGCGGCTCGATCAACGGCTTTGAGTTCGGCACGCCCGGCGTCCCCACCCCGATCTTCTACGGCGTGATCCCCCAGACGCCGGGCTCGACCGTGGTCAACACAGCTGTCGCCCAGGGTTGCGGTGACTGCGCCCATGTGAGCAACACGAACATTTTTGGCGCCACCCGGAATGCCACGGCGTTCGGCCGCTTCAGCTTCAACATCAACAGCGACACCCAGTTCTTTACCCAGGTCTCGCTGGCGCAGGCCAACGTCTACAACACGTTCTTCCCGGAACAGCAGGAGCCCAGCCGCCAGACCCAGTATTATTACAAGGATAACGCCTACCTGCCGGCCGCCACCCAAGCTTTGCTGGGCAACAACTGCGCCACGAACGTCAACTGTCACACCGATGGCAGCAACGTCTTCCAGGTGTCGGAATGGTATGCCGCCCCGGGCCGTATCCGCGCGACCAACAACGTCACGCGCAACATCGTCTCCTCAAGCGGCCTGACCGGCGTGGTGTTCGGGGATTATGCCTGGGATGTGCACTACACCCATGGCGAAACCCGCCTGTCGACCTCCGGCCTCCATAACGGCAATAACCAGTTCCACGACGCGGCCTCGGATGCGGTGGTTGATACCGACCCGACCAGCTCCACCTTCAACAGCATCGTTTGCTACAACGATACGAAGGCGGCGATTGCTCTCTACGGCAACATTTATCCCGGTTGCGTGCCGATCAACACCTTCGGCAACAACGTGACCACGAATGCCCAGAATGATTATTGGGGCCGGACCACGCATTTCTCCGAAACCAACACAATGGACGATATCGAAGCCAGCATCAGCGGTGACCTTTTCAACCTGCCGGCTGGCCCGGTCCGCGGCGCGCTGAACGGCGAAATGCGCTGGCTCGACTATGTGATCAATTCCAACGCTTCGCCGACGGCGGTGGTCAATTGCTTTGGCCTGCGCCTGTGCGGCAACACCGGCAAGGGCACTGGCCCTGTCGTTCAGTCCACTGTTACCCAGACCCTGTGGGACAACAACACGGTGCCGTCCGTCCAAGCCTCGGAAAATGTGTGGGAATTCTCGGGTGAAGTGAACGTCCCGATCCTGAAGGATCTGCCGCTTGTTCAGCGCCTGGATGCCGACCTCGCCGGCCGCTACACCGATTACAGCATCTCCGGCGCTGTGGAGACCTGGAAGGTCGGCCTGGACTGGCACGTGAACGACGATCTGCGCTTCCGCGGCACGACATCCATCGACATTCGTGCACCCACGCTGAACGACCTGTATTCGCCCACAGTCTCCAACAGCGGCCCCTTCCTGGATCCGCTGACCAACTACAACCCGGGCGGCATCCAGACCCGGTCGGGCGGCAATCCCGCGCTGGTGCCGGAAGTGGCGCGCACCTATACGGCGGGCATGGTGCTGACGCCGACCTTCATTCCCGGCCTGACGATGTCGGCGGACTACTACCAGATCAACCTGCACAACGCGATCACCAGCATCAGCGGCTCCACGACGGCGATTGCAAATCTTTGCATCGCCAGTGTCGGTACGTCGCCGTTCTGCTCGCTGTATGACCGGCCGTTTGCCTACACCAACACCACGACGGCCAACTATCCCACGCTCCTGCGCAGCCAGAGCCTCAACGCGGCGTTCAACGCCACCCAGGGCGAAGACTACGAAATCGACTATGCCTTCAACTTGGCGGACTTGATGTCCGAGCTGCCGGGCCAGGTCAATCTGCGTGCCTTGATGAATATTGCCCCGGTGAATACCACCAGCAGCTTCCCCGGCGCTCCCGTCTCGCACGTCACCCAGCCGAAGAACCATTCCACGCTGTTCGTCGGTTACAACCTCGGCAACTGGAACTTGACCACGCAGTGGCATTATTTCAGTGGCCTGAACAAGAATGGCGTTTTCGGGACGGGGCAGACCTTCTATGCCGTGAACCGTGTTCCGGGCTTCAGCACGACGGACTTCACCCTCACCAGGAAGTTCACCATGGACAATGGCTCGGCCATGTCTGCCTATTTCAACGTGCAGAACGCCTTCAACTCCATTCCGCCGGATGTCACCGGATCGTCCGGCAACCCGGGTGGTATCAATACCCCTCAGGGCGAAGACCTCATGGGCCGCTACTTCACGATCGGTATCCGCGGCAATCTGTAATCAGTATCCAGGTTCCCCAACTTCCCTACAGGGCCGCAGCTACATGCTGCGGCCCTTTTTTTATGCCGCGCAGGGTCGGCCGGCGGCAGCGGCATGCAATCGGGGCAGCGTCTCCACCATCCGACGGGTCTAGAGGCCTGCGGCCGCCCCCGCATGGATTGCGGGTGCTTGCCGACCTTTGATATGAAAACAGGCCGATTGGCCCTGTTCCGATTTTCCTGTTTGCTTTTTAAGCCGTCTCGCCTGTGATTTTTCTTCGCCAACCCGCGCCAATTGAAGGTGCCCATGACGCAGAACACGCCGCGAATTCTCATTCTGGGCGCCGGTTTCGGCGGCCTTGAGCTTTCTACCCAGCTGTCCGAGGCGCTGGGCGACGCCGTCCAGGTGACCCTGATCGACAAGGCTGATGCCTTCCTGTTCGGCTTTTCCAAGCTGGACCTGATGTTTGGGCATACCAGCGTCGAAGCCGCCCGCATGCCCTATCGCAATTTCACCGCCGGGAGTGCGGTTGCTGCAGGAGACGGTCACCGCCATTGATCCGGCAGCGCGGCGCGTCACCACAAGCGCCGGGGTGCATGAAGCCGATTACCTGATCGTGGCGCTGGGCGCCGATTATGACGTTGCGGCCACACCGGGGCTCGAAACTGCCAACGAATTCTATTCCGTGGCGGGGGCACAGAAGCTGGGCGCAATCCTGCCCGGCATCACCGGCGGCAAGCTGCTGATCGGTGTCTGTGGCACGCCCTACAAATGCCCGCCCGGACCCAGCGAGTGCGCCCTGATGCTGCATGACTATCTGCTGCAGCGTGGGCACCGCGATGCCTGCGAGATCAGCTTCGTGCTGCCGTTGCCCAGCCCGGTGCCGCCGTCGCCCGAAACCTCCGCCGCGCTGGAAGCGGCCTTCGCCGAGCGCAATATCGCCTTCCATCCCGGACGGCGGGTCGATGCCATCCAGGGCAAGACCGCGATTCTGGATGACGGCACTGTGATGCCGTTCGACCTCTTCCTGGGCGTGCCCCGCCATCGCGTGCCCCAGCCTGTGCTGGACAGCGGCCTGGCCGAAGGCGGCTGGATTCCCGTCAATCCCCGCACACTGGAGACACGTTTTCCAGGTGTTTATGCCGTGGGTGACGGCGCCAATACCGGCACGCCCAAGGCTGGCGTCTTTGCCGAAGGCGCCGCCAAGGCGGTAGCCAGTGGCCTGATCGCCCGCCTGCGTGACAACGCCCCGGGCCGCGAATATGACGGCTTCGGCACCTGCTATATCGAGTTCGGGGCGGGG
>CAIYPG010000038.1 GCA_903928055.1 uncultured beta proteobacterium | reverse complement strand
TCACCCGCGTCGATCCCCATATCGGCCTGCTGCATCGCGGCACCGAGAAACTGATCGAGCACAAGTCCTATCTGCAGGCGCTGCCCTATTTCGATCGGCTCGACTACGTCGCGCCGATGAATCAGGAACATGCCTACTGCCTGGCGATTGAAAAGCTACTGGGGCTGGAAGTGCCCATCCGCGGGCAATATATTCGCGTGCTGTTCTCCGAAATCGGCCGCATCCTCAACCACCTGCTGAACGTCACGACGCAAGCGATGGATGTTGGCGCGCTGACGCCGCCGCTATGGGGCTTTGAAGAGCGCGAAAAGCTGATGGTGTTCTATGAGCGCGTCTCCGGTTCGCGCATGCATGCCGCCTATTTCCGCGCCGGTGGCGTGCACCAGGACCTGCCGCCCGGCCTGGCCGATGACATTCTCAAATTCTGCGAGACGTTCCCAAAGGTTCTCGACGATATCGAAGGCCTGCTGACCGAAAATCGCATCTTCAAGCAGCGCAATGTCGATATCGGCGTCTTGAACCGCGAACAGGCCGAGATGTGGGGCATGTCGGGCGTGATGCTGCGTTCCACCGGCGTGAAATGGGATCTGCGCCGTTCGCAGCCTTATGAGTGCTACAACGAGCTGGATTTCAAGATTCCTATCGGCAAGAACGGCGACAATTACGACCGCTATGTCATGCGCATGGAAGAAATGCGCGAGTCGACGAAGATCATGCGCCAGTGCATCGCGCAGATGCCGGCCGGTCCCGTCGTTTCCACCGACCACAAGGTTGTGCCGCCGCGCCGGGGCGAGATGAAGCAGTCGATGGAAGCCCTGATCCATCACTTCAAGCTTTACACCGAGGGTTATCACGTCCCTGCCGGCGAGGCCTATGCAGCGGTGGAAGCGCCCAAGGGCGAGTTCGGCGTCTATCTGGTGGCCGATGGTTCCAACAAGCCGTATCGCTGCAAGATCCGCGCGCCGTCTTTCGTGCATCTGCAGGCAATGGATTACATGTGCAAGGGCCATATGCTGGCCGACGTTTCCGCGGTGCTGGGTTCGCTCGATATCGTGTTCGGCGAGGTGGACCGGTGAGCCCAACTTCCAATAGTCAGGAAAATCTCGTCGTCGCCAGCAAGCAGCTCGACGCCTACAACGCTCAGGACTTGGACATTTACGCTTCCTATTTCACGGAAGACTGCATCGTTTCCGGCCTGAACGGCACGCCCACCGAGACCACGCGCGACGCCATCAAGGCCCGCAATGCCAAGGCCTTCGCCACATTCCCTGAGAACAAGGCTTACTTGAAGGGCCGCGTCGCCACCGGCAACACCGTCGTGGATCACGAATTGGTGATCCGTGCCCCCGGCGGCGAGCAGTTCGAGATCATCGCCATCTACACCTTCCGTGACGGGCTGATCGCCCGCGTCGATTTCGCGAAGTAACACCATGTCGCTCCGTCGCCTCGCCCCGCCCGATATCCAGCCCGCCAGCTTCGCCTTCAATGCAGCGAATGCGGACTGGTCGAATGCGCAGATCGCCAAATATCCGGCGGGCCGCCAGGCAAGTGCCGTGATCCCGCTGCTGTGGAAGGGGCAGGAGCAGGAAGGCTGGGTTTCGCATTGCATGATCGAAGAGATCGCCAGGATGCTCTCCATGCCCTTCATCCGCGTGCTGGAAGTGGCGACCTTCTACACCATGTTCAATTTGCAGCCGGTGGGCACCTATCTGGTGCAGGTCTGCACCACCACGCCCTGCTGGCTGCGCGGCTCCGATGCGGTTGTCGATGCCTGCAAGAAGCATATTCATCCGCACGAAAAGACTGTGTCGGCGGACGGAAAATTCAGCTGGATGGAAGTGGAATGCCTCGGCGCCTGCGTCAACGCGCCGATGCTGCAGATTCAAAGCGATTTCTATGAAGATATTGACGGGCCGCTCACCGAGAAATTGATTGCTGACCTGCGGGCAGGCAATGCGGTCAAGCCGGGGCCGCAGAATGGCCGCCGCGTCTCGTCCGAGCCCGAGGGCGGGGCGCTGTCGCTCACCGATCCGGCGCTCTATGACGGCTCCATCATCGGCAAGTATGAACCCACGGCGCCGCCGCCGCCCCCCGCCGAGCCCAAGAAACCGGGAACCGCCTGATGCTCGCCGACAAGGATCGCATCTTCACCAACCTCTACGGTTTCGAGAGCCCTGGCCTCGGGGCGGCGAGGAGGCGCGGTCAGTGGGACAATACCAAAGCCATCATCGATCTGGGTCCCGAGACTATCGTGGACATCATGAAGAAGTCCGGCCTGCGCGGCCGTGGCGGCGCGGGTTTCCCCACCGGTCTGAAATGGTCCTTCATGCCCAAGGAAGTGAAGGAGCGCCCGCATTATCTCGTCGTCAATGCCGACGAGTCCGAGCCGGGCACATGCAAGGATCGCGACATCATGCGCAACGACCCGCATACGCTGGTCGAAGGCTGCCTGATCGCCAGCTTCGCCATGCGGGCGCACGCCTGCTACATCTATGTCCGTGGTGAGTTTATCCGCGAGCGCGAGGCGCTACAGCGCGCCGTCGACGAAGCTTATGCTGCTAGGCTGATCGGCAAGAACAATATCAATGGCTGGGACTTCGACCTCTATGTCCATCACGGGGCAGGGGCCTATATCTGCGGCGAAGAAACCGCGCTGCTCGAATCGCTGGAAGGCAAAAAGGGCCAACCGCGCCTCAAGCCACCATTCCCGGCCAATGTCGGCCTCTATGGCTGTCCCACCACGGTCAACAATGTGGAAAGCATTGCCGTTGCCCCGACCATCCTGCGCCGCGGCGCCGAATGGTTTGCCGGCATCGGCCGTCCCAACAACACGGGCACGAAGTTGTTCTGCATCTCGGGGCATGTGAACAAACCCTGTAATGTCGAAGAGGAAATGGGCATCCCGCTGCGCGAGTTGATCGAGAAGCATTGTGGAGGTGTGCGCGGCGGCTGGGACAATCTGCTCTGCGTTATTCCCGGTGGCGCCTCGGTGCCGCTGATGCCCAAGGCAACTTGCGACGACATCCTGATGGATTTTGACTCGCTGAAGGCCGTGGGTACGGGCCTTGGCACTGCGGCCGTTATCGTGATGGACAAGTCCACCGACGTTATCAAGGCGATCCAGCGCCTGTCTTATTTCTACAAGCATGAAAG
>CAIYPG010000037.1 GCA_903928055.1 uncultured beta proteobacterium | reverse complement strand
GGGTTCGTGGCGCTTACTTGAGTGGCCGGAAACGGAGCCGCTTGGGCCTCATGCCTTCCTCTCCCAAGCGCTTCTTCTTGTCGGCTTCGTATTCCTGGTAATTGCCGTTGAAGAACGACACCTTGGAATCGCCTTCGAAGGCGAGGATGTGGGTGGCGATGCGGTCGAGGAACCAGCGATCATGCGAGATCACCAGCACACAGCCGGCGAATTCCAGCAGCGCATCTTCCAGCGCACGCAGCGTTTCCACGTCGAGGTCATTCGACGGTTCATCGAGCAGCAGCACATTGCCGCCTTCGAGCAGCGTCTTGGCCATGTGCAGCCGGCCACGCTCGCCGCCTGACAGGTTGCCCACCTTCTTGGTCTGGTCGCCGCCCTTGAAATTGAAGCGTCCCAGATACGCGCGCGAGGGCATCTCGAACTTGCCCACGGTGAGGATGTCAGAGCCGTTCGCGACGAAATCGAACACCGTCTTGTCCGCTTCCAGGTCGTCGCGCGTCTGGTCCACGTAGGCAAGCTGCACCGTCGAGCCGATGTCGACTTCGCCGGCATCGGGCTTCTCGCGGCCGGCGACCATGCGGAACAGTGTCGACTTGCCGGCGCCGTTCGGGCCGATGATGCCGACGATGGCTCCTGGCGGCACTGCGAACGACAGGTCGTCGATCAGCAGCCGGTCGCCATAGGCCTTGCGCACGTTCTTGAACTCGATGACCTTGTCACCGAGGCGCTCGGCGACCGGAATGAAGATCTCCTGGGTCTCATTGCGCTTCTGGTACTCGTACGATGACAGTTCCTCGAAGCGCGCCAGGCGCGCCTTCGATTTGGCCTGGCGTGCCTTGGGGTTCTGGCGCACCCACTCCAGTTCCTTCTGCATGGTCTTGATGCGCGCCTGCTCCTGCTTCGATTCAAGCTCCAGGCGTTTTTCCTTCTGCTCCAGCCACGACGAGTAATTGCCTTCCCACGGGATGCCGTAGCCGCGATCCAGTTCGAGGATCCACTGCGCGGCATTGTCGAGGAAGTAGCGATCATGGGTCACCGCCACCACGGTGCCGGCAAAGCGCAGCAGGAACTGCTCCAGCCACTCCACACTTTCCGCATCCAGGTGATTGGTCGGTTCATCGAGCAGCAGCAGGTCGGGCTTGGAGAGCAGCAGCTTGCACAGCGCGACGCGACGCTTCTCGCCGCCGGAGAGCGGCGCGATCTTCGCCTCCCACGGCGGCAGGCGCAGCGCATCGGCGGCGATCTCGAGCAGGTGGTCGGTGTTGTCGCCTGCCGTGCTCGCGATCTTGGCCTCCAGTTCGGCCTGCTCGGTGGCGAGCTTGTCGAAATCGGCATCCGGCTCGGCATATGCGGCATACACCTCCTCGAGGCGCTTCTTTGCTGCAAACACGTCGCCCATGCCCGCTTCGACTTCCTCGCGCACGGTCTTTTCCGGATCGAGCTGCGGCTCCTGCGGCAGGTAGCCCACCTTGATGTTGGGCATGCGCACCACTTCGCCTTCGTAGTTCGTGTCCTCGCCGGCCATGATCTTCAGCAGCGTGGACTTTCCGGAACCGTTCAGGCCGAGCACGCCGATCTTGGCGCCGGGGAAGAAGTTCAGCGAAATGTTCTTGAGGATGGTGCGCTTGGGCGGCACGACCTTGCCGACGCGCCGCATCGTATAGACATATTGGGCCATTCGAATTGCCGTTCTTGAATGCAGGAGGGAGCGATCTTCTCATTATCCGCCGTACGCTGCATGGACACTCAGCATGCGGCCGGAATGCGTCATTGGAGCCCGGCGTGGCGCCGGGAGGTGCGCAGCCACACCGCCAGGGCGCAGAAGGTGAACACCATCGTCAGCGCGAAGTAGGTGCGCAGCCCGAACACCGGGCCGACCAGGCCCGCGCAGAACGGCGCCAGGCCGATGGCGATGAAGTGGAACGAGGTGTTGTAGGAGATGGCGCGCGCATCCATTCCGGCCGGTGAATAGGCCTTCAGCAGGCGCACGATGCAGGGCTGCATCAGCGATGCGCCCAGCCCGAACGCGGCACGCGTCAGCACCAGTTCAAGCGGCGTGTCCAGAAACAGCAGCGGCAGTTGCGCCAGCCCCGCGGCGGCCGTGGCCCAGATCAGCACGCGTGCCGGGTCAAGGCGATCGAGCACCCGGCCCCACAGCGTCAGCGACAGCACGCTGGAGACCGCAAGGCCCGTTGCCACTGCGCCCACCCAGAACGCCCCCGACCCGGTGCCCGAGGCATCGTGGCCCTGCAGCTGCAGCACATAGACGCTGAGGATCGTGATGTTGCCCGCGCCGAGGATCGCGAACACGAAACTCAGCAGGTAGAGCACGCCGATGCGCGGCACTGCCAGCAGTTCGCGCAGGTTGCCCAGCCATTGCGGCCGCCACGGCCCGGGGGCGAGCTGCTTCACCTCGTGCACGAACAGCATCACCAGCACCCCGCCCGACAGCAGCAGTGCCGCGCTGATCCAGAACAGCCAGTGCGGCCGCGACACCACCGCCACCGCCATGGTCGCCACTGCCGGCCCCATGGTCTGCCCGACCAGCATGCCGGTCTGCAGGCGCGCCAGTGTGCTGCCGATGCGTGCCGGAGGCGTATTGGCCACCAGCAGCGCCTGCGCAGCGGCAGAGGAGCCGTTGCAGAAACCCACCAGCGAAAACAGCAGCACGAACCAGAAGGGCGTCGGCGCAAACGGCACCAGGCACATCAGGATGCCCATGCCCAGCATGGCACGCAGCACCATGATCTTGCGGCCGTAGTGATCGGCGATGCCGCCCCATACCGGGCCCGAGGCGAAGCTGATGATGTAGAACAGCAGCATCATGTTGCCCACCCAGGTCTCAAGATGGTCGTGCACCCCCAGGCTCTGCGCCATCACCGGCAGGAAGGGCACGAACACCGAAAAGCCCATGGACGTGAGCATGTTCGCCGCGGGCATGAACCGTGCGTTGCGCACCCAATGGGGAAAGCGCCGCGCCTCGTCGTCGCCGGCGGCAGTCATGGCTTCCCCTGCGTGATCATTGCGGCCTTCGGATCGTTGCAAACCCATTGACACTCTTGGATGGGGGCTTCTGGTGCGCCCTCTGATTCAAGTTTCCGGACCGGAGCCCTCCAGCTCTTCGATCCACGGCGATCACCCATGTCCTGGCACAGGCATATCGAGACATCCTGAAACGCGATTCATTCATTTTCAGGATGCACCCCGATCTTCTCATTATCCGGCGCCTGCTGCTTGACCACCCTTGCTTGTACGCCCTCTTCATCCATGCTCAAATCGGCACATCAACGCCAAAAAAGGAGCACGGGATGGGAAATCGGACCAGTACACTGAAGGGGATCGCCGTGTTTTCGCTGCTCGCCGGCATTGCCATGCCCGCACAGGCCATCACCTTCCTGACCGAGGACAATCCCCCGTTCAACTACGCCGCAGCAGGCAAGCCCGCGGGCACCGCGACGGAAATCGTCACGGAAATGGCCAAACGTGCAGACCTCCCGGCCGACATCCGCGTCATGAAGTGGGAAGATGCCTACCAGCAGGCGCAGGCCCAGCCCAATACCTGCGTGTACTCGATCGCACGCCTCGAGAATCGCGAGAACCAGTTGCAATGGGTCGGTGAACTGCTGCAGAACAAGTGGGCGCTGTTCGGCCGCGCGGACTTCTCGCGCCCGGTCAAGTCGATCGCCGACGTACGCCGGCTGAAGATCGGCGGCATCGTGCAGGACGCCAAGGTCGAGTACCTGAAAAGCAATGCCGTCTCGAACATCCGCGAGGTGCTGCGCGACGAGCAGAATCCCCCGCGCCTGTTCCTCAAGCCCGAGGACCCGAACTACATCGACCTGTGGATCACCAGCTATTACTCCGGGCATGACATCGCGAACAACGCCAAGGCCGGGCCGGTGAAACTGGTGCTGGTGCTGCGCGAAGCGCCGCTATGGCTGGCCTGCAGCCCCCGCACCACCAAGGGCGACATCGCCAAGCTCGCCACTGCGCTGGCCTCGATGAACAAGGATGGTTCGCGGCAGCGCCTGGTCAGCGCGATGGAAAAGCAGAGCGGCCATTAGGCAACTGCTGGCAACTGCCTGAAGTTATCTCAAAAAAATAATTGGTATTTCTGGTTCGATTCTTTCCCTCACCCCAACCCCTCTCCCCCGGGGAGAGGGGCTATTCTCCCTTCTCCCCCGGGGAGAAGGGCCGGGGATGAGGGAGGATTCTGAAATCCGTTCCAGTCAACCAATCACTGGGACGGTTTCGCCCAGGTACGGCGCCGATTACTGTGGCAGCAGCACCGTCGAACCCGTGGTCCTGCGCGCCTCCAGGTCGCGGTGCGCCTGCGCCGCGTCCTTCATCAGGTAGGTCTGGTTCACGCTGATCTTCACCTTGCCGGTGAGCAGCGCATCGAACCACTCGCGGCCCATCTGCTGCAGCCGGCCCAGGCCCTCGGTGAATGCAAACAGCGTCCCGGCGCTCACCGTGAGCGCATCGCGGTTCAGCATGGTCGCCACATCGATCGGCGGGATCGGGCCCGAGGCCCGGCCGAAGGTGATGATCTGTCCTGCCGGGCGCAGCACGCCCAGCGAGCGCACGAAGGTGTCCTTGCCCACCGCGTCATACACCGCGTCGATTTTCTTCCCGCCATTGAGTTCAATCGCACGCTCGACAAAGTCGCCCTCCGAATAGACCAGCACATGGGCGCAGCCGTTGGCGCGCGCCAGTTCGGCCTTGTCCGGCGTGGATACCGCGCCGATCACCGTTGCACCCAGCGCCGCAGCCCACTGGCAGAGGATGAGGCCGATGCCGCCGGCGGCGGCATGCACCAGCAGCGTGTCCTGCGGGCCGACAACGCGGATCTGCCGGATCAGGTAATGCACGGTGAGGCCCTGAAGGATGCTCGCTCCGACCGCCTTGTCGTCCAGCCCCTCGGGCACCTTCACCACCTTGCCGGCCGCGATCAGCCGCGCTTCGGCATAGGCACCGTTGTAGGGCGCATAGGCCACACGATCGCCGGGTTTCAGGGTGGTGACACCCTCGCCCGCCGATTCGACCACGCCGCATGCACCACGCCCGAGCACGATGGGCAGCGGAATCTTCTGCCGTCCCAGGCGCTGTGACACATCCACGAAATTCACGCCGGCCGCGGTGTGGCGCAGCCGCACCTCGCCAGGACCGGGCTCGCCAATTGAAATTGATTCCCATTGCATGACTTCGGGACCGCCGAAGCGGTGAATGCGGATGGCGTGGGTCATTTAGAGGCAACCTGAAAGAGGAGGAATTGCACGATGCCGCCATCCATCAATCGGCATGGACACTGCATCGCACGATGCTTATGCGCAAAGCATTATGCAACAAATTTTTCGCCGGCCAGACGGACACGCAGCCGCTTCCGACGATAGAATGTGCGCTGCCCAAAGTGCCATCCCTGGGGCGACGAGACACCTGAGCGGCCGTGCGCCGCGCCCATGTCCGGATCCAAATCAAAATGTTCATCGACGTCCACACGATGCAGATTGTATTGAGCGTGACCAGCCTCCTGATGGCGACCACACTCTGGATCATCTTTCCGGGCCAGTCGCGCGACGGCCTGAACAAGTGGGCGCTGGCGCTGGTCTCGCAGTCGTTCTCGTGGCTGCTGCTGGCAACCACGTTCATCGAAAGCGAAGCCATGTGCGTGGTGGTCAGCAGCATGGCGTTCTCGGTCAACGTGGCGCTGAAGGCGATCTCCCTGCTCGAATTCCAGCAGCGTCCGGTGCCGCGCACGTTGCCGCTGATCCTGCCGCTGTGCATCGCGGCACTGTTCTTCCTCTTTCCCGGCAACGTTCCCGTCCTGATGCTGCTGAATGGCGCAGCCTACGGCGTCGCCTACTTCGGCATCGCCTGGCTGATGTGGCAGCCGCCCTACACCACCAGCATCCGCGTGCGCTGGCTGATGATCGGCGCCTTCATGGCCGCCGCCATCGGCTTCATCTTGCGCGCCGTGGTGGGCGTGTTCAATCTCGACGTGCTGCCCTATACGGCCGCCGAGAACGGACTGCAGACCATCAGCTACCTGTTCGGTTTCATACTGGTCATGATGTCCTCGACCGGGGTCATCCTGATGCACAAGGAGCGCGCCGACGAGCAGACCCGCCGCCTTGCCACCACCGACCCGCTCACCGGCGTGTACAACCGGCGCACCTTCATCGAACTGGCAGACATGGCGCTGGCGCGCGCCCAGCGCACCCGCACGCCGCTGTCGCTGCTGATGCTGGACCTCGACCACTTCAAGCGCGTGAACGACCAGCATGGCCACCTGGTCGGCGACCAGGTGCTGAAGAGTTTCGTGCGCGTCGTGGAGACCTGCCTGCGGCGCGAAGACCTGCTGGTGCGCTTCGGCGGCGAGGAGTTCTGCGTGCTGCTGCCCGACACCACGCACGAGGGCGCCATGGCGCTGGCCGAGCGCGTGCGCGCGCTGATCGCCGATACGCCGCTGCAGATCAGCGATACGGAGGTGCGTGTGACCGTCAGCTTCGGCGTGGACACCATGCGCGAGGGCGAGCCGGGCAACGTGGACCTGCTGCTGCACCGCGCCGACCAGGCGCTGTATCGCGCCAAGCGCTCGGGGCGCAACCGCGTCGCCGGTTACGCGCCGGCCTGAGGCATTGATTCAAGCAGAGGCCGCTTCCGTTCGTGGTGATCCTGTCATGCCATGAACGATCCCAAATGACTTCCGTGCCTCCGCCTGTTCACCCTTCGACAAGCTCAGGGCGAACGGTGCATGAACGGATCCCGCAAAAGACTTCCGTGCCTTCGCTTGTTCGTCCTTCGACAGGCTCAGGACGAACGGAACAATGCACTCATCTTCGTATGCCGGGCGACTCCATCGGCAGGCCCTGCGCGCGCCATGCCAGGAACAGCGCGAGGTTGCGATATTCCTGCGCGCCATAGGGCAGCATCTCGGCGCGCACCCCCGACAGGCAGGCGCGCAGGCGCCGCTCCAGCGAACCCATCGACTGCCACTCCATGCGATAGGCCGGATAGGCATTCGGGTGTCCCTGGCTGATGCGCTCGGCGTAAAGGTTTTTGCCCCAGTTCTCCTCGTGGCACTGCGCGCAGGACAGGTTCATCTGCCCGCTGCGCCGGTAGTACAGCGTGCGACCAGCCTCGAAGTACGTTTCCGCATTGCCATCGATGACAACATTGATCTTGTAATCTTTGCTGAATGAATTGACATATGCCGTAAGTGATAATAAATCGTCCGACTCGTAGCGGAACGGCGCCACCGCCTGGCGCTCGCTGCGGCACTGGTTGATGCGCGCCTCGACATTGAGCAGGAAACCGCTCTTCGCATCGACGCGCGGATAGGAGGCGGCCACACCGCGCATGGTCTTCGCCGCATCCTGATGGCAGCTTGCGCAGGACTGCCCCGCGCTGCCGGCCGGCGTGCTCCACAGCTTTGCGCCGCGCTCCACCCAGAGCATGCCCGGATTGGCGAAGGCATCGGCCTGCAGCGCGCGCAGTTCCGGGCTGAGGAATTCCGATCCGGAGCGAAGCTGGTTGAGCGGAATTGCGCGATCCTCGGCCGAAGAAATCACGGCGCAACTGCTGATGAGTGCGGCCAGCAATGCAGCGCGCAGCCAGTTCATTTGCTCAGACCCCGGGACACGACGCTCCATAAGCTGTCATTCCCGCGAAAACAGGCCTTGCGAAGCAAGGTGAAGTTTCGAGGAACGGCCAGGCGGAAATCCAGTGACGTTCGATAAAGGGCCCTGGATTCCCGCCTTCGCGGGAATGACGGCATCGGGTTTCGGAATGTGCGTTCCTGCGAAGCTCATCACGCAACCACCAGACGCTGTCGCTCCGATCCCGCCACACCCTCGTCATCCACCCACGAGAACTCCACATCGCCGCTGGCGCGCGCCACCGTGGTGAACTGCAGGTAGGGATTCGCGCCAATGCCCGGCCCCAGCTCGGCGCTGAAGATCTCGATGCCGTCATAGCGGCAGTTCAGCGTGCGGATGGTGTTGCGCGGAATCGGCTTGCCGGCATCGTCATAGCGATACCCGGTCTCCATGGGATGCTGGATCAGCACCCGGATTTCAATCACCTCGCCGGGCTTTGCCTGCGCGGGAATCTGGATGCGTGCGGTCATGGCCTGTCCGCCCCCTCAGCTTTCATCGAGGCAGGCGGAGATCGTGACCACGATGCTGCGCGCGTCGTACCAGAACGTGCCATCCGAACATTCCGCCACTGCGGTGACGCGCTGGCTGCCGGCCAGGCGCACGCGCGTCGCGATGTCGGCACGCCCGGATTGCGGCCCGAGACGGAACGTCGCCATGACGGGCTCCGGATTGCGGTCCGAGATGAGGCGTATCGCCTTCACATGGTCGGCAGCGCTCATCGGGCTCTCCACCACGATGCGCGCCGGCACGGAATTGCCGTTGTCCGCGAGCGAGGGCAGCGTCAGCGTCACCCGCCCCGGGCGCACCAGCGCGCCACGCGCAAAGGCCTGCACCCGCGGGTCGAGCGCGGGGGCCAGCGCCGGGGTTTGTGCCTGCGCCAGCCTCGCGAATGCAGGCAACGCCAGCACACCTGCCGTGCGGGCAAGAAAGCCCCGGCGTGAAAATGCGTGCTTCATTTCAACTGCCGCAGATAAGCCACCACGTCCTCGATCTGTTCAGCGCTGAGCACCGGTTTGCCGCGATACGCGAGCGCCACCTGGTTCAGGCCCTCGATGCGGTAATACGCCGGCATGATGGTTGCGGAATTGATGCGTGTCGAGTCAATCATGCGCAAGCGCAACTGCCCCGCCGTCATGCGCGAGCCCACGCCGGCGAGCGATGGCGCGAGGTTGCCCATGAACGGCTCGGCACCAAGCTCCGATGGCGGAAGTGAATGGCACAGGAGGCAGGCGCCTTCGCTGCGGTTGAGCACGATGCTGCGGCCACGACCGGCATCGCCGGCCGCACCGGTGAGCGATGCGCGAACCTCGTCACCGTCGATGCGGTACGAGGCCATTGGCAAATCGGCAGGGCTGGCAGCAGTCGTGGCCATCGCCAACAAAAGAAATATTGAAAAGCCCACGAAAGCCTGAAAGGAAATTGTCATCCCCGCGCAAGCGGGGATCCAGCGACGTTGCCTCGAAGTCACTGGATTCCCGCGCAGTTTGGAACATGAGCGGGAATGACGGTATTGAGGGCACCAGCCGCAGATGCCCACGAAGCGCCCAAAGTCGTCACGCCTTCTTCATCGTCAGGTCGTGGTTGATGAGCGGCAGCGAGCGCACGCGCCTGCCGGTGGCGGCAAAGATCGCGTTGCACAGTGCCGGCGCAATCGGTGCATTCGCCGGCTCGCCCACGCCGCCCCAGAAGCCGCCGGTGGGCGCAATCACCACTTCCACCTTCGGCATCTCGGCCAGTCGCATCATGCGGTAGTCGTGGAAGTTCGACTGCTGGATGCGGCCGTCCTTCAGGGTGTTCTCGCCCCACAGGATCGCCGACAGCGCCCACACCACGCTGCCCTGCATCTGCGCGACGATGTTGTCCGGGTTCACGGCGTAGCCGCAGTCGATGCCGACCACGATGCGCCGGATCGCAAAGCTGTCCTTGCCCGCAGCATCCTTCCCGGTGGGCGAGACCTCGATCACCGCGGCGATGTAACTGCCATAGGCGTCGGTCTCGGCAATGCCGCGGAACACGCCCTTCGCCGCAGGCTTTTCCCAGCCGGCGTGCTTTGCCACCGCATCGAGGATGCCCAGGTCGCGCGGCTTGTCCTTCAAGAGCGCACGGCGGTACTGGTACGGGTCCCTGCCCGCGGCCAGCGCCATTTCATCCATGAAGCATTCGCGCACAAAGGGGTTCTGCGAATGGCCCACGGTGCGCCAGAAGCCCACCGGCACATGGCCGTTGCGCTGCGCGTAATCCACTTTCACATTCGGGATGTTGTAGGGCTGGTCGGCAAAGCCGATCACCGCCTGCGGATCGATGCCATTGGCGAGCGGCAGGCTCGACAGCGTGGCGATGATGGAGGGCGCCGCAATGCGCGCCGTCCACGCCACCGGGTTGCCCGCAGCATCCAGCCCGGCCCGCATCCGCACCAGGCTGGCCGGACGATAGAAGTCATGCTGAGTGTCTTCCTCGCGCGTCCACAGCGCCTTCACCGGCACGCCGGGCATGGTCTTCGCGATCAGCACCGCCTGACGCGTGTAGTCCTGCGTGCCGCGCCGGCCGAAGCCGCCGCCCGCCTGCACGCGATACACCTCGACGTTCTCCACCGGCACACCGGCCGCAGCCGCTGCCGTTGCCAGCGAGGCCTCCGCGTTCTGCGTGGACACCCACACCTCGACCTTGTCGCCCTTCATCAGCGCGGTGCAGCCCATGGGCTCCAGCGTGGCGTGGGCCAGATAGGGCGTGAAGTACTCGGCCTCCAGCACCTTCGCCGATGCGGCAAAGCCCTGCTCGACATTGCCGGTGTTTTTCGCCACCGGCAGGTCGTTCTGGGCGAGGCCGTTCCTGAACGTCTCCATGATGGTCGCGCTGGTCGCATTGCCGTAGGCGCCCACGTCCCACTCGATGGGCAGCAGCTTCAGCGCCTCCTTGGCGCGCCACCAGTTGTCGGCGGTCACCGCCACGAAGTCGCCAAGGTTCAGCACTTTCTGGATGCCGCGCCGGCCCTGGATCTTCGCGGCATCGAGCGACTTCACCTTGCCGCCGAACACCGGGCACTGCGCCACCGCCGCGTACACCATGCCGGGCAGCTGCGTGTCGATGCCGTAGCGCTGCTTGCCGCGCACCGTGGTCGGAATGTCGAAGCGCGGCATCGACTTGCCGGCAATCGTCCAGTCCTTCGGGTCTTTCAGCTTCACGTCCTTCGGCACTTCGAGCTTCGCGGCCGCCGCAGCCACCTGTCCGAAGCTCACAGTGCGCCCGGTTGGGACATGCGTGATGACGCTATTGGCCACCGTGCATTCCGAGGCCGGTGCCTTCCACTCCTGCGCAGCGGCCGAGACCAGCATCTCACGCGCGGTCGCGCCGCCGCGGCGCAGGTACTCCTGCGAGGAGCGGATCGTCTGGCTGCCGCTGGCGTTCATCGCGCCCCAGGCGCGCTTGCTCACCACATTGGCATTGGTCGACACATACTCGACGCGCACCTTGTTCCAGTCGCACCCCAGTTCTTCGGCCACCAGCATCGGCGCGGAGGTAAAGCTGCCCTGGCCCATTTCGGAGCGCGCGTAGCGGATCACCACCGTGTCATCGGGCGAGATCAGCACCCACAGGTTCACCTGGTCGGGTTTGGCAAAGGCATCCTTTGTTTGCGCCAATGCAGGGAGCGAAATGCCCAGCGCAAGGCCACCACCAACCGCAGCGGAGGTTTTCAGGAAGACGCGACGAGAGTCAGAGAATGACTTGGCAATTGTTTTCATGTCGTCCCCCTCAGGCCTTCGCCGATTTCTTCGCCGCCGCCTTCGCAGCGGTGTGGATCGCCGGACGGATGCGCGCATAGGTGCCGCAGCGGCAGATGTTCGTCATCGCGTCATCGATGTCCTTGTCCGTCGGATTCGGTTTTTTCTTCAGCAGCGACACCGCGGCCATGATCTGGCCGGACTGGCAGTAGCCGCATTGCGGCACCTGGTGGTCGATCCAGGCCTGCTGCACCGGATGCAGCCTGCCCTTCTGCTCCAGGCCTTCGATCGTCACGACCTGCTTGCCCGCCGCGCCCGACACCGGAAAGGAGCAGGAGCGCACCAGTTCACCGTTCACATGCACCGAGCAGGCACCGCACTGGCCGATGCCGCAGCCGAACTTCGGCCCCTTTTCGTCGAGCACATCGCGCAATACCCACAACAGCGGCATTTCCGGCTCGACATCCGCTTCGCGCGGCTTTCCGTTGACGGTGAACTTGAACATGCGTGCTCCTCTCGGAATATGTGACTTTTGTGACTTTTTTTGTGGCGCTGCCCGGCTGCAGATCTGCGGCCGCGGATCACTGTATAGGCGGGCACCACAGTGGTCAACGCGCATTTGCGTCCCGCTATTCCCGTTGCTGCCAGCCTTGTTTACAGGCCGTTTTTTCGCATGCACTTGCACGTGGTTTGTGCGCTGCAACCTGCTGTGGCAGACTGCAAGGTGGCCCCGGGAAATCGTGTTTTCGGGCCCGTCTCACTACGTTCCACCCGCCGTCTGAAAGGCCTCCCGCAGCCATGTCCGACCAGAAGTTGAACGGCCACGACGCCATCGTCATCCGTGGCGCGCGCCAGAACAATCTCAAGAACCTCACGCTCACGCTGCCGACGAACGAGCTGATCGTCGTCACCGGCGTGTCCGGTTCCGGCAAATCCTCGCTGGTGTTCGACACGCTGTACGCCGAGGGCCAGCGCCGCTACGTCGAGACCTTCTCGCCCTACGCGCGGCAGTTCCTTGATCGCCAGGATCGCCCGCAGGTGGACTCCATCGACGGCATTCCGCCCGCGATCGCGATCGACCAGACGAATCCGGTGCGCACCTCGCGCTCCACGGTCGGCACCATGACCGAGTTGAACGACCATGTGAAGCTGCTGTACGCCCGCGCCGCAAACCTGTTCTGCCGCGGCTGCGCCCAACCGGTGAAGAAGGATTCGCCCGAGTCGATTGCCGACGACCTGCTGGCGCGCGCAAAGCAGGCCGGCGACCCGCGCCTGCTGATCACGTTTCCCGTCGAAGTCCCCAAGACCTTCAAACCCGAGGAAGTCGAACAACTGCTCGCCGCGCAAGGCTATACGCGCTTTCATTCCAAGTCGAAGACGCAGCTCGAAGTGGTGCAGGACCGGTTCCGTGCTGGATCGACGGAACGCACGCGCATCATCGAGGCGCTGGAGGCGGCGCTGAGGGTTGGGCAGGGGAAGGTGAATGTGTATGTAGTTCCGGCGGACGATGCTCCCCAGACTGTCACCCCCGCGGAGGCGGGGGTCCAGGGTCGTTCATCGCAAACCTCGGCTGCAAATGAAACGCCACTGGATTCCCGCCTGCGCGGGAATGACGAAAATGGGAATCTCGGTATTGCTGCAGAGGTCAACCCCGCTTATACCGTCCTGATCCAGCAGTCAGACGGTACCAAGTCACGTGGAATTCCCAAGGACACCGATACACCCAATGCTGTCATCCCCGCGGAGGCGGGGGTCCAGAGTCGTTCATCGCAAACCTCGGCAGCAAATGAAACGCCACTGGATTCCCGCCTGCGCGGGAATGACGAAAATGGGAATCTCGGTATTGC